>NZ_JBIAXS010000001.1:253513-567280 GCF_042896885.1 Streptomyces sp. NPDC001231
CCACAACGCCAAGTCCCACATCAGCCACACCATTCGGATCCGCACCACCCGCCACAAGCAGGCCCGTGACCGCCGCACTCGGCTCACTCGTGGCAACAACGGCGTCGGCCAGGACAGGCGGCGCCGCACCACCCGACGCAAGCGGGCCCACGGCAGCCACGCCCGTCCTCCCCACAACGCCAAGTCCCACATCAGCCACACCATTCGGATCCGCACCACCCGCCACAAGCAGGCCCGTGACCGCCGCACTCGGCTCACTCGTGGCAGCGCGGCCGAAGTCGCCCCCGGCCATCGCCCCCTCAGCACCCACAGGGGCCGACCCCGCGCCAACCGCCGCAGCCGCGCTTGCCGCGTCCGGTGGGCGGCCCGTCCGCCCAGGCGTCGCGGTGGCCCAGGACGGCCCAGGACGAGGGGGCCGAATCGGCGTCGCCGGGTCAGGGCCGGTCTTGTGCTTGCCCGCGACCTCCCAGGAATCACTTCCCGGTTCCCCCGCCCGCGCCGCGCGTTCGGCGAACAGTGCCTGCGCGCGTCGGTGCAGATCCTCCGCCGAGGCATGGGAGCCCCGGCGGGCCGGTGGGCGGCGGTGGCGGGTGCGGCCGTCCGAGTCGGGGGCGCGGCCCGGGCCGCTGGTCGCCGCCGCTGTGCGTGAGCGTGATCGAAGTGCCATGCCAGGAGCATCCGGCAACCCGGCACATCCGCGATGATCTTGCTCAATTCCCGGGGACTACCGCCCAGTTGTGGACAACTCGCTCACCCGTACGGGTCAGCGCGGCGAGACCACGACCCCCAGCAGCCCCGGACCGGTGTGCGCGCCGATCACCGCTCCGACCTCGCTGACGTGCAGGTCGGCCAGGCCGGGCACCCGTGTGCGCAGCCGGTCCGCGAGGGCCGACGCCCGTTCGGGAGCGGCGAGATGGTGGACGGCGACATCGACGTCGGCGCCGCCCGCGCGCTCGGCCACGATCTCCTCCAGGCGGGCGATCGCCTTCGAGGCGGTGCGCACCTTCTCCAGGAGTTCGATCCGGCCGTCCTGCAGCTGGAGCAGCGGTTTCACGGCGAGCGCGGAACCCAGCAACGCCTGCGCCGCGCCGATGCGGCCGCCGCGGCGCAGATAGTCGAGGGTGTCGACGTAGAAGAAGGCGGAGGTGCCCCCGGCACGCTTCTCCGCGGCCGCGACCGCCTCGTCCACCGTGCCGCCGCCCTCCGCGGTCTCGGCCGCGGCCAGGGCGCAGAAGCCGAGCGCCATCGCGACCATCCCGGTGTCCACCACCCGTACCGGCACCGGCGCCTCACGCGTGGCGAGCACCGCGGCGTCGTACGTGCCGGAGAGCTCCGCGGACAGGTGCAGGGAGACGATGCCGCTCGCGCCGGACGCCGCGACCCTGCGGTAGGTCTCGGCGAACAGCTCGGGGCTGGGCCGCGAGGTGGTGACGGGCCGCCGCTTCTGCAGCGCCTGGGCGAGTGAACGCGTCGAGATCTCGGTGCCCTCTTCGAGCGCCTGGTCGCCGAGGACCACGGTCAGCGGAACCGCGGTGATGCCGTGGCGCTCCATCGTCCGCGGCGGCAGGTAGGCCGTTGAATCGGTGACGATCGCGACATGGCGGGACATGAGCTGGAGGTTACCTGCCGTAGTGCCCCGACGGCAGCCCAGCCCCTCTCACCGGGTCACGTGTGGCCGGATCGGGCCGTGTTCAAGTCGTGCTCTCGGGCCGGGGCTTCTTCTGCCAGGGGTAGACGGGGCGACGGCCCGACGGGGTGATGGCGGGCCGGGCCGGCTCCTCGGCGGAGGCCTGCCGTGGGGCCCCGTGCCAGGTCCGGGGGTCCGGCGCGGCGGCCGGTGGCTCGGTCGTCGGCTCGGAGGGCTCGGTCCTGGCCGTCGGCTCGGACGGCTCGGTCCTGGTCCAGTGGCGCAGCGCGCCGGCCTCCACGTCGATCTGGGCGCTCAGCGTGTCCAGGTCGTCGTCGGCGAAGCGGCGGGCGCGGTCGCGGGCCGCCCAGCGCAGGGAGTCGGCTGATTCCGTGATGCGCCGGGTGCGTTCGCGCAGGGCCGGGAGCCGCTCGGTGAGCGTCGTCCGGTCCGGGTCGGCCTCCAGTCGCCTGAGGTCGCCCTCGAGTTCGCGCCCGTGCACGCTGAGCCGCTCGAACAGGGCGATGGATTCCTTGAGGGACTCGTCCTCGTGCACGCCCGCGTACAGGGCGTCCTGGGTGGCGCGCATCGAGGTGCGCAGGGTGAGCCGCAGCTGGGCCAGTTCGCCCCCCGGGCCGGGCTGGGCGAAGGACTTGGCCCGCAGCGTGTGGTCCTCGACCGTGCGGCGGGCCTGGGTGATGGTGCGGTCCACACTGCGCTTGGCCGCCCCGACCACCTTCACCGCGGCGTAGGCGCCGAGCACCACGAAGACCGCGAAGAGGAGGACGAGGACGGTGACGACTGTTTCCACAGCGCTCCTCCTCCGGCTCGCGCGGCACCGGTCGCGCCGCCCTTCCACGGTAAACGCAACGGGCAGGCCCCGGGTTCCAAAAGAACCCCGAACCTGCCCGTAGGGGACTACCCCGAGGCACTCACACCCCGGCCCCCACGCGTACACGTACACACGCGCTCACGCGCACGGCACCTCGCGCCCCGGCCCACACGCACTCACGCACTCACGCACTCACGCAGGAACGATGTTCACCAGCTTCGGCGCCCGCACGATCACCTTGCGGATGCCCGCGCCCTCCAGGGCCGCGACGACCTTCTCGTCGGCCAGCGCCACCTTCTCCAGCTCCTCCTCGGAGATGGCCGGGGAGACCTCCAGACGCGCCTTCACCTTGCCCTTGACCTGGACGACGCAGGTCACGGTCTCGTCGACGACGTACGCCGGGTCGGCGACGGGGAAGTCCTGGTGGACGACCGAGCCGGAGTGGCCCAGCTTGTGCCACAGCTCCTCGGCGATGTGCGGGGCCAGCGGGGCGGCCATCAGCACCAGCGCCCCGGCGACCGAGCGCGGCACGGGCCGGCCCGTCTTGGTCAGGTGGTTGTTCAGCTCCGTCACCTTGGCGATGGCGGTGTTGAAGCGCAGCCCCTCCAGGTCCTGACGGACGCCGTCGATCGCCTTGTGCAGGGCGCGCAGCGTCTCCTCGTCCGGCTCGGCGTCGACGACGGTGACCTCGCCGGTCGCCTCGTCGACGATGTTGCGCCACAGCCGCTGCAGCAGCCGGAACTGGCCCACCACCGCGCGCGTGTCCCACGGCCGGGACACGTCCAGCGGGCCCATCGCCATCTCGTACAGGCGCAGCGTGTCGGCCCCGTACTCGGCGCAGATCTCGTCCGGAGTGACCGCGTTCTTCAGGGACTTGCCCATCTTGCCCAGCAGCCGGGAGACCTTCTCGCCCTGGTAGTGGTAGGCGCCGTCGCGCTCCTCGACCTCGGCGGCCGGCACCGCGATGCCGCGGGCGTCCCGGTAGACGTAGGCCTGGATCATGCCCTGGTTGAACAGCTTGTGGAACGGCTCCGCGGAGGAGACGTGCCCCAGGTCGTACAGGACCTTGGACCAGAAGCGTGCGTACAGCAGGTGCAGCACGGCGTGCTCGGCGCCGCCGACGTACAGGTCGACGCCGCCGTGGGGCATGCCCTCGCGCGGGCCCATCCAGTAGCGCTCGATCTCCGGGTCGACCAGCTGCCGGTCGTTGTGCGGGTCCAGGTAGCGGAACTCGTACCAGCAGGAACCGGCCCAGTTGGGCATGGTGTTGGTCTCGCGGCGGTACTTCTTCGGTCCGTCGCCCAGGTCCAGGGTGACGTTGACCCAGTCCTCGTTGCGCGACAGCGGCGTCTCGGGCTGGGTGTCGGCGTCGTCCGGGTCGAAGGTGCGCGGCGAGTAGTCCTCGACCTCGGGCAGCTCCAGCGGCAGCATCGACTCGGGCAGCGCGTGGGCCACGCCGTCCTCGTCGTAGACGATCGGGAAGGGCTCGCCCCAGTAGCGCTGGCGGCTGAACAGCCAGTCGCGCAGGCGGAAGTTGACGGTGCCCTCGCCGATGCCCTTGCGCTCCAGCCACTCGGTGACGCGCGCCTTGGCGTCGACGACGCCCAGGCCGTCCAGCTTCACGTCGTCGCCGGCGGAGTTCACGATCTTCGCGTCGTACGAAGCGAAGGCGTCGTCCCAGGTCGAGGGGTCCGTGCCACGGTCGTCGGCCGGCTCGACCACGCAGCGCATCGGCAGTTCGAAGGCGCGCGCGAAGGCGAAGTCGCGGCTGTCGTGGGCGGGGACGGCCATGATCGCGCCGGTGCCGTAGCCCATCAGGACGTAGTCGGCGATGAAGACCGGGACCTTCTCGCCGTTGACCGGGTTGACGGCGAACGCGCCGGTGAAGACGCCGGTCTTGTCCTTGGCCTCGGCCTGGCGCTCCACGTCCGACTTCGAGGCGGCCTGGGCGCGGTAGGCGGCGACGGCCTCGGCCGGGGTGGCGTGGCCGCCCGTCCACACCTCGTGGGTGCCCTCCGGCCAGGCGGCCGGGGTGAACTTCTCCACCAGCGGGTGCTCGGGCGCCAGCACCATGTAGGTGGCGCCGAACAGGGTGTCCTGGCGGGTGGTGAAGATCGTGATCCGCTCGCCGTCGATCGGGAAGTCGACGCGGGCGCCCTCGGAGCGGCCGATCCAGTTGCGCTGCTGGAGCTTGATGGCCTCGGGCCAGTCCAACTCCTCCAGGTCGTCCAGCAGCCGGTCGGCGTAGGCGGTGATGCGCATGTTCCACTGGCGCAGCTTGGCCTTGAAGACCGGGAAGTTGCCGCGCTCGGAGCGGCCGTCGGCGGTGACCTCCTCGTTGGCCAGCACGGTGCCGAGGCCGGGGCACCAGTTGACGGGCGCGTCGGAGGCGTAGGCCAGGCGGAACTCGCCCAGGACCTCGGCGCGCTCGGCGGCGCTCAGCTCGGGCCACGCGCGCGTGTGCCCCGGCACGGCCCGCTCACCGGACTCGAACTGGGCGATCAGCTGCGAGATCGGACGGGCCTTCCCGGCCTCGTCGTCGTACCAGGAGTTGAAGATCTGCAGGAAGATCCACTGGGTCCACTTGTAGTAGTCCGGGTCGATCGTGGCGAACGACCGGCGCTTGTCGTGGCCCAGGCCCAGCCGGCGCAGCTGCGCCTTCATGTTCTCGATGTTGGCCTCGGTGGACACCCGCGGGTGGGTGCCGGTCTGCACGGCGTACTGCTCGGCGGGCAGGCCGAAGGCGTCGAAGCCCAGGGTGTGCAGGACGTTGTGGCCGGTCATCCGCTGGAAGCGGGCGTACACGTCGGTGGCGATGTACCCGAGCGGGTGACCGACGTGCAGGCCCGCACCGGAGGGGTACGGGAACATGTCCATGATGAACTTCTTGGGCCGGGCGACCAGCCCGGGGTCGCCCGCCAGGTCACCCTTGGGGTTCGGCGCCGCGTAGGTGCCGTCGGCGTCCCAGAAGTCCTGCCAGCGTGCCTCGATGTCGGCCGCCACGGCGGCCGTGTAGCGGTGCGGCGCTGCCACCTCGGAGGGGGCAGCGGGGTTCGTCTCGCTCATGGTCCTCAAAGCTCCATCGATCGTCTCTGCCCACGGCTGCGACTTTCGGAAACGAAAAATCCCCTCGCACAGGAGGGGACGCCGCGCCGATGCCGACCATCCGATTGGTCCGGCGGTCGGGACTGATCAGCGCGGCTCGCTAAGCAGAAGGCGTACGGCACGCATGGCGTCAGGGTACCGCAGCCGTCGAGTGCGGGGCGACGGGCGTCCGCGGGGCGGGACGCCGGCCCCGGCGAGCCGCGAGGGACCGGGGGTCCGTTTGTGAAGGTTCAGAAAAACTGAACATCGTTCAAATTTAACCCGGCGTAATGGATCCTATGGGGACAACACGAGCCCCGGCAGCGCCGTTGGTAACAACGCAATAACTCAAACGGCGTACTGCTCGGTTTGGAGCCACTTAGAGTTCGTGCCCGGGACCGCTTTCCCGAACCGCTCGGAGTCGCCCCCATGAACCCTCGTCGCAGTAACAGCTCCCTCCCCAAACCGGGCCGCTCGGCCTATGGGGTGGCGTCGGCTGTCGTCCTGCTCCTCATACCCGTGGTCGTGCTGGCCGGAGGCAGCCAGTTCCGCGAGTTCCTGAACTTCGGCGCGGGTGTGCTCTCCCTCGTCTCGCTCAGCTGCTCGGTGATCTGGGGCCTGGTCGCCCAGGACCGGATCATCCTCAACACGCGCCAGCGGATCGTGGGCCAGGCGGTGCACCGGACCACCGCGGTCGCCTCGATCGCGTTCCTCCTGGTGCACATCACCACCAAGATCGTGCTGGGGCACACCCAGCTGATCGCCGCGCTGATCCCGTTCTCGCTCGGCCTCACCGGGATCGAGGGCCTGGTCGGCCTCGGCTCCCTGGCCGGCCTGCTGATGATCTTCGTGGGCATCACCGGGGCACTGCGCAGCAACTTCGCCACCCCCGCCCCGGTCGCGGCGCGCTGGCGGGCGATGCACATGCTGGCCTACCCGGCCTGGTGCGCGGCGCTGATCCACGGCCTGTACGCGGGCCGGGAGGCCAAGCCGATCTTCTTCATCCTCTACGGCCTGTCCCTGCTGGGCGTCATGGCGGCCCTGGCCGTGCGCGCGGCGCCGCGCCCGGTCAAGCGCAGGCTCGCCGACCGGCTCGTGGCGGCCCTGGGCGGCGGCGAGCGGCCGGAGCTGGACGACCTGGACGCGAGCCGGGCCAGGGCCTCCGAGTCCGGGCTGCCGGGCTACGAGAACGCACGCGGCGCGACGCCCCTCCGGGCCGACGCGACGAGGCCGGCGCCGCGCGGTCCGCGGCCCTCCTCCCCGCTGTACGACACCCCGGCGTCCGCCGCGGGGCCCGAGCCCACCCCCGGCTTCGCCGCCGCCTACCGGGCCGTCGCGACGCCGCCGCGCGACCGGCAGCCCTTCGCGGCCGACCAGACCGCGCGCATGAACATGCCGTTCGACCCGCAGGCCGCGGGCACGACGCCGCGCGTGGACGGCCCCGGCAGCACCTCGGGCAGCTGGCCGATCCCCTCGCCGCCGCCGGTCGGCGAGGCGCCCCCGTCGGCCTACGACCCGCTGAACGACACGGGGTACAACATCCCGGCCTACAACAATCCGGGCGCGGCCGCGGGCACCACCGGCTACGGCGGACGTGATGTGTACGACACCGCTGAGTCGAACGCCCCCTACGGCACGTACAACCCGAACGACACGTACAACAGCGGTCCCGCCACTGAAACACCGCCCGGCGCCTCCTACGGAGCGCCGGGTTCGGGCGAACCTTGGAACACGCCTTCCGGAGGCTACAGGTGAACGAGGCCCTGCCCGACGTCCCCGAAGTCCGCGTGGTCGGGCTTCCCCAGCTCACGTCGGGCTTCGACCTTGTCGAAAGACTCGATCTGCCCATGCACCTGAAGGTGCACGGGCCGCTCGAACCGATGGGCGGCGAGCAGCTCGCGCAGCTCTCCGAGGCCATCAATCTGAAGGGCCGCGGCGGCGCGGGCTTCCCCTTCCACAGGAAGCTGCGCTCGGTCGCCGAGGCGGCGATCAAACGCGGCGTACGGCCGGTGGTCGTCGTCAACGGCAGCGAGGACGAGCCGGCCTGCCGCAAGGACACGGTCCTGATCAACCGTGCCCCGCACCTCATCCTGGACGGCGCCCTGCTGGTCGCGGAGGCCCTCGGCGCCCGCACGCTCGTCGTGGGGGTCACGCGGGAGTCCACCCAGCGCTCCATGGAGGCCGCGCTCGCCGAGCGCGGCCTGAGCAACAGCCGCAGGTCGGCTCTGCGCGCGAGCGTGCAGCGCAACCCGGTGCGCATGGTCACGGGCGCGGCCGCGTCGCTGATCCGTTCCATCGACGGCGGCCCCGCGATCCCGCCGGGCCGCAAGACCAGCGCCTCGCAGAACGGCGTGGGCGGCGCACCCACCCTGCTGTCCAACGCGGAGACCTTCGCCCAGCTGGCGATCGCCGCCCGCATCGGCCCGGAGCGCTACGGCAACACCGGCCTGTACGACGAGCCGGGCACTGTGATGCTGACCATCTCCGGCGCCGTCGCCCGCCCCATGGTGGTCGAGGCGCCCACCGGGGTGCCGCTGCGCTACGTCCTCCAGCTCGCCGGCGCCCCGCCGGTGCCGCAGGGCGTGCTGACCGGCGGCTACCACGGCAAGTGGATCGACGCGGCGACCGTCAACGAGGCGATCGTCTCGCGCAACTCCCTGGACGCGGTGGGCGGTTCGCTCGGCGCCGGGGCGATTCTGCCGATCAGTCAGGAGACCTGCCCGCTGGGCGAGTCGCTCCAGGTGGCGAAGTGGCTGGCGGAGGAGAGCGCGGGCCAGTGCGGTCCCTGCTACCTCGGTCTGCCGGCCGCCGCGCGCGGTATGGAGGACATCCTGAACGGCGGCGGCCCGGCCGCCCTGGAGGCCCTCAAGCAGGTCGCCAAGAACGTCAAGCGGCGCGGCGCCTGCTCGCATCCCGACGGCTCGGCGATGTTCCTGGAATCGACCATCAAGGCGTTCACCGACGACCTGGCCGCGCACGTCCTCGGCAACGGATGCGGACGCCCCGTGGAGGGCGTCCTGCCGCTCTTCGAGGGCGGCAGGGCTCCCACCGGCGTCCCCGGCGGCGGCGAGGCCGAGGAGTCCGGCTCCAGCCGTCAGAAGATCTACGTCGACTGGACGCTGTGCCGGGGACACGGCCTGTGCGCGGACATCCTCCCGGAGGTCTTCGAACTGGGCGCCGACGGCTTTCCGACCGTCGCCCAGGCGAAGGTTCCGCGCTACGCGGAGGACAAGGCCCTGCGCGCCGTGCGCCGCTGCCCGGCGCTGGCCCTGCGCCTCGAGGAGGACACCCGCTCGCAGGCTCCGTCGCGCAACCTGCCGGTCCTCTCCCAGGGCCGCGGCCGCCGCGCTCTGGGCCGCTGAACGCACGCGACGGCGGGTCGCCCTCCCAGGGGGGCGACCCGCCGTCGCGTCTTCGCTGCCGATGCCGCCGCGTACGCGTGCGGACATACGTCGAGGGCGAGTCATCCGGTGGATGACTCGCCCTCACTTTCTGTGGAGCTAAGGAGAATTGAACTCCTGACCTCCTGCATGCCATGCAGGCGCTCTACCAACTGAGCTATAGCCCCTCGTGGCCACGCGGCTGGGCCGCGTATTCGACCGTGTCGCCCGGTTTCCCCGGCGGCGACGCCAACATTACACGGTCCAGGGGGTGGAACACCAAATCGGTTTCGCTCCACCCCGCACGGCCCCCGAGAGCAGGGCCGGCGTCACGCCGTCACGAACGAATAGAACCGCTTCAGCGTGCAGTGCTCCTCCAGGAGCCGGCCGTAGATCGGCTCGCCCTCGAGTTCGCGGTAGGTCTCGATCGGGTCGCCTTTTATGATCAGCGCCCGCGCGCACTCCTCGCACCAGTACTGGTAGTCGGGGTTGATCGGCTCCATGTCGCGGACGATCGGGGTGCCGCCGCCGCACCAGTCGCACTTCCGCCTGTGTGCACCCATGGGTCAGCTCCAGCTGTGGCCGCAGGCCGTGCACACGTACGAGATCCCCCCGTTGTCGCCGAGGACTTGGGCCACATGGAGGGAGCCGCAGGAGGGGCAGACGAGGCGGGTGACCGTGTCTCGTATCAACGCCGCACCGAGGAGGTGATCGACCTCCTCGAGGATGCAGGCAGGCATCGCTACTCCCTCCCGTCGGGCCGCGCCCCCTTCCGGCCGTTTGATTCTGCCACGGCCGGGCCGATACGGTCAGCGACGCCTTGGTACCAGTACGGCCACGGCCTGCACCGGGGACGTCCGGGCCGGCGCGTCCAGGCACTCCGAGGCGCACTCGCAGAGGTATACGCCCCCGGAGCCCCAAGTGACTCAAGCCGGTTCACGGGAATACAGAAAATCCCGCCCCTGAACGGGACGGGATCCTGACGAACGATCTTCGGCGACTCAACCGAGTGCCGGTCCGTGGAGCTAAGGAGAATTGAACTCCTGACCTCCTGCATGCCATGCAGGCGCTCTACCAACTGAGCTATAGCCCCTTGCCGCCACGCGAACCTGCCGCGTGGTGTTTCGCCCCGCTCGGCGGGGCGAACAAGAAGAACTTTAGCCTGCGACCTGCCGGAAAGTGAAATCCGGGTCCCGTGGGCCGCGGGGCGGCTCAGTCGTCGTCGCCGAGGACGGGCTCGGGCAGGGTGCCGGCGTTGTGCTCCAGCAGCCGCCAGCCGCGGGCGCCCTCGCCGAGGACCGACCAGCAGCAGTTGGACAGGCCGCCCAGGCTCTCCCAGTGGTGGGGGTCGAGGCCGAGGAGGCGACCGAGGGTGGTGCGGATGGTGCCGCCGTGGCTGACCACGACGAGCGTGCCGTCCTCGGGCACCTTCTCCACGTGCCGGAGCACGACGGGGGCGGCGCGGTCGGCGACCTCGGTCTCCAGTTCGCCGCCGCCGCGGCGCACCGGCTCACCGCGCTTCCACGCGGCGTACTGGTCGCCGTACCGGCCGATGATCTCCTCGTGCGTCAGGCCCTGCCAGACGCCCGCGTAGGTCTCGCGCAGGCCCTCGTCCCGGGCGACCTCAAGGCCGGTGAGCGCGGCCAGCTCGGCGGCCGTGCGGGTGGCCCGCAGGAGGTCGGAGGAGACGATCGCGTCGGGCCGCAGGGAGGCCAGCAGGCGGGCGGCACGGCGGGCCTGGCCGACACCGGTCTCGGTCAGCTCGACGTCCGTGCTGCCCTGGAAGCGCCGTTCCACGTTCCAGGGAGTCTGGCCGTGGCGCCACAGGATGACGCGGCGGCCACGGCCCGGCGCCCGGCCGGGCCCCTCGGCGGTGCCGCTCACCGCCACTCACCGCCGGGCTCCGCCGTCTCCTCGGCGGCCTGCTGCTTGGCGTGCTCCTCGGCCCTGCCCCGGGTGGCCTTGGCGTCGGCGGGCAGTTCGAGCTCGGGGCAGTCCTTCCACAGCCGCTCCAGGGCGTAGAAGACGCGCTCCTCGCTGTGCTGGACGTGCACGACGATGTCCACGTAGTCGAGCAGGACCCAGCGGGCCTCACGGTCGCCCTCGCGGCGCACCGGCTTGGCGCCGAGTTCCTTCTGCAGCCGCTCCTCGATCTCGTCGACGATCGACTTGACCTGGCGGTCACTGGGAGCGGACGCCAGCAGGAAGGCGTCCGTGATCGACAGCACGTCGCTGACGTCATACGCGATGATGTCGTGCGCGAGTTTGTCGGCGGCCGCCTGGGCGGCGGTGTTGATGAGGTCGAGAGAGCGGTCGGTCGCGGTCACTACAGGGCTTTCCTTCGGCGGTCACTTGACACCAAGGGTCTCACGGACCGCCGAGGACACCCCACGCAATTGAGGGATCACTGCTCCGAGGAGCCTCGGTAGTCCTGACCGAGGACGACCGAGACGTCGGCGTTCGAGGTGACCGTGCCCTTCGTCACGGCGCTGTCGGGCAGTCCCAGGGTCTTGGCGACCTCAGTGGCCTTCTCCTTGTTCGCGGCGTCGGCGTAGACGACCTGGGACGCCGAGCGGACCTCGGACGCGGTGCCGCCCTCCAGGAAGGTGAAGCCGCCGCCCAGGAGGACGATCCGGGCCTTCTCGGTGTTGTCCTTGGCGCCGGTGGCGTTCCGCACGGAGACCCGGACGGCGGACGACTGGTCGGGGCTCTTCGCGGTGCCGCCCAGGACGTCCTTGACCACGCTCTCGCTGGTCTGCGCGCTCAGCGTGCCGTCCGTCCGCACCGGCAGCAGCGCCGTCGTGTAGTCGCCGCCCTTGGCGAACTCGGCCAGCTTGGCGAGGAAGGTGCCGAGGTCCTCGTCGGTGAGCGAGGGGTCGAGGATCTGCTGAAGCGTCTGCACCGTCGTCGTCGCGCCCGTGGCGTCGGAGGAGACCTTGCGCAGCACGCTCTGCATCACCTGGCCGAACCGTTCGAGCTGGGCGTTCTCCTCCTCGCCCGAGGCGTGGTAGGTGGCGTAGGCGACGGCCATGTTGCCGCTGAGGGTCTGCGCCTTGCCCTTGCGGACCAGGGGCGAGGCGCCCTTCTTCTTGGCGTCCGGGTCGGGTACGTCGGCGTTGGTGTCGACGTCGACGTTGCCGACCAGGTCGACGAGGTTCTGGAGGTATGGGGTGTCCAGGCGCCAGGTGCCCTCGATGTCGGTGCCGAGGACCGTGTCGAGCTGCTCGCGGGTGCCCGAGGAGCCGTCACCCTTGACCGACTTGGCGAGGGTCGTGACGGTGCCGTCGTCGCCCGTCAGGGCGAGGGAGTTGGGCAGCAGGACGGTGGTGCCCTGCTTGCTGGTGGTGTTGCCGACGAGCAGCGCCGTGGACGTGCCGCCCCGTTCGGTGTCGTGCAGGTGGACGACGATCACGTCGCGCTTCTGGGCGCCGGTCGCGGTCGCGGTGCCGGTCTCGGAGCCGGACGACGACAGGCCGGGCAGCTTCCCGGCGTACCAGAGGTAGCCGACACCGCCCGCCGCGAGCAGGGCCAGCACGACCGTCAGGGCGATGACGCGGCTGCGGGCGCGGCGGCGGGCCTCCTCGCGGCGCTCGGTGCGGTTCTCGGTGAACTTCAGCCAGTCGATGACGTCCTCGGAGTCGTCGCTGGGCTCCTCGACGAAGGCGAACTGCTCGGTGCGGTAGTCGGGTTCGTCCGCGCCGTCCGGGTCGGGTCCCTGTGTCGCCCGGTCGGCGTCCGCCGGGCCGGTCTGCTGCGGGATGTGGGCGGTCTGCTCGGGGACCCGGGGCTGCTGTCCGCTGGTCGCGGCCCGGCCGTACGGGTCGTACGGCGCCGTCGTCGCGCCGGAACCGTATGTGTCGTAGGAGCCGTGGGCGCCGGGGGCTCCGTGGCTGGAGGGGTCGGGCGCCTGCCGGCCGGGGTCGTAGCCGGTGCCGTAGGCGCCCTGGTAGGCGCCGTCGTGACCGCCCTGGTAGGTCGTGGGATCGAGCTGCTGCTGGCCGCCGGTCGCGTACGGGTCGTAGCCGTAGCCCTGCTGTCCGTACGCGTCGTAGGCCTGCTGCGGAGTCTGCTGGACGGGGACCGGCCGGTACACAGGCCGGCCGTACTCGTCGTAGCCGACGAGTTCGTACTGGTCGCCCCCGTGACCAGCGTCGTATCGGTCGTTCACCGGTGCCCCTCTCGGCTTACTCGCCTCGGTACAGCTGGCGTTTGGCGATGTAGCGCACGACTCCGTCAGGCACCAGATACCAGACCGGGTCGCCCTTGGCGACTCTCGCCCGGCAGTCCGTGGAGGAGATGGCGAGGGCGGGGACCTCGACGAGCGAGACGCCGCCTTCCGGCAGGCCGGGGTCGGTCAGATGGTGGCCGGGCCGGGTGACGCCGATGAAGTGCGCGAGGGAGAACAGTTCCTCGGAGTCCCGCCAGGTGAGGATCTGGCCGAGCGCGTCGGCGCCGGTGATGAAGAACAGGTCGGTGTCGGGGTTGAGCGCGCGCAGGTCGCGCAGGGTGTCCACGGTATAGGTGGGACCGCCGCGGTCGATGTCGATGCGGCTCACGGAGAACTGCGGGTTCTCGGCGGTCGCGATGACCGTCATCAGATAGCGGTCCTCCGCCGGGGAGACATGGCGGTGGGACTTCTGCCAGGGCTGTCCGGTGGGCACGAACACCACCTCGTCCAGGTGGAACTGCGCGGCGACCTCGCTGGCCGCCACGAGGTGCCCGTGGTGGATCGGGTCGAACGTTCCGCCCATGACGCCGAGGCGCCGCTTGCCCGACGCCGAAAGCCCGCCGCCGGGCCCGTGTTCGAGGGGGTTCACCGTGTCACTCGCCGGACCGGTAGGCATGTCCTGCTCTCCCATGCGTGCAGACCCTACCGGCCCGGCCTGAGGACTCCATGAGCCAGATCCCGGGGACGGGCCGGACAGGGCTTCAGCGGTCGCGGTTGAAACGCGTGGTGATCCACAGCAGGAGCAGCAGGATGAACAGCGCGCCACCGCCGGTGAGGAAGGGGCTGAGGCTCTCGTGGTTGCCCCCCTCGGCCTCGGCGAGGTTGACCAACTGGGCAGCGGTGCTGGGGTAGCTCATCTTTGGCAGGACCTATCCGGGAGTGAGCGGGACAAGGATGTCGGCCCATCGTAAGCAACCCCCGGCGCACCGCTCACCTCGACTCCACCGTTGGCACCGCGGGCGCTTGCGCCCCACCCTCACCCGCGCGGCCCCGCCGGTGCGGGCGCGACGGCCGCGGGAGCCCTCGGGAACCTTTCCGCCGCGTCAGTCGTCGTTCCGCTTGTAGCCGCGGAGGAGGAACCAGCCGGTGAGGACGCAGCCCAGGACCATCACGATCAGGACGACCCGGAGCAGGTAACCCGCCCCCTGGTGCTGGGCGGCGGCGCTCGCGGCCTCGGTGAGCCAGGCGGCTGCGGGGTGGTGCTCCATGACGTGGACTCCTTCGTTGCACTGCCCGTCCACGGTATCTCCGCCTAGGCTGGGCCCTGCCTCGGGGGCGCATTGGGACACTGACACACATGGGGGACCACATGTCCGACGACGGCCGCGAACAAGACGCGCAGGAGCACGTGCCGAGCCGGCAGCGCAGGCGCTTCCCGGAGATCTCCTCGCGTGCGTACGAACACCCTGCCGACCGCTCCGCCCTGGTCGCGCTGCGCAAGCTGAGCGGCTTCGACACGGTGTTCAAGGCCCTCAGCGGCCTGCTGCCCGAGCGCAGTCTCCGGCTGCTGTTCCTGTCCGACTCCGTACGCGTCTCCGACCAGCAGTTCGCACACCTGAACGACATGCTGCGGGACGCCTGCTACATCCTGGACCTGGAGAAGGTCCCGCCGATGTACGTGACCCAGGATCCCCAGCCCAACGCGATGTGCATCGGCCTGGACGAGCCGATCATCGTCGTCACCACGGGCCTGGTCGAGCTGCTCGACGAGGAGGAGATGCGGGCGGTCGTCGGCCACGAGGTGGGCCACGCCCTGTCCGGGCACGCCGTGTACCGCACGATCCTGCTGTTCCTGACGAGCCTGGCCCTCCGGGTCGCCTGGATCCCGCTGGGCAACCTCGCGATCATGGCGATCGTCACCGGGCTGCGCGAGTGGTTCCGCAAGTCCGAGCTGTCGGCGGACCGGGCCGGTCTGCTCGTCGGCCAGGACCTGAAGGCGTCCATGCGTGGCCTGATGAAGATCGCGGGCGGCAACCACCTGCACCAGATGAACGTGGACGCGTTCCTCCAGCAGGCCGAGGAGTACGAGGCCGGGGGCGACCTGCGCGACTCCGTGCTGAAGATCCTCAACGTGCTGCCGCGTTCGCATCCCTTCACCACCGTGCGGGCGGCCGAGCTGAAGAAGTGGGCCGAGTCCCGCGACTACCAGCGGATCATGGACGGCCACTACCCGCGCCGCACCGAGGACAAGGACACCTCGGTCACCGACTCCTTCCGCGAGTCGGCGGCCCACTACGCCAACAACGTCAGGAGCTCGAAGGACCCGCTGATGAAGCTGGTCAGCGATCTGGCGGGCGGCGCCGGCGACCTGGGTGACCGGGTGCGGCGCGGCTTCGGAGGCTTCACGGGATCGGCCCCGCCCAGGGACCGGGGCAAGGACCAGCCGTCCGCCGACACCCCGCCGCGCGACGAGGACTGACCTTCCGGGCGAGCGCGGGCCGGTCCCGCGTGGCCACCGCCCGCAGCGGCGTCACACCTTCGGCTCGGCGCTGTGCGCCAGGGAGCCGCACAGGGCCGCCGCGGTGTCCATGGCGTACGGGTCCGTGCCGGGCGGGCTGCCCGCCTTGGCGGTCTGGCCTGCCAGCAGCGGCTCGAGGCGCCTCGCGGAGTCCCCGGCGCAGGAGAGCGGGCCGGCCTGCACATAGGAGACGACGATCTGGACCTGGTGCAGCCGCAGGTCGTCCTGGGTGAAGCGGAACTGCAGCTCGCGCCGGACGGTGAACAGCGAGGCCGGCGCGTGCGCCGCGGAGCCGGCCGGCTTCAGCGCGTAGACGAAGGTGTGGTCCGCGCCGACCTCCAGGGTGGACGAGTCGGTCTCGGCGGCCTGGAGGCTGCCCTGCACCCGTATCTCGCGGTCGGCCAGCTCGGCCCGGGCCGGGTCGAAGCGGACGAGCCAGCCGGTGGGCGCGTGCCGGCCGTCGGCGGCGGGGCGGTCGAAGCTCTGGTCGAACTGGTCGAGCTGACCGGGGTCGAGCAGCACCCGCACAGGGCGGGTCTGGCCGCTGGTGAGCACCTCCGGGTAGAGGGAGGACGCGACGATGTACTCCTTCGCGATGGTCAGCGCGGCGACGACCTGGCTGTCGGAGAAGTGCGCGGTGCGCCGGACGACGGGCAGCGGTACGCCCTCCGCGCCGACGGCGAACTGAGCGGCCGGGCTGTGCGCGTACAGGTACCCGGGGTCGGCCGCGCCGGGCACCTTGCCCTGCGGGGCGAGCGGGATGACGGTCATCCGCAGCGGCTCCACGGGCCGCTGCGCCTGCGCGCTCTCGTAGGGGTGCCGTACGCCCATGTAGATCGCGGTGCCGAAGGCGACGATGATCAGCAGGACCAGCAGCAGCGCCTGCCGGGACAGCCCTCGGCGCAGTGGCGGGCGGCGGCGCACGGCCGGAGTGTGGTCGGTCATCCGTTCTCGCGCGGAATACTCCTGGAGGCGGGCAGCCCGGACGAACGACTCGTCGAAGACGACGGATCGGTATTCGTCCTCCGCACCTCCCGGGACGCCCTCGGGTGTCCCCTCAGGTGGCTCTCCAGGCCCTCCCATATCTTCAGGGTAGGTCTCCGGAAGCCCTGGTAAACGCCCTGATGTGCGACAAGTTCTGACAGGTTCTCACCAGAACCGCCGCCCCGCCGTCAGGGCGTGCGCGGGACCGCGGGGACGGGTGGCTGGGAGTAGTCGGCGGACGCGGAGGGCGCCGCGGCGCTGCCCTGCTCCAGGCCGGTCGAGGCGGGCGGCGGGGCCTGCTCCCGGGTGCCCGAGGAGCCGCCCCGGTAGACCGCCGCGAAGGCCAGGGCGACCATGCCGATGCCCATGACGAGGGCGAGCACCCAGGCGACGGGGCGGTGCCAGCGGACGTGCTTGCCGAAGGTCCCCGGGGCGCCGTGGCGGCCTTCGAGGACGTCGGGGTCGTCCAGGTCGCCGTAGGGGTGGTCGGGGCCGAGGCCGGGTCCGTACCCGTCCTCGTAGCGCTCGCCTCTGGCGTGGGCGCGGCGGGCCTCCGCCTCGGAGGCCTCGGCTCTGGCCTGCGCGGCGGCCAGGAGGCGTTCGACGGCGGTCGGCTCGTGGATCACGGCCGAGCGCACGAAGGCCTCGTCGAAGACCACGGAGGCGAACTCTTCGTCCGACACCCCGTGGTCGTGGTCGTCGTCGGGCTCCCAGCCGTCAGGGAACGGCGTGCCCCCCACGTCCTCCGGCACGGATCCAGAGTAGACCTGAGGGGTCAATTTGGGCAGACGGTATGGAAATTCATCCGACTGCTGAGACGCCCCGCCATGGGCCGGGCGGCGTCAGCGCCGGGTGTGCCCGTCCCCCGTGAGGATGTACTTCGTGCTGGTCAGCTCCGGCAGCCCCATCGGGCCGCGGGCGTGCAGCTTCTGGGTGGAGATGCCGATCTCGGCGCCGAAGCCGAACTGGCCGCCGTCGGTGAAGCGGGTGGAGGCGTTGACGGCGACGGTCGTGGAGTCGACCAGCTGGGTGAAGCGGCGGGCGGCCTGCTGCGAGGTGGTGACGATCGCCTCGGTGTGCCCCGAGCTCCACAGCCGGATGTGCTCGACGGCCCGGTCCAGGGAGTCGACCACGGCGGCGGCGATGTCGTACGACAGGTACTCGGTCTCCCAGTCCTCCGGGGTGGCCTCGACGACCGTGGCCCGGGAGTCCTTGGCGTGGGCCATGACCCGCTCGTCGGCGTGGACGGTGACCCCGGCCTCGGCGAGCGCGTCCAGGGCGCGCGGCAGGAACTCGGCGGCGATGTCCTGGTGGACCAGCAGCGTCTCGGCGGCGTTGCAGACGCTGGGCCGCTGCGCCTTGGAGTTGATCAGGATGTCGACGGCCGTGTCCACGTCGGCCTGCGCGTCGACGTAGACGTGGCAGTTGCCGGTGCCGGTCTCGATCACCGGGACCGTGGACTCGTTCACCACCGTCCGGATCAGCGAGGCGCCGCCGCGCGGGATCAGCACGTCGACCAGGCCACGGGCGCGCATCAGCTCGCGCACGCTCTCGCGGCTCTCGCCGGGCACCAGCTGCACGGCGTCGGCGGGCAGGCCCGCCCCGCCCACGGCGTCGCGGATGACCCGGACCAGGGCGGTGTTCGACTCGTAGGCGGAGGCCGAGCCGCGCAGCAGCACCGCGTTGCCCGACTTCAGGCAGAGGGCGGCGGCGTCCACGGTGACGTTCGGGCGGGCCTCGTAGATGATGCCGACCACGCCGAGCGGGACGCGGACCTGCCGCAGGTCGAGCCCGTTCGGCAGCGTGTTGCCGCGGACGACCTCGCCGACCGGGTCGGGCAGCGCCGCCACGTCCCGCACGTCGGCGGCGATGGCGCGGACCCGCTCGGGGGTGAGCGTGAGCCGGTCGACGATGGCGTCGCTCGTGCCGGCCTCGCGGGCCTTGGCGACGTCCTTGGCGTTGGCCTCGAGGATCTCGCCGGTACGGACCTCCAGGGCGTCCGCGACGGCCAGCAGGGCGTCGTCCTTCGCCACCCGCGGCAGCGGCGCGAGGTCGGCGGCGGCGGCCTTGGCGCGGTACGCGGCCTGGGTGACCGGGGACATCGAGTCGTACGGCGAGAGCGTGGTCATGAGGGAAGGGTAGTGCGCCACGAGGGGCGGACACCGGTCATCCCACACCGCGAGACGGGGTCAAAAGGGGTGTACTCCGACCGGTGTCGCCGGCGGCGCTCCGTACCCCTCGGCGAGGCGCTGGTGATAGGTCTCGCGGTCGATGACCTCGAGGCCGACGATCTCCCAGGGCGGCAGCCGGGCGCTCTGCCGGTGCTCACCCCACAGGCGCAGGGCGACGGCGGCCGCGTCGTGGAGGTCGCGGGCCTCCTCCCAGTAGCGGATCTCGGCGTGGTCGCCCGCGTACCGGCTGGTCAGCAGGAAGGGGTGGTCGTGAGCGAGCTGCTCGAGGCCGCGCCGCACCTCCTTCAGCGGGGCCTGGGCACCGGAGACGCTGAGCGTGACGTGCCACAGCCGGGGCAGATCCCGCGGCTCCTCGTAGCCGGCTCCGGCCGCCACGCTCGTCAGGCCACCGCGGGACGCCGCCGCCCCAGGGCGCACTCGTCTCACGACGTCCTCCTTCACACAGCGCTCACTCGCATCGCTGGTCCCGCTCATGCGGAATGCGTCACTGCCTCAAAGTGGAACAGGCCGCACGGCTCCATGGGGCGGTTTTACGGAACGTCCCCCACCTTCGGCCCCCGGCCGGTCGGACGTTTCGGCGCATTACGGCTCCAGGAGCACCAGGTCGTCCCTGTGTACGACCTCGCGTTCGTACGCCGGTCCCAGCTCGCGGGCGAGTTCGCGGGTGGAGTGGCCGATCAGCCGGGGGATCTCCCTGGCATCGAAGTTGACGAGGCCGCGGGCCACCGCGCGCCCCGCGCCGTCGCGCAGCTCGACCGGGTCACCGGCGGTGAACTCGCCCTCCACGGCGGCGATCCCGGCCGGCAGCAGCGACTTGCGGCCCTCCACGATCGCGCGGACCGCACCGTCGTCGAGGGTGAGCGACCCCTGCGGGGTGGAGGCGTGCTGCAACCACAGCAGCCGGTCGGCGGAGCGCTTGCCGGTGGGGTGGAAGTAGGTGCCGGTGTCGCCGCCGGACAGGGCGTCGGCGGCGTGGACGGCGCTGGTGAGCACCACGGGGATGCCGGCGGCGGCCGCGATCCGGGCCGCCTCCACCTTGGTGACCATGCCACCGGTGCCGACGCCGGCCTTGCCGGCGCTGCCGATCTCGATGCCCGCCAGGTCGCCGGAGCCCCGGACCTCCGCCAGCCGGGACGTGCCCGGCCTGCTCGGGTCGCCGTCGTAGAGCCCGTCCACGTCGGACAGCAGCACCAGCAGGTCGGCGCGGACCAGGTGGGCGACGAGCGCGGCGAGCCGGTCGTTGTCACCGAAGCGGATCTCGTCGGTGGCGACGGTGTCGTTCTCGTTGACCACCGGGAGGGCGCCCATCGCGAGCAGCTTGTCGAGGGTGCGGGAGGCGTTGCGGTGGTGGGCGCGGCGGCTGGTGTCGTCGCCGGTCAGCAGGACCTGGCCGACGCGGATGCCGTAGCGGGCGAAGGAGGCGGTGTAGCGGGCCACGAGCAGGCCCTGGCCGACGCTGGCCGCGGCCTGCTGGCGGGCGAGGTCGCGGGGGCGGCGGCGCAGGCCCAGCGGGGCGAGGCCGGCGGCGATGGCACCGGAGGAGACGAGGACGATCTCCTTCTGTCCCGCGCCCGCGCGTCCCCCGCCGCCCTCGGCCGGGGCCGTGCGGGCACCGCCCTCCTTGAGGCTCTTGCCGAGAACGTCCACGAGCGCGTCCACGCGGTCGGCGTCAAGGCCGCCCGACGCGGTGGTCAGCGACGAGGAACCCACCTTGACGACGATCCTGCGGGCCTCGCACACGGCTTGCCTTGCCCTTGCCACCGTGCCCTCTCCTCACCTCGTCCACGTCCGGACGCCTCGCACGGCAATCTACGCGAAGGGCACCGGGCGGCGTGTGTCGGTCCAGCCTGCGGACTGCCGTCCGTGGCGCGGCGGGCACGCCGTGTGTTCCCACGGGTGCGGCGTGCTCTTGACCCGCACCTGGATCTTGGAGGCGTCCCGCCCGATGCCTGTGGCCGGGAATCAGTGACGGCTGTCGCGTAGGTGTGGGCGGTGCCTACAGAGATACCGAAGCCGTGTGGTGGGGGGAGACAAGGGCGGCCTGCGGGCCTGACGGCACGTCTGCCGGAGGAGGCCGCCGGGCGCGGTCCTCCCCCGGGTCCGGTCCTCAGCCGTGGCGGTGGCGGTGGCGGTGGCGGTGGCGCCAGCCCTGCCAGGCGGACTCGATCATGTCGTCCAGGCCGTGGCGGGCGGACCAGCCGAGTTCCTCGCGGACGCGGTCGGCGGAGGCGACGACGCGGGCCGGGTCCCCGGGACGGCGTTCGGTGACCTCCGGGACCGTGCCCTCCCGGCCGGTGACCTTCAGGATGCGGTCGACCATCTCCTGGACGGAACTTCCCTCACCCCGCCCGATGTTGAGCGTCAGAGCGGTGCCCGCCGGCGCCGTCTCCAGACGTGTGGCGGCGGCCAGGTGGGCGGAGGCGATGTCCTGGACGTGGATGTAGTCGCGGACACAGGTGCCGTCGGGCGTGGCGTAGTCGTCGCCGAAGATCCGCGGAGCCTCGCCGGCCTCAAGGCGTTCGAAGACCATCGGGATCAGGTTGAACACGCCGGAGTCGGACAGCTCCGGGGACGCGGCACCGGCGACGTTGAAGTAGCGCAGGGACGCGCTGCGGATGCCGTGGGCCCGGGCGGCGGCGTTGATCAGCCACTCACCGATGAGCTTGCTCTCGCCGTACGGGCTCATCGGGACGCACTCGGTCTCCTCGGTGACCAGGTCGACGTCCGGCATGCCGTACACGGCCGCGGAGGAGGAGAAGACCAGCCGTTCGACGCCGGTCCCGGTCATCGCCTCCAGCAGGGTCTGCAGGCCGGTGACGTTCTCCCGGTAGTAGTACAGGGGCCGTTCCACGGACTCGCCGACCTGCTTCTTGGCGGCGATGTGCACGACGCCGGTCACGCCGTGCTCGCGGATCGCCGTCTCCAGCCGGGGCCGGTCGAGGACGCTGCCGACCACCAGGGGCACCCCGGCGGGTACCCGGTCCCGGCTGCCGGTCGACAGATCGTCGTAGACCATGACCTTCCGGCCGCCCTCGGTCATCGCGCGCACGACGTGCGCCCCGATGAAACCGGCACCGCCCGTGATCATCCACATGCTTGGGTCATCCCTTTCCGTCGTGCCGCCCGTCCAGACCGTCGATGGCCCGGAAGACACGTGCGCAGTTCTCCGTGTCGCGCTGACCGAAGAAGTCTTCGACGCGCTGAGCGTACGGTTCGCCGACCGAGAAGCCGCGGTCGATCGCCGCGACGATCTCGTCGACGGCGTCCTCCACCGTCCGGCACACCGGCCCGAACCCGTCGTGGGTCAGGTCGAAGTAGCCGCGGCGGTAGTGCTGGCCGTAGAAGTCGTCCTCGTCGAAGGGCACGTAGACGAGGGGCTTGCCCATGTAGGCCACGTCGAAGAAGACGGACGAGTAGTCGGTGACGAGGAGCGAGCACTCCTTCATCGCCTCCTGCACACCCCGCTTGGTCTGGTCCGCGACGGTGATGTTGAGGTGGTCGACCTTGAAGTGGCGCAGGTACGGACGGATCTCGTAGTGCGGGTAGAACTCCAGCCGGACGCCGGAGCGTTCCAGCCCGGCCCGCAGCCGTTCGTCCTCCAGCAGCCGGGAGAAGAACCGGAAGTACTCCGAGGCCGGGAACTGGACGCGCGGCCGGCGCCTGCGGTTGTACGACGGGACCACGATGTCGCGTCGCCACGTCGGCATGAGCAGCACGGTGGGCCGGCCCTCGACGGGCTGAAGCTTGTCGAACCGGGGGAAGCCCAGGGCCTGGACCTCGTCGGGGCGGTAGCCCATCTCCTCGCGGATGTAGGCGGCCTCGTCCTCGGACACGGCCACGAACAGGTCGACGCTCGTGGACTGACGGTGCGCGGACTGCGAGACGTCGTTGTACGTCACGCCGTGCTGAAGGAACACCCGGCGGTACTTCAGCAGGTCGCCGAAGATGCGCAGGTAGTTGAGCTTGCCCATGCTGGGCGGCGCGAGGTAGGCCTCGAGGTCGTACGGCGATATCAGCCGGGTCGCGTTGAGCAGGTAGAGCCGGTGCTTGAGCGAGCCGAGCGCGAGGATGTTGCCGCAGTCCTGGACCTTCGCGCGATCGGCCGCCTTCGCGTCGATGACGTAGTAGACGTTGCGCCTGGGGTGGTTCTGACGCATCCACCGGAAGAAGTGGTGGCCGTTGTCCTGCGCGGTGTCGTGGCGCTCGCCGACGATCCAGATGTCGCGGCGGGCGAGCACGGGGCGGGTGAGCCAGTAGAGCAGCCGCAGCAGCCAGCCCGGCTGCCGGGTGACGATCCGGCCCGTCTCACGGCCCAGGCGCCGCATCCGGTCGGCGACGCCCGCCGCCGAGCGCCGCCGGGCCACTCGCACGTGGGCCACGTTCTCCGTGTCCGCCGACACCTCGTAGCGGAAGGCGCCGATGCGGTCCACGCCCTTGAAGCGGTGGAACGCGGGGCGGGCGGTCACCGGGATGTCGACGAAGCCGCCGGGGCCGTGCAGCCGGACCGCGAGGGAGTACGCGCCGCCGTGCAGGGCAGCCAGCTCGTCGCGGCCGAGGTCGGCCCGCCAGCCGCTGTGCAGGTCCTGCTGCTTGCGGACGTGCCAGCGGTCGCGGCGGTACACCTGCCGCGCCGGTACGGTGTGCTCCCGGCCGCCGGGCGCGCTGAACACGAGCTCCAGCCGGTTGCCGAAGTCCTCGGAGATGTCGACGTCGCCAAGGGTCAGGAACCCCTCGACGCGCAATGCGCCGTCGACGGGACGGACGGACTCCGCCTGGGCCGACCGGGTTATGACGCGCAGCAGCGTGGAGTCGTCCACGTCGCCCTCGGTCCTGCGGAAGAGAACCGGGCCGGCGACCGACAGCTCCGGCAGGAAACGGGGCTCCTCGAACGGACGGGTGAAGAGCGCGGCGTTGCCCGCCTTCACGGCGTGATGCGTGCGGAGGGAGGCGTTCGGACCGGCGCAGTCCAGGACGACGTCGTCCGGGATGTCCCGGTAGAGGGTCCGCAGCTTCGGGTAGAGGGCTTCGAGCTCCTCGCCGACCATCATCTTGGGCATGCCGACCAGGTACGGGTGGAAGCTGCCCGCCACGAAGCGCTGGAGCGCGGCCCGCCGCTCCGGGCCCGCCGTCGCATGGGCGTCCAGCAGCGACTGGTGCAGGGCCAGCAGGTTCCGTGCGGTCTCCCGCCGGTCACGGGCGGGGAGTCCGGAGCGGGCGTCGTCGGTGACTCCGTAGACCAGCGCCGCGGTCACGCGGATGCGGCGGGCCCTCAGCAGAGCGGTGGCCACGGGGGTGATGTGCTCGATGTCCCAGCCGTCCCCGACGTGGAAGCCGCACTCGCGCAGCAGGTCGCAGCGGAACAGCTTGCCGCCGGGCGACGCGGCGAAGAGCAGGTCGGGGGCGCCGGCGAGGCCGTCGACGGTCCGGTCGCCGGCCTCGAAGCACTCGCGCAGGAACACGTCGGCCTCGCGTAGCGCCTCGGAGGCCTGCCAGGTGTCCCCGACCACGACGTCGGCGTCGTCCGCGGTCGCGGCGAGCAGCCCGGCCAGCGCGCCTTCGGCCAGGACACCGGATCCGTCCATGAAGGCCGCGTACGGACCCGCCAGTCGGTCGAGGACCGCCTGCCGGGAGGCCCGGGCGTCGCGGCCGTCCGGGGTGCGGACGAGACTCGCGTTGCCGTAGCGGTCGGCGAACTCGACCGCGGCGGGCGCGTCCGTACCGGTCCCGGCGGTGACCAGGAGCACCCGGGTACGGCCGAACTCCTCTTGGCAGGCCAGGGAGTTCAGGGCGGCCCGCAGCGCGTCGTCGCCGTATCCGGCGCAGAACACCACGACGGTCGCGGCGGGTTCCGCGGGCTCCGCGGCGTTCGCCGGCAGCTCGCGCCCCTGCCACCACAGCCAGTGCCCGGCGTCCGGCGCCTTGCGCGTCGCCCCCCTGGCGTCGGCCGGTTCGGCCGGACGCCACACGAGGTTGCCGCTGCCCGTGATGTCCGGCCACAGACCGGAGGGCTCCAGCACGCGACCGAGTGGTGCCAGGTCGCTGCCGCGGACGCAGAGGGCGGTGGTGTGCTTGCGGCCCTTCCACAGGACCTGCATGTTGAGGTTGACCAGGCTCCGCGAGGAGAGCACGGCGGCGGCCGAACCCAGGTCGAACGAGACCTGGTAGGAGATCCGGGACCCGTCCACCCGGACGTCCGGCACCTCCACGACGGTCCGCTCACCGGTGTCCTTGGCCCGTACGTGCAGCGCCAGCCGTACCTCGTCGCCGGTTCCGATGCGCTGGAACTGGTTGAGGATCTCGCCCCCGAGCGTGACCGTCGTGCCGTCGACGGCGAGGGAGGTGACCCGGTTGAACAGCTTGCAGTTCTCGAACGACTCGTCCTGCAGGCCGAGTTCGGTCACGTCGAGGAACTCGTCCGCCCCCGGCAGGTCGGCATGGCGTGCCGACCAGTACACGCGGTCTCCGCGGCGCACCAGGTCGGTGGAGACGACGCCCCGGCGCTGCTCGAAGTCGGCGACCGTGAGGGCCTCGTCCACCAGCCGGTTCCGGAGGTAGAAGGCGCGCACCCGGTCCAGCGGCCCGCTCAGCGGGTAGGCCCGCTCGTCGATCTCGGTCAGGTACTCCGAGACGATGTCCAGGAAGGCGGTGCGGAACCGCTCGTCGCCGGCACGGAGTTCCTTCGCGTACAGCCGGATGTCGTGGCTGATGAAGCGGGCGTCCTTGTAGACCTTGATGTCCTCGGCGCCCGCATCGCGCAGGAACTCGTCCGCCAGCCGGTGCACCGCCACCCGGTCGGAAATGCTGCGGATCTCCCCGCGCCGGTTGGTGATCGAGGCGCTGCCGTCCTGCGGGTCCTCCCAGACCCACCGGTAGACCGGTTCGGCGAGGACGGAGATACCGGAGGCGAGGGTGCAGGACTTGGCCGAGAAGAAGGTGTCCTCGTAGAAGACTCCCTCGGGGAAGAAGATCTCGTTCTCGAGCAGGAAGTCCCGCCGGTACAACTTCGCGGCGGCGATGGGGTCGTTGATCAGCTCCGGCCAGCTCCGGATGCCGTCCACGGTCCGGTCGACGCCGTAGAGCATGGGCTGCCACACCTGCGTCGTGTCACGCTGCAGGTTGATCCGGAGGGCGCGCCCGGCGGTGATGTCGGCACCTGTGTTCCGGGCCGACTCCAGCAGCAGTTCGCACGCCTTGACCGGCAGTTCGTCGTCGGAGTCCAGGAACATCACGTATTCGCCGCGTGCCGCGCGAATTCCGTCATTGCGGGGTGCTCCCACGCCCCCGCTGTTGGTCTGCCGGGATATGACCCGCAGCCGCGGAATTCGGTCCGCGTAACTCTCCGCGACGGCCCGGCTACCATCTTGGGACGCGTCGTCGACGACCACGGCCTCGAAGTCCTGGCACGTCTGCACCACCAGGGAGTCGAGGGCTCTGCCGAGGGTCGCCGCGGCGTTGTACGCGGGGACGACGACGGTGATGCCAGGTGCAGCGTCCACGCGCGGGAACATCACGCCTCCATTGCCAAGGACTGAAAAGTCGGAGATCACAGCTCCCACGCCAAACGCCCTCGCGTCGGCACTGGCCCGGAAGGCGCCGAAACCTCGGCTCGCACGGCAAGGGGGCTCCGGGAGGAACTCCGCCACGGAGGCGCGCCAGGCGGCAAAAGCCAAGTGGCACAAGGAAGCGGCTGACTCATGAGCAGATTAGCCTAACCCGCGCGTCCAGCCTGTTCCCAATCAGGGACGATTCAGACACCATCCACCTTATGTCCCGGCCCCATGTGATTCTTGACACAGCTTCGGATGAACGGGGCAACCACCGCCACCCAAGCATTGCCTTAAGCCTTGGCGAACGGCGTATGGTTGGCCGCGCCCGGGCCACCCTACGATGGCATTTGACTGTTGGATTACCGTGGTAAAACCAACGTCCTTTGACGTAAGGCGCACCGGCATGCCCCGGCCGCCTCGTGTGGCACGTCCGACCACTCCGCGCGCTCCTCGGTGCCTCGCCGAGGGCCACCCCGAAAGGGCTTCCTGCCGACCATGGACATACCTCCGCTCGCCGAAGTGCGCCGCCGCACTGAGAAGAAGCGGGACGCCTGGTGGACCGTTCTGCTCGTCGACCCGGTGGCCACGCCCCTGGTCCGGTGGACCGCCAAGTGGACCAGGGTCACTCCGAACCAGATCACCTGGGCCGCGCTCGTACTCGGCCTCGGAGCGGCCGCCTGCTTCGCCCAGGGCGGGTGGCTCTGGCTGATCGTCGGCGCGGTCGTGTACCACTGCAGCTTCATCCTGGACTGCATGGACGGGAAGCTCGCCCGGCTCACCGGCAACGGATCCGAGTTCGGCGCCTGGCTGGACTACGTCTTCGACCGCATCCGGGTCCTCGTCTGCGCCGTCGCCCTCATGGGCGGTCAGTACCACCAGACCGGCAACGTCGCGTACATCTGGCTGGCGCTGGCCGTCGTCTTCCTGGACATGCTCCGGTACATCGACGCCCTGCAGATCTACAAGGTCCGTCAGGGCATGCGGACCAAGCTCCAGCAGGCCGCGGCCGAGGTCGCCGAGGTGACCCAGGCGCCCGCGCCCCGCGTCGCCGCGGCCGCGCGCATCACCGCCGAGGCGAAGGACGAGGCCGTGGAGGCCGGCGAGGAGGAGAGCGCGGCCGACCAGCGCGCCGAGGAGCCCGCGGCCCCCGCCCTCGGGGTGGTCACGCAGCAGTCGTTCGTGCGCCGGTTCACGCGCTACAACCGCATCCGCGACCTCCTGATCAGCCACCGCATCCGCACCCACCTGGTCAGCGGCATCGAGTTCCAGATGGCGGTGTTCATCATCGGCCCGCTCGCCGGGGCGATCATGGGCGTGACGATCGGGGCCGGTGTCCTGCTGGTGCTCTTCGAACTCGCCATCATCTACAAGCTGATGCTCTCGACCCGCGACTTCGAGAACGCCATGGACTCGTACCGCCGTACCGCCGCGGCCGCCACAGCGGTAGCGGAGCCGGTCACCGCGTCCGTCCCCGTCAAGAGCTGACTCTCGCACGCGACCCACCGCGATGCCGGTCTCCTGAGCACGTCGGAGACCGGCATCGGCGTTTTTCCCGGCCGCGCGCCCGCAGGCATCGCCCCTCCCCCAGCACTGGAGCCCTCGGTGACGGACCAGTCCTCGTACGACGCCGCGCTCGTCGTGCCCTGCTTCGACGTGGCCGGGCACGTGCCCCGCTTCCTGGACTCGGTCGCCGCCCTCGACGGGTTCGACCGGACCCAGGTGATCCTCGTCGACGACGGATCGACCGACGGCACCCGCGAGCTGCTCGCCGCGTTCGCCGACCGCCATCCGCAGGCCGAGCTGATCACCCAGTCCAACGCGGGCCCCGGGGCGGCCCGCAACCGCGGGCTGCGCGAGGTCCGCGCCGCCCACGTCGCCTTCGCCGACGCGGACGACGTGATGGTGCCCGACGGGCTGTCCGCGATGCTGGCCTCGGCCCGCGGCAACGACGCCGACATGGTCGTCGCCGACTTCACCAATGTCCCGCTGCGCCCCTACGGCCGCTGGAAGCGGTACTTCGGAGACGGCGGCCGGTGCGTCGAGGACATCACCGAGTACCCGGACCTGGTGTTCTCGGCGAGCGTGTGGAACAAGCTGTTCTCCGTGCCGTTCCTGCGGCGTATCCGGGCGTCCTTCCCGGAGGGCGTGCTGTTCGAGGACGCCTGGTTCAGCGTTCCGGCGCTGCTGTCCGCGCGCCGCGTCAACCTGCTGGACCGCTCCGTCTACCTCTACCGGCAGCGCGGCGACGGTTCCTCGATCATGGACTCCCTGCGGGCCAACGCGGGCAACTACCGCGACCACCTCGACCTCAACCTGCACCTGCTCGACGTGGGCACGCGCCACGGACCCGGGGTGCGGCGGTTGATGGAGCGGTACGCCGCCTTCACCTATCTCGGCTTCCTCAGAAGGCTCTCCGAGGCGCCGCCGGAACTCGACGTCGCGGCACTCCTGCCCGACGTGGGCAGGCTCTACGAGGGCATCCGCGACGACGTACTGCGGGAGTTCGTCACCGGCCGCAGGGACGCGGCGCTACAGGCGGCGGCGAAGTCGGGCAGGCTCGGCGAGTGGCTCGCGGACCCCTGGCCCCTGCTGCCCGAGGGCGCTCGGCCGGCCGACCGCGTATGGCGGGAGCTGCCGCTGAATCCGGCCGTCGCCGCTCACGGCGACCCGCCCCGCTACCGGCTGAACGGCGACCGGGTCGAACTCACGGGCTCGATCGCCCCCGCCGACGGCGGCGGCTTCGGATCCCGATGGACCTCCAGTACGACGCCCGTCAGCGCGGTGCTGGACACGGCGGTGAGCCCGGCCCGCACCCACCGCGGTGTCGCTCTGCTGCAGACCCTGCCGGCGTCCACGGTCAACGTGGCCACCCTGCAGATCTCGCGGGGCGGCGTGCTGGCCCTGTCACTGCCCCGCTTGGAGGCCCTGCCGGGCTGGGTCGACCTGTCGGCGATGGCATGGCCGCTGCCGGAGCCGGAGCCGGTGGAACGACCGGCGCCGGCACCGTGAAGCCGGTCTACGAGGCGAAGGGGTCGAACCCTTCGTACCCCTGCTCCGCCTCGTCCCGCTCGGCCTGCCGGTTCCGGCGCCGCTGGGCGGCCGGACGCGGCGCCTCGAAGCGGTGGTCCTCGCCACGGCGCCCCAGCATCTCCGCGCCCGCCGTGACCGACGGCTCCCAGTCGAAGACGACCGCGTTGTCCTCGGGTCCGATGGCGACGCCGTCGCCGGACCGGGCGCCCGCCTTCATCAACGCCTCCTCGACACCGAGGCGGTTGAGCCGGTCGGCGAGGTAACCGACCGCCTCGTCGTTGTTGAAGTCGGTCTGGCGCACCCAGCGTTCGGGCTTCTCGCCACGGACACGGAAGAGGCCGTCGTCCTCGCGGACGGCGGTGAAGCCGGCGTCGTCCACCGCCTTCGGGCAGATGACGATCCGGGTCGCCTCCTCCTTCGGACGTGCGGCACGCGCGTTCGCGACCAGTTCGGCGAGCGCGTAGGACAGCTCCTTGAGTCCCGTGCGCGCCACCGCCGACACCTCGAAGACGCGGTAGCCGCGGGCCTGGAGATCGGGCCGGACCATCTCGGCGAGGTCCTTGCCGTCGGGCACGTCGATCTTGTTCAGGACCACGATGCGCGGGCGGTTGTCGAGACCGCCGTACTGCCGCAGCTCCTCCTCGATGACGTCGAGGTCGGAGACCGGGTCGCGGTCGGACTCCAGGGTCGCCGTGTCCAGCACGTGCACGAGTACGCTGCACCGCTCCACGTGGCGCAGGAACTCCAGTCCCAGGCCCTTGCCCCGGCTGGCGCCCGGAATGAGTCCGGGCACGTCGGCGATGGTGTAGACGGTCGAACCGGCCGTCACCACGCCCAGGTTGGGCACCAGGGTGGTGAACGGGTAGTCGGCGATCTTCGGCTTGGCGGCGGAGAGGACGGAGATCAGAGAGGACTTTCCGGCACTCGGGTAGCCGACCAGCGCCACGTCGGCGACGGTCTTCAGCTCCAGGACGATGTCCTGGAGGTCCCCCGGCTCGCCCAGCAGCGCGAAGCCGGGCGCCTTGCGCCGGGCGGAGGCCAGCGCCGCGTTGCCCAGGCCGCCCCGGCCGCCCTGCGCGGCGATGAACGAGGTGCCGTGGCCGACCAGGTCGGCGAGCACGTTGCCCTGCTTGTCCAGGACCACCGTGCCGTCCGGCACCGCCAGCACCAGGTCCTCGCCGTCCTTGCCGGAGCGGTTGCCGCCCTCGCCGGGCTTGCCGTTGGTGGCCTTGCGGTGCGGGGAGTGGTGGTACTCGAGCAGCGTCGTGACGGACTGGTCGACGGTGAGGATCACGTCGCCGCCGCGCCCGCCGTTGCCGCCGTCCGGGCCGCCCAGCGGCTTGAACTTCTCACGGTGCACGGAGGCACAGCCGTGGCCTCCGTTACCCGCGGCGACGTGCAGTTCGACGCGGTCCACGAAGGTGGTCATGGTGTGTGCCTCCAGCACTGCGCAAATGTACGGATGTGGTTACTGCGTAACACGCGAAAGGCGGACCCGCCTTCCCGCCGGGGAAGTGAGGTCCGCCTCGCGAAGAATTCCGATCAGGCGACCGGAACGATGTTCACGACCTTGCGGCCACGGCTGGTGCCGAACTCCACCGCACCGGCCTGCAGCGCGAACAGCGTGTCGTCGCCGCCACGGCCGACGCCGGCGCCCGGGTGGAAGTGGGTGCCGCGCTGGCGGACCAGGATCTCACCCGCGTTGACGACCTGACCGCCGAAGCGCTTCACGCCGAGCCGCTGGGCATTGGAGTCGCGACCGTTCCGGGTGGACGATGCGCCCTTCTTGTGTGCCATGTCTCCTCAGTCCCTTACTTCGCAGCCGCGGGGATCGACGTGACCTTGATCGCCGTGTACTGCTGGCGGTGGCCCTGCCGACGGCGGTAGCCGGTCTTGTTCTTGTAGCGCAGAATGTCGATCTTCTGGCCCTTGTGGTGGTCCACGACCTCGGCCTGGACCTTGATGCCGGCCAGCACCCACGGGTCGCTGGTCACAGCGTCGCCGTCGACAACGAGCAGGGTCGAGAGCTCGACCGTGTCGCCAACCTTGGCAGTGGAAATCTTGTCAACCTCAACGATGTCGCCGACAGCAACCTTGTGCTGGCGACCACCGCTGCGCACGATGGCGTACACGCGGATCTCACTCTCTCGCTCGGAACGGCATCCCCGCAGTCCAGCCGCCCCGCGACACGCGCGAACGGCCTCTCCCGGCCACGGCCCGTGCGGGCCCGTTCCCGGGAGGAAGAGGTTTACGGGGATGAGACGCATCTGGCGACACGCCGACGGTCAAGGTTACGGGGCCCGGCTTGAGGGGTCAAACCGGGCCCCGTCTCATCTTCTGCCGACCAGTCCTACCCCTCGCCGGCGTCCAATCGGCGAGGTTCCGCCTGGATGCCGTGCAGCCGGGCGACCGCGACGACTCCCTCCACCGCGTCCGTCAGCGAGGCCTGAAGCCTGCGCAGCTCAGGAACACGCCGTTCGATGTCCGGAGCGGCGGCCACCGCCCGCCAGGCGGAGTGATACGCCTCCTCCAGCGGCAGGACAGCCTCCACGATCCCGACACGCGCGTCCAATGAGAGTCCGGCCCGCCCCTGCATGCCCATGCTGAGCTGGGCCTGCACGGAGATGAGGTCGCCGACCAGCCGCGTATGCGCCACCCCTACCTTCCTGCTCAGCAGGATCTCGGCGAGAACCGCGTTACGGTGCTCTTGTTCCTCGGTCAAGACGCTCCCTATCCCAGTGTCTTCTTCAAGGCCAGCATGCCTCGCGCGCCCGGAGGAATGTCCACGCCGCCGGCTCTGAGGATGCCCACGCAGTATGTGACGCAACTGTTGTGGATTCCGTCGTAGGCGTCGAGGTCCGCGCCGATGGAGTCCTCCTGAGCCTTCAACGCCGCTCGGACGTTGGGCAGCCGGAACGTGCGCTCGATCGTGTTCGGCCCCAGGGGCTCGGCGACAGCAGCGCTGGTGGGGTAGCCGTTGGGGCTCTCCGGAGGTCCGCCCCAGCCGTTCACCACCTGCTCCGTCTCCACCGCCTTGCCGCCGTCGGGCTCCACCCTGATCGTCGCGTGCTCCATGTCCGGGTCCCAGCGCACCGTCGCCGTGCCGTCGCAGTTGTGCACCAGCAGTGGCGTGCGGCCCGCCAGGACGTAGTAGGCGTGGATCCCGGTGACCGTGAGGTCGTGTGTCCGCTGTCGTTCCTCGAACAGTCGGATCGCCGTCAGCTCGACACTCTCGCCAGACGCCGTGCGCAGCTTCATGCCGGGCTCAAGGTCGCCCGCCTTGATCCACTCGCCCTTCGACTCCACCCAGAACGGATGGGTCGTCGTGGCGATCAGCGCCTCCGGTTTGCCCGCCTTGCCCTTGATCGCGAGATCGGCGAAGGATTTGTCGTCCTCGGTGACAATGGTGCCGGCGATCTCCCGGACCACCGTCTTGCCGGTTTTCGCGTCGGTTGTGACGACCTTGTCGCCGAGACGTACCTTCTGGATGGGCTTGGTACTGCCGTCGGCCAGCAAGACCTTCGTGCCGGGGAGGAAGCTGTGGCACTCGGGGTCGGACTTCTTGCTCTTCTTTAGGGCCTCCGCCGCCTTCTTTCTGGCGTCCGCCAGTTTGTCCACGGCCTTGGCCAGGCCGGCCTTCGCCTTGCCGACCGCCTTGTTCGCCTTCCAGAGGTCCTTCACGCCGCCGATCAGGGTGCCGACCAGGCCCTTGACGCGTTTGGCGAGCTTCCACCCCTTCATCCAGTTCCAGGGCGTGCCGTACTTGGCCAGGACCTTGCCCGCCAGGCCGCCCGCGAAGCTGCCGGCGATGTTCAGCAGCGTCTCGCCGCAGGCGCCGACGTCACCGGTGGAGATGCAGTCCAGGGCCGCGTCGACGCCGAGGATGTCCCGGACGATCTTGACGAGCGCCTTGCCCGCGGACTTGATGCGCTGCTTGGCCGCGGACTGCTGGGACTGTGCCGCCGCCACATTCGAGGCGGCCTTGCTGACCCCCGACTGGGCCTCCGAGACCTTGTCCTTGTTGATGACGGGCTTGCCACCGCTGCACTCGATCAGCCCCTCCCAGCACTCCGGGATGATCATGCCGCTGGGGTCCGCGTGCGTGACCGGGGAGTTGTTGGCGTAGGCGTAGCCGTTGATCTGCTGCGGCTGTGTGTAGTCGATGATCGGATCGACCGAGATGAACTTGCCTATCTGGGCGTCGTACTCCCGTGCCCCCAGATGCGTCAGCCCTGTCGAGGCGTCGATCGTGCCGCCGACGAAGCCCTTCTCCCCCGGCCAGGTGCCGGTCTTCTCACCGCGCTCCACTCCGAAGGGGTCGAAGCGCCGCTGGGAGACCGCGCCGGTCACCGCGTCGATCGCCAGCTCGCCCGTGCCGTGGTGGTCGGAGGCGACGAAGGACAGCTTGCCGCCGGTACGCACCGCGACCGTCTGGCCGGCGTACTCGTAATAGCGGGTGGCCTCCTTCTTCGTGCCGCCGGCCGACAGCTTCAACTCGGTGCCCGGCAGATACACGGTGGTGCCGGAGGAGTCCTTGCGGACGAGGCGGTTGCCGGAGCCGTCGTACAGGTACGAGGTCTTCGAGCCGCTCGCCTCGGTGACCTCGCTGAGCTTGCCCGTGTCCGTCCAGACCAGCGTCTGCGCGTTGCCGCCGATCGTGCGCTTGGTGGTGTTGCCGGAGGCGTCGTACTCGTACGTCGACTGCCGGTCCCCCGTCGGGGTCTTCTCCACCACCTTCGTGACCTGGTGCGGGCCGCTGCCCTGGGCGCCCGCGCCGCCGTACTCGTAGCCGCGGGTGATGTTCTTCGCGGCGACCAGGCCGGTGTCGTGGATCGTCTCGGAGACCCGGTTCCCGATGGCGTCGGTCTCGTACGACTTCCAGTACGGGGCCGGGCCGCCGAGCGCCTTCGCACCCGGAGCGCTCTCGCACGCCTTCGGGCCTGTGCCCTCCACCGGCGCGACGGACCCACGCGAACCCGTGCCGGCCGCGTCGGCCGCCGACGACGCCGGTGTCCACGCGTCCGCCAGCCGCTGCCGGCTGTCGTAGGCGAAGCACTGCACGTCCGGCGAGACGGAGTTCGCCGTGTCCGCGATGGACAGGACGTTGCCCGCCTGGTCGTAGGAGTAGTTCGACTCCTTGGCCGGGGCGGTCGCGCCGTAGACGTCGACCACCGAGCGGGTCAGCCGGTCGGTGCCCGTCTCGTAGTCGAAGGTCTGCCAGACCTTCTTGCCGCTGCCCGTGAACAGCTCCAGCTGCTGGAGCCGGCTGTTCTTCGAGTAGACGGTGTTGGTGACGTACGACGTGGTGCCCTTCATCGCCGTCGGGCGCTGCAGCTCGTCGTAGGTGTAGGTCAGCGCCTCCGCCGGCAGGTCGCCGATGGCGGGCAGGCCGGTGGACTGCAGGGTGCCGTCACGGTTGTACGCCGATGTGAACTCGTACGTGCCGGCGAGATCACCCTGGGAGGCGGGCACCTGGTACGCCGTCTTCAGCGGGCGGTAGAAGTCGTCCATCGACTTGACGGCGCTCGCGAAGTACTCCGTCGGCGAGATGTAGCTCAGGAAGCCGTAAGCCTGACCGAGCCATTCGGCCCGGTCGTACTTCGTCTCGGTCAGCTTCGTGCCGGTGCCGGCGTCGCCCTGCCAGGTCGACACCACCCGGCCGAGCTTGTCGTAGACCGTGGACGTCTTCTTGTTGCGGCCGTCCCAGGAGGCGACCGGCCGGTCCAGTTCGTCGTACTCCGCGCGCGAGGTGCCGGCGTCGGGGTCGACGGACTTCGTCTGGCGGCCCAGCTGGTCGTACTCGTACCGCCACACGTTGTCCTTGGAGTCGGTGACCGTCTCCAGCCTGCCCGCGGGCGTGTAGGTGTACTTCGTCGCGTCGTAGGGCACGCCCGCGCTCGGTGAGGAGCCCCGGTAGTGCCGGATCTCGGCGGTGTTGCCCTGGCCGTCCGTGATCGTCGTGGTGGGCACACCGCCGGTCGGCGGGTCGACGTGGGTCAGCTCGCCGTCGTACCTGGTCGTGGTGCGCCACTGCTCGGCACCCCCGACCGCGAAGATCTGAGCCGTGGTCCGGCCCAGGCCGTCGTACTCCAGCAGACTCTGCGCGCCGACCTCGCCGTTGCGGACGGACAGCAGCTCGTCGGACGGGGAGCCCGCCGCGTTGTAGGTGGAGTTGGTCTTCTTGATGTTGCCGGTGCCGTCGTAGAACGTGTCGGCGACCATGCGGGTGCCGTTCGCGCCCTCGGTCTGGATCTGCCGGGGCCTGAGCAGGCTGTCGTAGAGCTGGTACTCGGCGCCGTAGGAGCCGTCGTTCTCGATCTTCTCCGTCCTGATCGAGGTGACCTTGTCCTTGCGGACGTTGTACGAGTACTTGATGCTCGGCGTCTGCTTGCTGGTCCGGTCGGGCAGCCACACCGAGGTCAGGCGGCCCAGCGCGTCGTAGGCGAGGTCCGTCCGCTTGCCGTTCGGGTCGGTCTGGCCGGCCGACATGCCCCAGGCCGGGGCGTAGTCGGTGGTCGTGACGTGGTCGAACGCGTTGGTGAAGACCGTCTTCGTCAGCAGGCCGTTGGTCTCGGTGTACCCGATCCTCGTCGGGTTCTGCTGGGCGTCCCTCTGCAGCGTCGGGCGGCCGAACGAGTCGTAGGTCGTGGTGCCGGTGACCTGGTACGTCGCCGTGGTGCCGTTGTGCGCGGTCAGCCGCTCGGTCTTGGTCGCGTCGCCCTTGGTGGGAGCCGCGCCGAACGCCCCGCTGTCGTACGACGTGCGCTCGTCCGCCAGGACCTGCGTCCTGCGGTCCGGTGTCGCCGAACAGCGGACGGAGACGGCCTCGCTGCGCGCGGGCAGCGAGAGGATGTTCTTCGCCGTGTTGTCCGCGTACGTGGTACGGGTGCAGCTGTCGTCCTTGGTGGTGGACACGTCGCCCTGGTCGTCGACCTGCAGGACCCGGCCGGTGCGGTTGGCCGTGTCGTACGTCGTCGTCGACTTGGTCTCGCGCCAGGTGCCGTCGGCCTTCAGGTCGAAGCCGCGGCCGACCTGGGTCCGGACGATCGCCGCACGGGTGGTGCCCCAGCTCCTGGTCTGGGTGGCCGTGTAGTGCTTCCACGGCGTCTGGATCGTCTTGGAGACGAGCTTGTCACCGTCGTAGGCGGCCGTCTCCAGCTCGTGGCCGGTGAACTCCTCCGCGTCCGTGTACTCGGCGCCGGTGGAGTCCTTCACCTTCACGGACCGGGCGCTGCCGTCGGCGGCCTTGTCCCCGTCCATGCCCTGCAGGAACGTGTAGTCGACCCGCGTGCTCTGCTTGTCGGACGTGCCGCTGGTGACCTTGACCTTGCCGTAGCCCTGCCAGCCGCCCCAGGTCAGGTACTTGTCGTCGGTGATGCCGTCCGGCTTGGCCTTACGCCAGGCAGCGTCGCCCTGGTAGGTGTAGCGGGTGACCATCGAGTCGCTGCCGCCGGTGCGGTCGGTCTCGATGACCGCCGCGACGACGTACTTGTGGAACCAGTCCGTGATCGGGTCCACGTAGCCGGGCGGGGCCCACTTCACCGGGTAGCAGCGCTTGGTGGACTCGCCCGGCTTGGGCAGCGCGCTCTTGGCGCAGTCGGTGGGCGCGTAGTTCACGTCGAGCTGGGCGCCGGTCTCGCTCAGGACCGCCGAGAGCCGGAACCGGTGGAAGGGCGCGATGTTGTCACCGATCGCGTCCACGCGGTTGGCGAGCTGCTCGCCGAACAGGTCCACCGTCGGCAGTTTCACGGCCGTGCCCGCGCGGCCCTCGTGCTCGATCTTCGAAAGCCACAGCGTCTTGGAGTCGTCGCCGTTGTCGGTGAACAGGTGGGTGAAGGTCCAGGCGTCCACGTCCGTGTAGGAGGTGGCGTCCTTGCGCATCTGCGTGACGATCGACGTCAGCCGCTTGGTGGTCCAGAAGGTCTGGACGGGGACGGTGCACTTGGTGCCGGACTTGCACTCCTGGTCGACCGGGACGTCCGGCCAGTGGGCGGCGTTCGCCTTGGTGCGCTTGCTCTCCGCGCAGTCGAAGCCGTCGGTGGGCAGGCAGCGTTCGGCGGTGTTGAAGACGACTCGGGCCGGGGCCTTCGCCGCGTAGACCTTGCCGTCCGTCTGGCCGTAGTCGATGCGCTTGAGGTAGCCGCCGCGGTGGTACGCGGTGCCGTTGACGTCCGTCTTGCCGTTGAGCGCGTAGTAGTTGGTCTCGCGGTCGTAGAAGTAGGACATCACGTTGCCGTGCGTGTCCTTGACGTAGTCCAGGCTCCAGCGCCACGCCTGCTGGCAGTGAGCGCTCGCGAAGGTGGCGTTGTAGCAGGGCTCACCGGAGTCGTCGCCGAAGACCGGGGCCGTCCAGACGGAGTTGGTCTCCTCGTTTCCGGCGGCCCAGCCCGGCAGCCGGTTCAGGCCGAAGTAGTACTCGGTGCCCTCGGGTGTGGTGACCTTCCAGTGCTCGCCCTTGTCGCCCGAGCCTCCCTCGTCGCCGTTGGTGGCGCCGGTCAGCTTCTCGACCTTCGTGCCGTCGTCGGCCGACAGGTGCCAGTCACCCGTGGTGTCGTCCTTGACCAGCTCGCCGGACATGCCGTTGAGCATGATCGTGGCGTTGTCGAACGCCCAGCACTGCTCGCCGGAGTTGCTGTGTCCGTCGTCGGAACACGGCTTGTAACGGCGCTCGATGTAGCCGGGGTCGTACGAGAAGCCCTCGCCGATCCAGGAGCCCTGGTTGTTGGTGGCCGAGGTGCGTCCGTCCGCCGACTGGGAGGAGTAGCCGAGGCCCACGGTGGGGACCATGCCGCCCGGGGTCGGGACCGTGCGCAGCGGGTAGTTCCAGTTGAAGGCGCCCGAGGAAGTGGACACGTTCCAACTGGCCGACGGTGAAAGGGCGGTGGCCGCGTATGTGCCCTGCGCGCCCGAGGGTCCCGCCGCGACCGCCACCAGGGAGGTCGCCGTGGCCGCCATGGTGGAGACGCCCTCGGCGGGGGCCGGGGCGGCGGTCACGTCGGCGGAGACGGTACCGGTCCGCACGTCGTTCACCGTGGGCAGCACCTTGGGCTGCTCGGGACAGTCCTCGCTGCCGGGGGTGGCGACCGCAGCGCAGGCCGGCAGCTGGAGGAGTTGCAGGCGGGAGGCGTAGGAGCCGCCGAAGCCCTCGGCGAACTCGGAATAGTCGACGGTGAGACGAACCTTGGCGGATGTGTCGCCGCCGTCGGCACGCTGGACGTCGAGGAGTACGCCGGCGCCGAGCTTCGCCGCCCGGTGCGGGTCGAGGACGTCGACGCGCACCTTGCCCGGTGCCCCGGTGTCCTGGGCGCGGGCAGCGGGCCCGGCCTTGCCACTGCCGTGGGTTCCGGTCTCGCGGACCGTGACCGGCAGGCCGCCCGCTTCCGCGGTCGCCCCCAGCCTCACCTCGGCGCCGCCCTGCCGGGGCCACACCGCCCTGTCGAGCCCCACGACCGCGGCCTTGCGCGCCGGATCGGTGGGGCGGGGCTTGGACTTGGCGGCGAATCCCTTGGCGGGATCCCCGTCGTCCTGGACACCGGGGCGGCTGGTGCGGCCCCGGTTGCCGTCGTCGAACGCCACTGCCTGGACCGACGACGCGGACAGTGCGAGCGAGAGCCCGAACACCGTCACGGCGACCGCCCGTCCGGGCATGCGGCGGCTCAGTGAGCGGCCACGGAATAACATCGGACAACTCCCTGGTCGGAGGAGAGAGCCGCCGGCGTCCCCGAGGGTCCGGCGGGCTCGTGAGGGGCCGGGGTGCCGGACGGCGTGCGTCCGGGCACCCCGGGACATGAAGTGGCGCGGTGCGTCACATGTCGGGCAGCGCCGTCAGCGCGGCCATCTGCTGCACCGCCACCTGGTCGGCCGCCCCGCTGTAGACACGCACCTCGTCGATGGCGCCGGCGAAGTACTCGTTCGCCCCGCGCAGCGCGCGGCCCACCTGCAGACCGCCGGTGGCGGGCCACAGGGTGTCGTCCGTGCCGTGGGCACCGGCGACGAGCTGGCCCTGGACGTACAGCCGGACCGAGTTGGCGAAGGCGTCGTAGACGACCGCCAGGTGCTGGCCCGAGCCGCCGGTGTCGGGCAGTTCCTGGTCGTCGGTGAAGGTGACGACCTCCGCGTCGGCGGCGTCGGTGGTGGCGACGGCGAGTTCCCACTGGCCGGTGGCCGCCTGGTAGCGGACCTGGACGCGGTTGGCCTTCGCGCCCGGCAGCGACAGCACCGTCTGCGACTTCTCCGGGTCCAGCGAGGAGAGCTGGGCGCGGGCGGTCACGGTGAAGCTGCTGTTCCCGGTGACCGGGGCGGTCGTGGTCGACGCGTAGTCGCCGTCGCCGTCCAGCACCAGGTTGCCGTCGCCGACCAGCGCGGCGATGTCGAACAGCGGGTCGACCGGGCGGTAGATGGAGGCGTCGCCCGCCAGGGTGAGCGCCTGGCCGCCGCCGGTCTCGGCGGAGGCACCGCCGGTGGCGTCGTCGAGCTGCCAGTAGCCCTTGCGTTCGGGTTTGACCGTCATCAGCTCGGCGACCTGGGCCGCCGGCAGGACCCGGTCGAAGACACGGACCTCGGCGAGGTCGCCCGTGAAGTGGTCGCGGTAGCCGCTCTTGGCCGTGGCGCGGCCGATCTGCAGCGGACCGTACGACTTCCAGGTGGACCGCCGCTGGGCGACGCCCTTGGAGTCCTTGTTGACGTAGAGGCGCAGCTCGGGGCCGCCGCTCTTCTGCGCGTCGTACACACCGGTCAGCAGGACCCACTGGTCCTTGACCACGGTCAGTCCGGTGGAGACGGCCTTCCACTCGCCGAGCGAGTCCACGTCGTTGACCGGGACGGAGAACTTCCAGGTCTGCGCGGACGCGTCGTAGCCGAAGGTGAAACCGGGTTCGCCGGTGCCGTCCTGGCTGACGACCGCCATGTCACGGCCCAGTGCGGTGGGCCGTACCCAGGCGCTGACGCTGAAGCTCTTGGCGGTGTCGAGCACGGTCTCGTTCGTATCGAGGTACGACTCGGGGGTGCCGTCGAAGTGCGCCGCGCTGTCCGCCTTCCCGCCGGGGCCGTCCACGCCGAACGTGACGGCGTTGCCCGCGGTCGCCGCGTACTGGCCGCTCTCCTCGTTGGCCTCCGTGCTGCCCGGCTCGTCGGCGAGGTTCCACTGGCCGGTGACCGGCTTGCCCTCGCTCACCAGGAACTCGTAGTGGGCCTTGCTGCTGGAGTGCGCGGCCTTGTCGACCGCGACGACGTCGACCCAGTGCCGCCCGGAACGGGTCGGCATCCACGACACGCTGACGGAGCCCCCGGCCTTGCTCGGAGTGAGGGCGGTCGTCGGGTCGGCGGTGCCGTCGAAGGCGTAGAGGTACTTGACGACGTCGGTGTCCGGGACCGAGTCGTTCGGGTTGGGCGCGAAGGTGAAGGTGCCGTAGGTGCCCACGCCGTCGTGGTAGACGGTGTCGGACGGGTACTCCTTGGACACGACGACCGGCTTTCCGGGCCACGTCTTGTCGTAGATGAACTCGCAGCGCTGCGCCGGGTCGCCCTCCCAGCTCCACGGGCCGTAGCCGTCACCGTCGTAGGCCCGGGCGCTCCAGTAGACGACGGTGTTCTGCGGGATCGTCGACTTGACGGTGTGGGTGAACTTGGTGCTGCTCGTCGGGGAGAGCCAGTCCGGTGTGGTGTAGCTGTAGGACTTGGCCTCCTTCGTGGTGGGGTCGGTCCACTCCACCTTGAACTCGACCTTCACCTTGTCGGTCTGGCCGTTGCCGTGGTCCGGGTCGCTCGCGATGGCCTGGAGTTTCGGCGGCACGTCGGTGTACGGCCGGCCGGAGCCCCACTTGCACAGGCCGCCCGGGTCGGTGAACATGTCGGACGTCTTGATCTGCCGCGGCAGGTTGTTGTACTGGATCGACAGGTAGGCGTTGCCGCAGATCCGCTTCCACTCGGCGAAGCGGGTCTCGTCGGCCGCCCTGAGACCCAGCGTCATCGAGGTCCAGCCGTCGGCGGCGGCCGTCTTGATCTGGCTGGTCAGCGCGCCGCTCGCCCCGCTCTCGAAGTGCAGGTTGGCCTGACTGGAGCAGGAGGTCGGGGAGATCGCCTTGTCGACGGTCTGCAGGTTGCTGTCCCAGTGGTCCTTGGTGTTGGACCAGTTGCTGGACGACGTGATCGTGTGGTTCTTGCCGCCGACCCGGTACAGCCGGATGGGCTCCGCGGTCGGAGAGGCGCTGTAGATGTGCTCGACCCGGGCGGAGAAGGTCGCGCCCAGGATCTGCTTCCCCTTGTAGTAGGAGAGCGGCATGGTGAACAGCACACGGCGGACGCCGACTCCGTTGCAGGAGACCGGGCTGTAGTCGGTGGGGCACCGGCCGACGCCCGCGCTGCCCGAGTACTTCCAGTCCTGCTCGTTCGGCATCCCCGACATGACGCCGGTCCACGCGGTGCGTGAGGTGGTGCGCTGGATCGGGTCGATGACGACGGGGAAGACGGTGCCCGCGTCCTTGAGGAAGCCCTGGTCGGGGATGAGGCTCAGCTTGCCCTTGCCGACCTCGACGTCCAGCGGCGCCACGCGTCCGCCGCCGCCCGGGCCTTCGAGGGCTGCCTTCGGGGCCTGACGTGCTCCGGGGTCGCCGGTCGGGGCCGCCGTGGCGGCGCCGTCGGTCCGGTCCGCCGCGCCGGCCTCCTGTGTCCCGACGGCCGCGGCGGGCCGGTCTGCCCCGGCCGCCGCGGACTTCAGGGCCTTCGCGACGGCCTTGGGGCCCTGCGCTCCGGCGGCGGCCTCCGCGACGGCGGCCGAGTCCCACATGGCGGGCTTTCCGGCCTGGAACACGGTGCCGCCCACCGCGGAGTCCTCGGCGGTGAGCGCGCCGGAGGGGTCCTCGGTGACCTTCAGGCCGTCCGTGGTCAGGCCCAGATCGACCCTGGCCAGCTTCGGGTTCGCCGCCGCTTCCGGTGTCCTGACCACCAGCAGGTGGCCGAAGCCGTCGGGCTCGGCGCGGACGGTCAGGTCGACTCCGGGCAGGGCGTCGGTGTAGGTGGCGGTGTCCCCCTCGACCCGCGGCGCCGGCAGTTCGCCGTACGGCCAGGTCAGGGCGAACTCACGGCCCGCCCGTCGCATCGTCACGAAGGGCTTGTCCGCCTGCCCGGTGGAGAAGTTGAGGTCGACCGTGGTGGCCCTGGGCCCCCAGCTGCCGTCGGCCCGCTTCACCAGGGTGGCATCGATGTCCACCCACGTGCCGTCCCGGACCGTGCGGACCGGTTCGGTGTACTCACGGGCCGTGAAGGTTCCGTCGGGCTCGGCGAAGATCTCCCTGCGCTCGGTGCGCAGTCCGACGGCCTCGGACTTCTTGCCGCTCTTCCTGGCCATGGCCAGGGCCTGCTGTTCGGTCTGCGCCGGCTGGTCGGCGGCGACCGGGGCCTGGTCGCGCCCCGGGTCTCCACCACCCTTCGGCAGGACGGCCAGGCTGCCCGCCACCACCGCGCCGGTGACGGCGGCCGCCACGGCGGCACGCAGCAGCACGGCTCGCCGTATCGGTCTCTGTCTGTCTGCGGACACGCGTCCACTCCCCAGTCGCTTCATACAGGTCTCAGAAATCCACCGGCCGGGCCTGCTCGCCCGGCGGAACGCCGCGAGCGGCCGGCGGGGCGTCATCGCACGGCGGCACCGAAGGCGGCGCCGCCCGCGGGAATGCCGCCCTCGCCGGGCCTCCAGGTCTGCGTCGGCGCGCCGCCCGAGGCGGTGTTCCACGGGAACGCGTGGACCGCGTGCCCCTCGACCGGCCCGTAGGGAACCCCCACGTACAGCGAGGAGGGACTGCTCCCGAGGCTGATGCCCGCGTAGGTCCGAGAAGCTGGTCCGGACGGGATGCCTTCACCGGGCGCGATCCAGGCGTCGGAGGCACCGGGCGGTCCGAGCATCGGGAAGATCTGGACGCCACCGGCCTCGGGGGTCTCCTCCGTCGCCTCGTCGCCCGGCACGCCCACCGCCAGGCGCATCGTGGCCGCCGTACTCACCACGTTGGTGGCGGTGTTGACCGCCGCGAGCCGCTGGCCGAAGAAGTCGCCGGGCTCGGCTTCCCCCTCGACGTCGGCCGTGTTCTGGTCGATCCAGTTGACCAGCGTGACGGTGCCGTCCGCCTTGAGGTGGTAGACGTGCACGGCTCCGGCGTCGACGGCGGTGCCGAGGTCCTCTCCGGGGACGCCCACCGCGAGCAGCGCGTCGGTGATCGTGGCCGCCCCGGCCGGGCGGTAAGGGGCCATCGCGAGCGCGCTGCCGTAGCGGTCGTCGGTCTGGGCGGCGCTGTCGGGTCCAGGTACACGGCCCTGGCCCATTCCGAAGAGCGGGTCGGGTATGCCGTTCGAGTTGATCGACGGCCTGAACGCCTGCACCCCTCCGGCGAAGGCGACGGTTCCGGTGCTCTCGCCGGGAGCACCGACCACGAAGAAGCGGTCGGTGGCGGCGATCGAGGCGCCGAAACGGTCGTACGGCTCCGCGTCCTCCCACACCCCGGTGCTGTTCTGACTCACGGACGCCGCTTTGAAGTCGGTCCCGTAGACGTAGCCGATCAGGCCCATGTCCACGCCGCCCGCGCCGTCCTCGCCGGGAACCCCGATGACCAGAAACGGGTGGCCGGTCGTGGACATACCGGCCGCCACCGCGTATCCGAGCCAGTCGTCCTCCTCGGGCCCACCGCCCAGCGGCTGGTTCGCACCCTGGATGAAGCCCTTGCTGGGGAACTCCTGACCGACAGCGGTGGTCGAACCGAAGACGACCTGAACGTAGCCCGCGTCCCGCACGGTGCCCACGTCCTCGTAGGGGATGCCGACGGCCAGGTCGCTGCAGCCGTCCTTGTTCGCGTCGTACACCGCCACGGAGAAGCCGAACTGGTCCCCGGTCTCCGGGCTGTCGGCCACGTTCGGCGTGTCCTGGGATATCTCGACGACTCCCTTGCCTCCGCCGAGCACGATGTGGACCAGTCCGGCCCGTTCCTTGCCCGCCACAGTGGCGTCGGGATCGGCGATCACCGTGTCGCGTATTCCGTCGCCGTTGAAGTCGGACTGGACCCCGGCGCAGGTGGCCGCCGCCGCGGCCGGGGTGCCTCCGGTCCCCAGCCCCAGCAGCAACAGCGCTCCGACCAGCGCCACGGAAGCGGTACGCCGGCCGCGGTGCGCCGTCTGTCGTCGCCCTCCGCCTAATCGCCGGTGACGCACTGTAGTGATCTGTCCGCTCGCGGACATGAGTTCGCCCCTCCTCTTGCTGTGATGACGTCGCCGTACGGCCGAGCACCGCCGGCGCGGGAGCGCGACGGTCAGCCGACGACCGCGCCGAAGGCGACGCCCGCCGCCGGGATGCCGCCCACGCCGGGCCTGAACGTCTGGGTCGGCGCCCCGCCGGAGGCGACATTCCAGGGGAAGCCGTGGACGGCCCTGTTCCCGGGCGGCCCGTAGGGCACCCCGACGTACAGCAGCGAGGGTGTCGCGCCCAGGGACAGGCCGCTGAGCATGTGCGGTGCGGGCTCGGCGGGGATGCCGTGCCCGGGTTCGACCCAGGAGTCGGAGGCGCCGGGATCGCCGACCAGGGGGACGATCAGGACCCCGCCCTTGTCCGGGTACTCCTCCTCCGCTTCCTCGCCGGGCACGCCGATCGCCAGCCGGGTGGTGGCGCCGGTGGAGGTGGTGTTCGGGGAGGTGTTGACCGCGGCGAGCCGCCGGCCGAAGAAGTCGCCGGCCTCTGCCTCGCCCTCCACCCCGGCGGTGTTCTGGTCGATCCAGGCGACCTCGGTGAAGCCGGTCGCGGTGAGCCGGAAGACCTGGACGGCACCGGCGTCGACGGTGGTCGACAGGTCCTCGCCCGGAACGCCGACCGCGAGCAGCGACTCGGTGGTGGAGGTGGCGCCCGCGGGCCGGTACGGGACCATGGCGACCGCGGCGCCGAACTGGTCGCCGACCTCCTCGGCCCCGCTGACGGCGGCCTGGTCCTGGGCGATCCCGGCGATCGGCTTGGGGTAACCGGAGACGAGCGTGTGGCTGAACTCCGCCACCCCGCCGGCGAAGGTCGTGGTCCCGAGCGCCTCGCCGGGCGTGCCCACGGCGAAGTGGGTCGGCGTCGCGGCGAGGGCGGAACCGTAACGGTCGTCCACCTCGACCACACCGGGCACGGCACCGGCCTTGTCGGTGTCCTGGGTGACGAAGACGACCGTCTGCGCGGTGCCGCTCACGTAGTAGAAGCCTCCGGCGTCCTCCACCGTGCCGATGGATTCGCCGGGGCTGCCGATGATCAGGTAGGGCGTGCCGCCGGAGGTCTTTCCGGCCGCGAGGGCGTAACCGACCCAGTCGTCGGTCTCCGGACCGCCGCCGAGCGCCTTGCCGCTGCCCTGGTAGAACTCCTTCACGGCCTTGCCGCCGGCGTTCAGGCCCTTGGTGGAGCCGTAGTACACGTGCACGGACCCGGAGTCGGGCGTGGTGCCGATGTCCTCGAAGGGATTGCCGACGACCAGGTCGCTGCAGCCGTCCAGGTCGGCGTCGTAGACGGCGAGCGAGTAACCGAACCGGTCGCCCTCCTCCGGGACTCCCGGAACGGAGTCGGAGGACTGGAGGAGGGTGAGTGTGCCCTTGCCCCCGCCGTAGACGACGTGCACAGCGCCCGATTTCGGGACGCCCTCGTCGCTCGCCTCGGGGTCGGAGATCGCCGTGTCCCTGATGCCGTCGCCGTTGAAGTCGGACTCAACCCCCGAGGGGCACGCGACGGCGGCCGCGGCCGGTGTTCCCCCAGGTCCGAGTCCCCAGACCGATAACGCTGCCATCAGGACAGCGGCGGCCGCGCGCCGCCATCCTTTCCCCGCCCTTGGCACAAATACCCCGCAAGTAAAGAGGGTTCAAAAAAGGTCAAGTGATCATCCCCTCACTTGAGGTGAGCATGCAATAGACGCGACGGCGGCACCCGAGTGGCGAGAGTCACACTCTGGTCACATCTCGTTCATGACACCTGCATGCGCTGCACACGCGAGCGACAGAGGGCGGACGCGGGTCCTCCCGCGGCGGGGAATATGCTCGCTGCCGAAGCCAACAGGGGAAGGCAGCCAGGTGAACTACAGGGTCCAGCCCAGTGCCCAGGTCGACGAGAGCGCCGAGATCGGTGCCGGCAGCAGTGTGTGGGACCTCGCGCAGATCCGTGAGGACGCCCGTCTGGGCGAGGGGTGCGTGATCGGCCGCGGCGCGTACGTCGGCTCGGGCGTGCGCATGGGCGACAACTGCAAGCTGCAGAACTACGCACTCGTCTACGAGCCGGCCGAACTCGGGGACGGCGTCTTCATCGGCCCGGCCGTCGTTCTCACCAACGACCACAACCCGCGCTCCGTCGACCCCGAGGGCATGCAGAAGCGCGGCGGCGACTGGGAGGCCGTCGGCGTGAAGATCGCCGACGGGGCCTCGATCGGCGCACGTTCCGTGTGCGTCGCACCACTGACCATCGGCCGCTGGGCGATGGTCGCCGCCGGCGCCGTCGTCACCAAGGACGTCCCGGATTTCGCCCTGGTCATGGGCGTGCCGGCGCGGCAGACCGGCTGGGTGGGGCGCGCCGGGCACAAGCTCGTGCAGAAGGAGGCCGGGGTGTGGCAGTGCCCGCAGACGGGCGCGCTGTACGACGAGAGGGACGGCGTCCTCACCGAGCGCGATGCCTGAGCGCGACGCCTGAGGAAGTGGACGAACGGCCCGTGGTCCGCAGGAACGTGCCTGCGGACCACGGGCCGTCTCGTACTCTCCTGGCCCAAGGGCCGGGCTCCCTGCGTCAGCCGATGCCGAAGAGCCGGTCGAACTCTCCCCGGACCACCGGCCAGTCCCACGAGGCCAGGGCGTACTTCTCGCTCTCGCGGCCGTGCCCCGCCCACGTCTCCTCGTCGGCGGTGACGGCGAGGATCCGGTCCGCGGCCGCCTCCGGGGTGCTCACCACCCAGTCCGCCGGGTAGAGCGTCGAGGCGCCGTGCTTCTGCCCGGCGAAGAAGGGCCAGTCGCGGACGACGGGAACCGCCCCGCTGGCTGCGCCCTCCATTACGCCGACGTGGCAGCCTTCGCGCACGGAGCTGCTGAGGATGACGCCGATGTCCCGCAGATTGCCGGGCACGTCGTTGGTGGCTCCCCGGCGCTCCACGACGCCCTCGGCCTCCAGCGCGCTCACCTTGCGCTGGAAGGAGCGCTGGTAGGCGGCGGCCGCCTGACTCGCCTTCGTGTCCATGTTGCCGCCGATCATCACCAGCCGGTAGCGCTCGTCGCGGTCGCGCAGTTCCCGGATGACGCGCAGGGCCCACAGGGGGTCCTTGGCGACCTGCCCGATGCCCACCACGCCCACGGTGAAGCGGGCGTCGGGGTTCTTCGGCTGGGCGAAGCCGGCGAGGTCCATGCCGTTGTCGACGACGTGTGTGCGCGGCGCCCGCGGTCCGGTCAGGGCCGGCACGGAGCGCAGGGCCAGGTCACGGATGTGGTCCGCGACGAAGACCAGGTCGTCGACGCGGGAGAAGTCCGTCATCCGGGGCCAGGACGAGAACGCCTCGTAGCTGTGCAGCCGCACGACGATGCGGGCGGTGCCCGGGTCCACGGAGGTGAACAGCGCCGCGGCGGCGGCGCACCAGTCGACGAACACCGTGTCGGCCCAGTCGAGGTAGGGGCGCAGGTGCTGCTCGGCGGTGAAACCGTACATGGCGTCGCCGCCGAGGCGGTGCGCGATCAGACCCCGGCGGTTGCGGGCGAGCCGCTTGATGCCGGGGTAGTCGGCGATGTCGAGGAACCTCAGCTCGACATCCGGGTTCGACTCGTAGTGGTTCCTGATCAGGCCGAGGAAGTTGTCGTTTCCGTCCGTCACGACCAGCAGGCGCCGCGGCCGGCCCGGCTCCGGCTCGGCCGCCGGACGCTCCCGGCCCTGCGCCGCGGTCGCCGCCGCAGCCGCGGTGGACGACGTGACCAGACGGGCGAACTCCTCCGCGCGCTTCGGCAGCGGGCTCTCCCGCTGATCTATGTGGGCGACCCGGTGGAACGCCGTCTGCAGCGCGTGGTGCACGAACTCCGCCGCACCGGCGGCGTCGCCGGCCGCGAACAGGCTGTCGGCGTGGGCGAGATCGGCCTCGGCGGACGCGAGCAGTGTGTTGGGGGTGAATCCCTGGCTCAGCGCGCGCCGCGTCGCCGTGCGCAGCACCTCGGCCCGCGACTCCGTGTCCCGCAGCCGCTGGGCGACCGCGCCGGCGGTCGCCACCGCGGCCTGTGCCTGGCGGAGGCCGAACAGGCCGGTCATGACACTGCGCGTCACATCGACCCGGGTCCGGCGAGGCAGCGGAAGCAGCGGCACCCGCCGGGCGACGGCGGAACCGATCCGGGAGCCGAGCACCTTCTCATGGCCCAGGAGCAGCGCGCCGTCGGAGATCCGGTCGCGCTGGGGGCCGTCGTCCACCGCGTCGGGCACGGACACGGCCGGGGCGTCGCCGTCCTTCAGTGCCCGCACCAGGCGCTGGGCCGCGCCGAAGCCGACGCAGGCGTGTGCACCGGTGTTCAGCCGCGCCAGTTCCCAGCCGCTGTAGTAGGCCTTGGAGTCGGCCGCGACGATGACATCGGCTGCCCTGGCGAGGCGCAGGACCTTGTCGTCCCCGCCGACGTAGGCCCAGAAGCGCTCGTGCGGGTGCGCGTGCACGGCACGGCCACGGGCGCGCCAGTCCAGGTTGGCGCCGTCGGTCGCGACCCGGTGGACGGTGTCGATCCCCCACTCCGCGTCGATCCGGTTCTGCGCGAACGTCCCGACCAGATGCACGCGGACGTCCAGCTTCTTCATCTCGCCGACGAACGTCTGGAAGATGTCGGTGTTGGGCGTGCGCCCCACCACGACGAGCACGTCCATCACGATTCCACCTTCTCCTTCGCCGCGTTCTGCGCGTCGAGAACCAGTTCGGTCAGTTCGCGGACCGCGGGCGCCATCACTGCGCCCCGCTGGTAGGACGCCCCGTGTGCCTTGGCCGCCTGGCGCTGCTCGTGCGTGGCCGACGTCGCCATGTGCGCGGCCCGGCAGAAGGACTCCGTGAGCTTCTCGACGTCGAGGCCGTACGCGCCGGTCCACAGCGGATGGCCCTCGAGCAGGTCCGAGGCGTCGTGCTCACGCTCGTGGACCGAGACGACGGGCAGCCCGGTGGCCATGTACTCGTAGACCTTCCCGGACGTGACGTACTTGCCGCCGACGATGATCAGCAGCAGGGCGTTCCACCGTCCGTAGAGCTCGGAAACCTGCCCCTTGGGCACCGGTCCGCCGACGACCACGCCGTCGGCGGCGGCCTCGTGCAGCATCTCCATGTGCCGGTTCGCCCCCTGGTGCGCTCCGACACCGATGTGTCCGCGCACTTCGAGGGTGGCGTCGGCCAGCAGCGGCTCGCGTTCGCGGGCCGCCTTCCAGGAGTCGAGGACCTTGGCCAGCAGAGGCGCCGGGAACGTCACGGTCCCGAGGTAGCCGAAGACCAGCGGGGCGTCGGGGTCGCGCACGGTGGTCGGCAGGTCGACGCTGTCGGCGTCGTAGCCGTTGCGCACGATGTGGATCCGGGAGCGGGCGTCGGGGTAACGCTTGCGGTAGTGCTCGGCGATCGGGTCGTTGACGCACCAGAAGGCCGTCGCGTCGGCCAGCATCCGGGACTCCCAGGCACCCGCGGGAGAGTCCTCCAGGAACGCCTCGACACCCTCCACGACGTCGAGCGACCAGCCGTCGCGGAAGTCGACCGCGTAGGGGACCTGGTGGTCGTCGTAGAGGCGCCGGATCGCGGCGAGTTGCACGTAGGGCACGCAACTGGCCATCGAGAGGGTCACCGGGTTCTCGGCATGGATGCGGAGGGCGGCTTCCTCCAGGGCGGGGCGCCAGGCGCCGAACACCGGGTCGGGGAAGATCTCCTGGACGTCCTCCCGGGCCTGGCGCAGCCAGGCCTCGGGGTCCAGTGCCCGCTCCCGCGAGAACTTCCGCAGGTCCGTCTCGAGGTCGTCGCGGGACAGCGGCAGCTTCACCACGTCGATCCTGGGGTCGACCGGCTCGGACAGCGTCGGGTCGATGCCCGAGTCGATCATCCAGGACTCGTCCTCGATGGTGACCACGGTGACCCGCCACCCGTGAGCCGCGAACTGGTTGGCGGTCTCCCGCATGCGGTAGGCACAGCTCTTGGCCGCGGGCGGGAAACCGATCGCGAAGTACAGCAGATGCGGCTTGTCCTGGCCCTCGGCGGATGTCAGGTCGGCGGGTGGCACAGACTTGTCCTCGACTGGAGTGGTTGACTCTGGCGGCCGTGCTTCCTCGCTCAGCCATGGTGGAGGCGGGGGCGCACACCGACCGGGGGCCCGGCCGGTTCCCTGGTGGTCGTGGCCTTCCTCCACCGTGCGGTGATGTGTCGGTCCCGCCGCCTCCAAATGGATGGATTATCACACACGTTCGACAAGACTTTCCCTCGCCGACGGCCACCGTCCGTCTCACGGCAACGCCTGACCCCCCGCCGCGCGTCGCCGGGCGGATCGTATGCTCGGTCGGCACTGCGACGACGAGGGGATGCAGGATGACGGGGGGGCACACGTGGCACTGAGACCCGCGAGACACCAGGGAGCCGGTGCCGCACCGAGCCGGGACCGGCTGCCCTCTCTCACCGGTCTGCGCTTCTGGGCCGCGCTGGCCGTGGTCCTGTACCACCTGTCCCGGCAGGCGGGAAAGATCCCGGGGCTCAGCGACGCGGTGTGGTACGGCCGCACCGGCGTGACCTTCTTCTTCGTCCTCTCCGGGTTCGTCCTCGCCTGGACGTACGACGGGGCGGGCGTCGCCGCGAAGGTCTTCATGTGGCGGCGGTTCGCCCGGATCTGGCCGATGATGGTGGTGAGCACCGCCCTGTCGCTGGCCGTCATGGCCGTCCAGAACGTCGCGATCCCGGGTGCGGCGGTCACCACGTCACTGGTCCTGCTGCACGCCTGGGTGCCCGACCCGGTCTACGCGTCCGCGGGGAACCCGGCCGCCTGGTCACTGAGTGACGAGGCCTTCTTCTATGCGGTCTTCCCGCTGCTCCTGGCCGCTCTCGCGCCCCGCAGGGCACGGACGTGGGCGTGGACGGCGGCGGTCTGCTGCGCGGCCCTGCTCCTGGTGTGGCCGGTGGCCTCCACCGTCTCGGACACGTTCCTGCGGGTGTGGGCACTGGACTACGTACCGCTGACCCGCTCGCTGCAGTTCGTCGTGGGTGTGGCGGCCGGGCTCGCCGTCAAGCGCGGATGGCGTCCCCGCGTGCCCCTGTCGGTCGCCGTCGGCCTGGTCGTCGCCTGGCACCTGCTGCTGATCCCCTGGTCCCGTGCCGTACCGGACGCCTTCTGGTACAGCCCGTACAGCGCCTCCCAGTTGCTGTCCACCCCGCTCTTCGCCCTGCTCGTCGTCGCGGCCGCCCGCTCGGATCTCGACGGCCGCCGCACGGGACTGGGCGGTACCTGGATGATCCGGCTGGGACACTGGTCGTTCGCCTGGTACCTGATCCATGAAATAGTCATCCGAATCGTCAAGGGCTCCAGCGGTCACCCCGTGTCGCTTTCGGAGACCATCGAGGTCTGGACGCTCGTCCTGGTGATCAGCCTGGCGTTGTCCGCGGCCGCCTACCAGTGGATCGAACGCCCTGCCGAACGCACGCTGCGCAGACTCGGCCCGCGCCCCGCGGCGCCGAGGCCGCGGCCGCAGACCGCATGCGCCGAGTGAGGCCGCACGCCCGGACCAACCGCCCCTGACCGAGAAGAAGAGACGCCGTGAAAGTCATCAGCATCGTCGGAGCCCGCCCCCAACTGGTGAAGCTGGCCCCCATAGCCGCCGCGTTCGCGGAGACCGAGCACGAGCACGTCATCGTGCACACCGGCCAGCACTACGACGCCGACCTGTCGGACGTCTTCTTCAGCGGGCTGGGCATCCCGGACCCGGACGTGCACCTCGGGGTCGGATCCGGCAGCCACGGCGTGCAGACCGGCGCGGTGCTGTCCGCCCTGGACCCCGTCCTCGACGAGCACCGGCCCGACTGGGTCCTGGTGTACGGCGACACCAACTCGACCATCGCGGGCGCCCTGTCCGCCGTGAAGCAGCACATCCCCGTCGCCCATCTCGAGGCGGGGCTGCGCTCGTTCAACCGCCGCATGCCGGAGGAGCACAACCGCGTGCTCACCGACCACTGCGCCGACCTGCTGCTCGCGCCCACCGAGGAGGCCATGCGCCACCTCGCCGGCGAGGGGCTGGAGCACCGCGCCCGGCTGTCCGGCGACGTCATGGTCGACATCTGCCTGCGCATCCGGGACGCCGTGCTCGCCGGGGAGCACCCGGCGCCGGCGCTGCCCGAGGGCATCGACCCGGCACAGCCGTTCCTGCTGGCCACCCTGCACCGGCCGGACAACACCGACGATCCGGAGCGCCTCTCCGCGCTCGTGGGGTCGCTGGCCGGGCTTCCGCTGCCCGTGGCCCTGCTCGCCCATCCGCGCCTCGTCGCCCGCGCCGAGCAGCACGGCATCAAGCTGGAGCATGGATCCGTCCACGTGGGCCGTCCGCTGCCGTACGCGGGTCTGGTCGCCGCTGTGCTCGCGTCCACCGGTGTGGTCACCGACTCCGGCGGGCTGCAGAAGGAGGCGTACCTGCTCGACCGGGCGTGCACCACGGTGCGGCCGGAGACCGAGTGGGTCGAGACCCTGGAGGGCGGCTGGAACGTCCTCGTGCCCGATCCGCACGAGAAGCCGGCCGCCGAGTGGGCCGGCATCGCCTGCCGCCCCGCGCCGCGGACGCCGCGCGGCACTCCGTACGGTGACGGCACCGCGGCCCGCCGTGTCGTGCGGCTCATGGAGGAGGCGGCCGGCGCCTGACCGGAGCCCGCGTACGGATCTGAGCCCCCGCCCGGTGGTCCGGGACGGGGGCTCAGCGCCTTACGGAGCGGTCAGCCGCCGATGACGACCCGGCGCACGCCCTCCCAGCGGGCCGGGTCGGTGGTGCGGCGGCCGTCGACCAGGACGCGTACGTCGGGCAGGTCGGTTGCGGACATCTCGCGGTACTCGGCGTGGTCGGCCTGGAGGATGGCGGCGGTCACGGTCTGGCCCTCGTGCGGGGGCAGGCCGTGCGCGGTCAGCTCCTCGGCGGTGTACATCGGGTCGGAGACGCAGGGCACCGCGCCGCGCTCGCGCAGCGCCTCCACCGTGCCGTAGACGCCGGAGAACGCGGTCTCCTTGACACCGCCCCGGTAGGCGGCGCCCAGCACGAGGACGTTCACGCCGGTCAGGTCGCCGTAGGCGGCCGCGAGGAGGTCGACGGCGTACGCCGGCATGGCCGCGTTGGCCTCGCGGGCGGCGCGTACCACGGTGGCCTGCGGGTCGTTCCACAGGTACATCCGCGGGTAGATCGGGATGCAGTGGCCGCCGACGGCGATGCCCGGCTGGTGGATGTGGCTGTAGGGCTGGCTGTTGCAGGCCTCGATGACCTTCTTGACGTCGATGCCCGCGGTGTCGGCGAAGCGTGCGAACTGGTTGGCCAGGCCGATGTTGACGTCCCGGTAGGTGGTCTCGGCGAGCTTGGCCATCTCGGACGCCTCCGAGGTGCCCAGGTCCCACACGCCGTTGGGCCGCGGCAGGTCGTCGCGTTCGTCGAAGTCGAGGACCTGCTGGTAGAAGTCCACGCCGCGCCGGGTCGACGCCTCGTCGATGCCGCCGACCAGCTTCGGGTAGCGCCGCAGGTCGGCGAAGACCCGGCCGGTGAGGACCCGTTCCGGGGAGAACACCAGGTGGAAGTCCTCGCCCGCGGTCAGCCCCGAGCCCTCGGCGAGCATCGGCGCCCAGCGGTCGCGGGTCGTGCCGACGGGGAGCGTGGTCTCGTACGACACCAGGGTGCCCGGCTTCAGCCCCTGTGCGATGGCCTTGGTCGCCGCGTCCATCCAGCCGAAGTCCGGCACGCCCTCGGCGTCCACGAACAGCGGCACGACCACGACGACGGCCTCGGACCGGGCCACCGCGTCGGCGGTGTCGGTGGTGGCGGACAGCAGCCCGTCGTCGACGGCCCGCTTGAGCCGGACGTCGAGGGCGTGCTCGCCGGGGAAGGGCTCGGTACCGGCGTTGACCAGGTCGACGACCTTCTCGTTGACGTCGGCGCCGATCACCCGGTGGCCCTTGGAGGCGAACTGCACGGCGAGCGGCAGGCCGATCTTCCCGAGGGCGACTACGCAGATGTTCATGGACGGGGTGCCTCTTTCTCGGGGCGGTCTGCGGGACCGGGACACGGGACCCGGCAGGAAGCGATGGGCCGAGCGTCAGGCCCCGGACGGCACGGCGTCGTCGGCCGTGTCCAGCCGCACGGTGTCGCCGGTGGCGGCGGATTCGAGCACCGCGGCGGCCACCTCGACCGTCCGCAGGCCCTGGCGGAGCGTCGAGATCTCGTGCGAGCGGCCGAGCACGGCGTCCCGGAAGAACTCGTGCTCGACGAGGAGCGGCTCCCGCTTGGGGATCGCGTAGCGGATCATGTCGCCCTCGGCGACGCCGCGGAACGCCTGCAGGGCCTCCCACTCGGTCGCGACCGCCGCGTTGGAGTGGAAGGTCAGGTCCGCGGTGAGGGTGTCGGCGATGAAGCAGCCGCGCTCGCCGGTGACCGAGGTGAACCGCTCCTTGAGCGGGCTCAGCCAGTTGACGAGGTGGTTGACCATGGTGCCGTCGACCAGCTGCCCGACGGCGGCGACCATGTCCTCGTGCGGGCGGCCGCTCTTGGAGACGGTGTGCGCGGAGACCGACACGTAGGGCTGGCCGGTGACCCAGGCGGTCAGGTCGATGTCGTGGGTCGCCAGATCCTTGACCACGCCCACGTCGGCTATGCGGTGCGGGAACGGCCCCTGACGGCGGGTCACGACCTGGAACACCTCGCCCAGCTCACCCGCCTCCAGGCGGGCCCGCAGGCTCTGCAGCGCCGGGTTGTAGCGCTCGATGTGGCCGACGCCGGCCACCAGGCCGCGGGCCTCGAACGCCTCGACCAGGCGCCGCGCGCCCTCGACGGTGTCGGCCACCGGCTTCTCGACCAGCGCGTGCACCCCGGCCTCGGCGAGCTGCAGGCCGATCTCCTCGTGGAGCGCGGTCGGGCAGGCCACCACGGTGTAGTCGACGCCCAGCGCGACGAGCTGCTCGACGGACTCCAGGACCGGCACGCCCCGCGAGACGCCGAACTTGTCGCCCATCGGGTCGACGACGGCGACCAGCTCCACGCCGTCGAGTTCGGACAGGATCCGGCAGTGGTGGCGGCCCATGGACCCCAGGCCGACGAGACCGGCCCGCAGCTTCGCCTTGCTCACAGTGCGTCTCCCAGGGTGTTCACGGCGTCGGCGATGCGCGCGAGGTCGGCGTCGGTCAGCGACGGGTGGACCGGCAGCGACACGACCTGGGCGGCGGCCAGGTCGGTCTGAGGCAGGTCCCAGGTCCGGCCGGCCTTGCGGTCCGGCTCCCAGTACGGCGTGAGCCGGTGGATGGGGGTCGGGTAGTAGACGGCGTTGCCCACTCCGGCGGCCGTGAGCCGCTCCTGCACCGCGTCCCGGTCCATGCCCTCGGGCACCCGCACGGTGTACTGGTGGTAGACGTGCCGCGCGCCCTCGGCGACCGGCGGCGTCACCAGCGCGGTGATGTGCTCGTCGAGGTGGGCGGCGTTGGCACGGCGGCGGTCCGTCCACTCGGCGAGCCGCCCGAGCTGCACCCGCCCGATGGCCGCGGCGACGTCCGTCATCCGCATGTTGGCGCCGACGATCTCGTTGGCGTAGCGCTGCTCCATGCCCTGGTTGCGCAGCAGCCTGAGGGTGCGTGCCACCTGGGGGTCGGCGGTGGTGACCATGCCGCCCTCCAGGGCGTGCATGTTCTTCGTCGGGTAGAAGCTGAACGTTCCGGCGGTGCCGAACGCGCCGACCGGGGTGCCGTTCAGCTGCGCCGCGTGGGCCTGACAGGCGTCCTCGACGACGGCGAGGCCGTGCTTCTCGGCGATCGGCAGAAGCCGGTCCATGGCCGCCGGGTGCCCGTACAGGTGGACCGGCATGACGGCGGCGGTGCGCGGGGTGACGGCCGCCTCGACCGCGTCGGGATCGAGGCAGAAGCTTCCGGGTTCGATGTCGGCGAAGACGACGTCGGCGCCGACCAGGCGGACGGCGTTGGCGGAAGCGGCGAAGGAGAACGAGGGCACGATCACCTCGTCGCCCGGGCCGATACCGAGGGCCATCAGGGTCAGTTGGAGCGCGGAGGTCCCGGAGTTGACGGCGACGCAGTGGCGCCCGTCGACCAACTCGGAGAACTCCGACTCGAAGGCGGCCACTTCGGGCCCCTGCACGACCCTGCCGCTGCGCAGCACGCGCACCGCGGCCTCGATCTCCTCGTCGCCGATCACCGGCCGAGCAGCCGGGATGGACTCCAGGGCGTCCGCCATCGGCGTCCTCCTCTTCAACGGCCTTGTCGCCGCACGACATACCTGAGCCGGGAGGTGGCCGCCGTGACACGTTCGTCCGCTTCCCGTGGATCACCGGCGCTACGGGACGGCGTACAGGTCTCCGCCGAATCCCCCGCCGACGGGGTGCTCTTGGGGGGAGCCAGCCGCGAGCGAGATGTCCGGCGTGCTCGTCGGCTGTGGTCCTCGGCAAACGCCTGGGTGTACGTCTCGGCAGCGGCCGATACCGCCGTTCAGGCTATCAAAGGTGCACGTGTGTTCCCTTGTCCGCCATCTCTCCGTAACCTCCGACGTTCGAAGGGGGTCCGGGCAGGCAGGCAGGCAGGCAGGCAGGCAGGCGGGCGGACGGGCGGACGGACAGACCGGACGGGGGGCCGGGCGGGGCGGACCGGCGGACGGACGGGCCGGACGGACGAGCCGGACGAGCCGAACGAGCCGAACGGACGGGCCGAACGGACGAGCCGGACGAGCCGAACGGACGAGCCGAACGGACGGGCCGGACGGACGGGCCGGACGGACGAGCCGGACGAGCCGGCTGTGCTCGCGCGGGCAGCGGTGATGCGGCACCGGACACCCCTGCGGTGTGCCGGGCCGGAAACAGCCGCGTGCCCCGGCCCGGCACACCGCAGGGGTGTCCGGGCCGGGGCACGCGGCCGGGGCTAGGCCCTCGTCACTCCTCCACCGACGAGCCGACCGAGGACGGCGCCTGCTGGGCCGCCGCCGCGGTCTTCTTGGCCGTCGCCTTCTTCGCCGTCGTCTTCTTGGCCGCGGTCTTCTTGGCGGTCGTCGTCTTCGCCGCCTTCTTGGCCGTGGCCTTCTTCACGGCCGTCTTCTTGGCCGCGGTCTTCTTGGTGGCGGCCTTCTTCGCCGTCGCCTTCTTGGCCGTCTTGCGGGCCGTCGCCTTCTTCGCCGGAGTCGCCTCCGAGACGGTCTCCTCGGCGGGCTCCTCCGCGGCGGCGGCCGACTCGGCCTCCTCCGCCGGGCCCGACGGGACGACCACGACGGCCGTGTCCTCGGACGCGGTCGGCGCGGTCGCCTTGCGCACGGCGCGGCGGCGCGGACGGGCCGGGGCGGCGGGCTCGGCGGGGGCCTCCGGCTGCTCCGCCGGAACCGGAGCCTCGTCGACCGCGACGTCCTGCGGCTCGGCGGCTGCCGCCGGCGCGGCCTCGGACACCGTCACCACGGTCTCCTCGGCACCCGCCGGGGAACCGGCCGGCGCCGACACCTTGCGGGTCGCGCGACGACGCGTACGGCCCTTGGGGGCGGTCTCCTCGACCGGGGCCTCGGCCGCGGGCGCCGGGACTGCCGGGTCCTCTACGGCCACGGGCTCGGCCAGAGCCTGTTCCGCCGGCTCCGGGCGCACGGCCTCCTCGGCCGCCGTGACGCCCTGGGCCGTAGGAGCCGGGGTGCCACCGTTGGCGTGGGCCTTCGGCGCGCCCGCGGGCGCGGACACCCGCCGGCTCGCACGGCGCCGCGTACGGCCACGGCTCGCCGCGGCCTCCGCCTCGGCGACGCTGCTGTACAGCTCCTCGTCCGGGGCCATCTCCAGCGCGGGCAGCGCGATGGGCTCGGGGACCTCCGTCTCGGTCTCCGCCTCCTCCTCGGCGGTCGGGGCGACCACCTCGGCGGCCACGGCCTCGTGCTCGTGCGGCTGCTCGGCACCGGCGCGGGCGCGCTTGCGGCGCTTGCTCCCGCCGCCACCGGCGGCGCTCGCCTGCTCCAGGTGGACGATGACACCGCGGCCGTTGCAGTGCACGCAGGTCTCGGAGAAGGACTCCAGCAGGCCCTGGCCCACCCGCTTGCGGGTCATCTGCACCAGGCCCAGCGAGGTCACCTCGGCCACCTGGTGCTTCGTACGGTCGCGGCCCAGGCACTCCAGCAGACGCCGCAGCACCAGGTCGCGGTTGGACTCCAGGACCATGTCGATGAAGTCGATCACGATGATGCCGCCGAGGTCGCGCAGCCGCAGCTGACGCACGATCTCCTCGGCCGCCTCCAGGTTGTTCCTGGTGACCGTCTCCTCCAGGTTGCCGCCCTGGCCGGTGAACTTGCCGGTGTTGACGTCGATGACGACCATCGCCTCGGTCCGGTCGATCACCAGCGAACCGCCGCTGGGCAGCCAGACCTTGCGGTCCAGCGCCTTGGCGAGCTGCTCGTCGATCCGGTACGTGGCGAAGACGTCGACCTCGCTGGTCCAGCGCTGCAGACGCGGCGCGAGGTCCGGGGCGACATGCGAGACGTACCCGTGGATCGTCTGCCAGGCCTCGTCACCGCTGACGATGACCTTGGAGAAGTCCTCGTTGAAGATGTCGCGCACGACCCGGACGGTCATGTCCGGCTCGCCGTACAGCAGCGACGGTGCGCTCGAGCTGCCGCCGTTCTTGGCCTTCTTCTGGATGTCCTCCCACTGCGCCTGGAGCCGCTCGACGTCCCTGCGCAGCTCGTCCTCGCTCGCGCCCTCGGCGGCGGTGCGCACGATGACGCCCGCGTCCTCGGGGACGATCTTCTTGAGGATGGTCTTCAGCCGGGCCCGCTCGGTGTCGGGCAGCTTGCGGCTGATGCCGGTCATCGAGCCCTCGGGGACGTACACGAGGTAGCGGCCCGGGAGGGAGACCTGGCTGGTCAGACGGGCGCCCTTGTGCCCGATGGGGTCCTTGGTGACCTGGACGAGGACGGACTGGCCGGACTTGAGGGCGGACTCGATGCGCCGGGGGCCGTTGGCCATGCCGAGCGCCTCGAAGTTGACCTCACCCGCGTACAGCACGGCGTTGCGGCCCTTGCCGATGTCGATGAAGGCGGCCTCCATCGAGGGCAGGACGTTCTGCACCTTGCCGAGGTAGACGTTGCCTACGTACGAGGTCGACTGCTCCTTGTTGACGTAGTGCTCGACGAGCACGCCGTCCTCCAGGACGCCGATCTGCGTACGGTCGCCGTGCTGCCGGACCGCCATCACGCGCTCGACGGCCTCGCGGCGGGCCAGGAACTCGGCCTCGGTGATGATCGGCACCCGGCGGCGGCCCTGCTCGCGGCCCTCGCGACGGCGCTGCTTCTTGGCCTCCAGGCGGGTCGAGCCCTTGATGGACTGCACCTCGTCGGACGGCTCGGCGGCCTTGCGGGGCTCGCGCACCTTGACGACGGTGCGCTCGGGGTCGTCGGCGGACGGCTCGTTGTCCGTGCCGCTGTCACCGGCCCGGCGACGACGCCGACGGCGACGGCGGCTGCTGCTGGAGCCACCGCCTCCCTGCCGGCCCTCGTCCTCCTCGGCCGACTCCGCGGTCCCGGCCTCGTCCTCGTCGTCCTCGTCGAGCTGCTCGGCGGTGTCCTCGGCGTCCTGCGCGGCCTGCTCGGCGGCGAGTTCGTCGCTCTCCTCCGTGTCCTCGTCCCCGCCGGCCTCGGCGGACTCGCCCCGGCGACGGCGGCGGCCACCGCGACGGCGGCGACGGCGCGAACCGGACTCCTCGCCGTCCTCGCCCTCGGCGGCTTCCTCGGCCGACTCGGCGGCCTCCTCCTCCGTCTCGTCCTCGGCGGACTCGTCGGCGGTCCCGGCCGCCCGGGTCTCGGGCTCCTCGCCACCGGAACCCCGGCGGCGACGGCGGCGGCGCGAGCCGCCCTGCTCAGCCTGTTCAGCCTGCTCGGGCTGCTCGGGCTGCTCGGCCTGCTCCTCCGGAAGCTCCTCGACCTCCGCGGCCTCGGCCGCCGCCGCGGCGGCGGCCCGCTCCGGGGTCTGGAACATCGGCTCGGTGAAGACGGGCGCCTGGAACACGGCGACAGCGGGGCGCGCGGGCCGGCGCGACGACTCGCCGTCGCCGGCGGCGGACTCGGCGGCGGGCTCGGAGAACCCGGTCGCGGCACGCCGCACGACCCGACGCCGGCTCCGCCGCGTCCCGGTCTCCTCGGCCCCGGCCTCGGCGGCGGGCGCCTTGGGCGCCTGCGACTCGTCGGCGGCAGGGGTGGTGGGGGCGGCGACAGCGGGGACCTGGTCCTCGCCGGGAGCCTCGGTGGACCGGGCCGCGGGGGTCTCGGTGACGCCCGTGGTCTGGGCGGCGGGCTCGGACACGCGGCGCGTGGCACGCCGACGGGCACGCCGCGGAGCAGCGTCCTCCACGACCTCGGCGGCGGGCTCGGGCTCGGCGGTCGCGGCTTCGGCGACGGGCTCGGGGGTCGTGGCCTCTTCGGCGGCGGGGGCCTCGCTCCCGGACTCCGCCACGCCCTCGGGCGAGGCGGCGGGCTCGGACACGCGGCGCGTGGCACGCCGACGGGCACGCCGCGGAGCAGCGTCCTCCACGACCTCGGCGGCGGGCTCGGGCTCGGCGGTCGCGGCTTCGGCGACGGGCTCGGGGGTCGTGGCCTCTTCGGCGGCGGGGGCCTCGCTCCCGGACTCCGCCACGCCCTCGGGCGAGGCGGCGGGCTCGGACACGCGGCGCGTGGCACGCCGACGGGTACGCCGCGGAGCAGCGTCCTCCGCGACCTGGGCAGCGGGCTCAGGCTCGGCGGTCGCGGCTTCGGCGACGGGCTCGGGGGTCGTGGCCTCGGGAGCGGCGTTCACCGCGGGGGCCTCAGGGGCCTCGGCCGGCGCGGGGGCACCGGCGGGCGTGGACACACGCCGGGTCGCACGGCGCCGCGTACGAGCGGCGGGCGCGGGCGCCTCCGCCGCCGGCTCGGCGACAGCCTCGGCACTCTCCTGCCGCTCCGCGCTCTCCGCGGACGTGGCGGGGACGACCGTCTCGACCGTCTCCACGGCCGCGGTGGGCGCGGACACACTGCGGGTGGCACGCCGGCGGGTACGCCGCGGAGCGGCGGCCTCGCCGACCTCCACGGACCCGGCGGACGTCTCGACGGCACCGGACCCGGTGGCCGGCGTCTCGGCGACGGCCGCCGCCGGCACGACGGTCTCGGCTGCGGCCTCGCCCTGGGCGGTCGTGGGGGTCCCGGCGGGCACGGAGACACGGCGGCGCGCACGGCGCGCGGGTGCGGCGGCCTCGGCCGCCTCCTCCGTCTCCTCGCGGGTGACCGCCTCGGCCCCGGGAGTCTCCTGCTCCTCCACCTGCTCCGCGAGCTCCGCGGAGGCGGCGGCCGGTATGGCCGGAGCGGTGATCTCGGCCGCGGCCTCGGAGGTCGCGGCGGCGGGCGGACCCGCCGGGCGGGACGCGGCACGGCGCCGACGACGCGGCGGCAGGGTGTCGCTGGGAGTGTTCAGTTCTTCGGAACCCTCGATGGGTTCGGTCGGTTCGAGCATGCGGGCGTATCTCCCGTCAGGCTCCCGGGCGCCGCGCCTGGTCCGGTGCCGATCACGTAGATCGGCACCGTTGACGTCCGCGGCCGTGCCATGGGGCCGGCCGCCGTCCGGGGCGCGAGCGCCGCACGGGAGCTCTCTGTGTCCTGTCTCGCCGGTTCCGTACCCCTTGTCGTGTACGGCCTGGCGAAAGTCTTCTGGTCGGTGCGCTGCCCGACCCAGGTGGCTCCCGAGTACGAGGGCGGCGCTTCGACGTCCGTCCCGGTGCGGAACCGTCCCTACGCGGGCGCCTTCGCGGCGGCAGGAACGGCGGCCCCCACTGAATCGGCCGGGGCGGCCAGGTCTGCCTCGCGGTCGGGCGCGAGCGGGTCGGTCACCGTACCGGTCTCTTCATCGAGCAGCCCCTGCGCCAGCCTGGTCACCGCTGCGGGGACCGGCGGCGCCAGGTCGGCCACGGCGCGGAGACCGGACAGGACGTCGTCGGGTCGTACGGCAGGCGTCACGTGCCGAACAACCAGCCGCAGTATCGCACAAGGCTGGTCGCTCGGCCCATCAGCCGCCGAACCGTGCGTTTCCGCACTCTCCAGGTCCACCACCGCGGACCGGGCGTCGAAGGTGCGCATGCCGTTCTTGGTCAGGCGCTGCACTTCCACGGTCTCGGCCCCGTTGAAGGCCGCGACCGCACGTTCGGCCTCGGCCGGGTCCACACCGTCCAGCCGCAGCTCCCACACGGAAGCGGTCAGCCGGTCGGCGAGCCCCGACGTACGGGCCTCGACCGCCTCGACGACGTCCAGCCCGGCGGGCAACGACTCGTCGAGAAGCTCACGCAGACGCTCCGGGTCGCGGGACGCGGTGAGCGCGATCTCCAGGTACTCCGCCTCACTGCCCGTGCCGGTGGGTGCGGCATTGGCGTAGGACACCTTCGGGTGCGGCGTGAACCCAGCCGAGTACGCCATCGGCACCTCGGCACGGCGCAGCGCACGCTCGAAGGCGCGCTGGAAGTCACGGTGGCTGGTGAACCGGAGGCGGCCACGCTTGGTGTAGCGCAGTCGGATGCGCTGCACCGCGGGTGCGGGCGGTGGGCCTTCGGGCTGTCGCTTGCCCAGTGGAACTTCTCCTCGTGTACGGCGGACGGTCCGTGGCACCACCCCGCGTCGGCGGGGAGCGTCCGGTCCGGCACCTTTCCGGTGCCGTCCCGTCCGGATCACCCCCGCGTCGGCGGGGAGACTTCGCGCCCGGTCCTTGTCTCTAGAGTACGCGTCTCGGCCACCACAGGTTCCCGACGGGCCACCGGCCGGGGTTCCCCGAGGAGCGCCCGGCGCAGGTCGGCGCGGGCCTGCCGGGCGATGTCGCGCGCCGCGGCGAAAGCCTGCCGGGTGCCACGGCCCACTTGGCGCGCGACCCGCGCCGCGGGGCGCAGGACGGCGTCCCGGACGGCGTGCCCGACCGGCGTGAGCACCCGGCGGTACGCCCAGCGCACCGGCTCCACGACGAGTCGGCGCAGGACGGCCCCCAGGAACCGCCCGACGGCGAGGGAGATCCGCCCGGCCACCCGCCAGGCGTGCCCGAGGGCGTCCGCCACCTCCCGCCCGACGACGGCCAGGGCGCGACCGACGGGGACGAGCACCCACCGCCACAGCGCCCTCCCGCACCAGGCGAGCCCGCGGCCGGCCGGCGTGAGGACCCACCGCCACAGCGCGAGCGCGGGCAGGACGAGCAGGACACGGCAGGTCCAGTACAGAACCGCACCGACCCCGGCGGCCACCGCCGCGAGAACCCACCACAGTCCCCTCGCACACCGGGCGAGCGCACGGCCGGCCGGCGTGAGGATCCACGTCCAGCACCACTTGCCGGGGGCCACGAGGAGCCACCGGACGAGCCGGGCAGCGCCCGCGAACACCGCTGCTCCCACGGCGGCGAGCACGAGCCCGACCCTCCGGAGCACCCACTCGGCCGCACGCCCGATCGGCGCGAGCACGCGCGCGTACACCCACGCCAGCATGTCCCCGGCTCTCCGCGCGAGCCACACGAGCGTGTGCCCGATCGGCGTCAGCACCCACCGGTACGCCCCTACAAGTGGTACGACGACCAGTACGCGCCCGAGCCATACGAGCGCCCGGCCGAGCGGCCGCAGCACGGTGTCGCGCAGCAACCGCCCGCCGACGACGAGCGCGTCCCACGCCATGCGCACCGGCACGACCAGCACCAGCACCACGATCCGTACGGGCATCCGGATCGCCACCACGAGGCACCCCTCGGGCGACCGCTCCCCGACCCCCCGCTTCTCCAGCTCCATACCGGAGAGGACGCGGCGGCGCCCCCGCCGGATCCACGAGGCTCACGCGTCACTCGACAGGAATCCGCAGAGGCCGGACCCCGATCCCCCCTGGCCGCACACGACGACGGAGCGGACCGAACCGGCCCGCTCCGCGCCTTGGATCACTGGTGAATCGTCTTACTTGTGAATCGTCGCGCAGGCCTTGGTCCCCGGGTAATTGTGCCAATACCCGCAGATCTTGCTGCCGTCCGCCGCCGAAAGCCCCCAGGTGGTTCCGACCGTCTTCTTCTCGACCCGCGCGGCGCTGACGGTTTGACTCATGAAACCGCCCGACCCGTCCGTGAAGTCGATGTGCGCGTAATCGGTCCAGGCCCGGTTGTTCGACTGCTTGGACAGGTAGAAGCTGTCCACCTTGAGCCCGGTCCCGTTCACCGTGATACAAACCGACCCGGACCCGTCCGTGGATCCCGCGTTTCCGGTGCAGTTCGTGGCGCTGAACGGAGTGACATCCACCGCCTGGGCATTTCCGCCGAACATCGTGACACCCATGACAGCGGCGGCGATTGCGGTCAGAACCTTCTTCAAGTGGCTTCACACCTCAAGCGATTGAGCGGCAAGTGACAGGTCATATAAACAATCCGCCGCACACCGCAGCCACTCATTTCCGGCCTTGATCTGACCGGTTCCCCACTTCTCAAACACGTTGAAGCCCCCTCCCGTTCAACGGGAGGGGGCCGACTCGACCCGGACGGAACCGCCACCGCTGACCGGTCGTCAGCGGCAGTGACCATTCAGGAGCCGCTCCTGCTCAGTGCGCGTAACCGCTCGACGCAGGCGCCGGGGCCGCGTTCTTGACCGTCAAGAAAAAACAACTTCTTGCCGGTCGGGCAGATTTGGATGCGGGTGTCCATTTTCGTCCCGCGCTGTTGGCGTTTCCCTGCTCTACAGCAGGGATTGTGATCGAGGGCAGTGACCGGGGGCGCTTGCCGTTGCATCAGCCGGCCTCATTGGGCCGGGCCAAGTACGTCGTCGACGCTGCGCGGCTCCGTGCGCGGCTGTTGGTTGAGCTTGTGGCGCGCGATGGAGGATCGCCGGTAGACCTCCTTGCGGGCCCGCATGATGTTGCCCAGGGGCGCGTGCTCGGCGGTGACCCGCCAGGGCGTGAAGGACAGCGCGTCCATCTTCTCCAGATTCCCCGGCTCGGAGATGTCCTGCTGCGGCAGCCGCAGCTTGGCCACGGTGACGGATGGCGACAACTGCTCGGGCCACTCCACGGTGGTGTCCTCCACCGGCATGCGCTCCAGGTCGGTGCAGAGCTGGACCTGGATGTCGAAGGCGTAGGGCCGCTCCTGCAACTCGGCTTGCAGGGCGGGCCGGAAGACCTCCGCCCCCGAGGTCGGGTCGATGGCGCGCCGGACCACCGCGGCAGCGGAGGACGGGTCGGGGGTGATGCGCACCTTGGCGATGTAGTCCCCGTGCCGGACCGCGCCCATCGTCCAGTAGCTCGAAAGCAGCAGGTTCGCCGGAGGGGTCTTGGACAGACGCAGGAATGCCAGGAACTCGTCCCATGCCCAGTTGTCCTGGTCCAGTGTCCCCTTTCCGGTCACGAACTCGGTGAAGAAGCGATGTGCTCCGGTACGGCCCTGGGAGAAGTAGGCCGGCGCGTTCAGGAACAGTTCCTGGATGAACAGGTAGTGCTCGACTGTGTTGCAGAAGAAGATCGGTCCATTGATGTTGGCGTAGTCGAATGTGCCCGTGTCCGGTTCGTCTTCCAGCAGGGTCGGGCCGGGGATGTCGAACATCTTCAGCGCCAGTCCGGTGGCGGCGCCCAGTCGCGCGTCGGCTCCGGCGTGAGGCGAGCCGTTGGAGAAGCGGATGAGCGCATCGTGGGTTCCCGGGGTCGCGTAGATTCCTTGGGCGTACTCGGGGGGCAGCCCGTCCAGGATCTCCACTTCCCCTCGGACCAGCCCGTAGCCCTTGGCATGGGCGTCGCGAAGGGCCCGTCCGGTGCCGCCGGCCTCGACCGACTCGGCGATGTAGCTTTCGGTCTTCTCGATCACCGTCTGCACGTTGCGGTCGAAGTCCGGGTCGTCGTCTTCTATGTCCGGTGTGTAGCGGACGAACTGTGCTGCCATGACTTCGACCTCTCCTCTCGGAGACCGTGATCGCACCTCAGGGGCTTGGAATTGGTCTCAGCCCTCCAGGTCTGCGAGCCAGCGCAAAGCGCGCAGCCCCGGCACAAAGCAGTACTCGCCGCCCCGGGTGACCACGAAGCTGGGCAGGTTCTGCAGACGGCGCCGGACCGGCTTCTCCGGGATGGTGACGCTGCCGGTGCCGCCGTGATGCCCGGCTACCGGGTCCTTCTCGCCGGGGTAGCCGATGAAGTTGCCGTCGTTGACCCATTCGGCCTTGATGAACTCAAACTGCCGTTCCAGGTGGGCTCCGAGGAAGACTCCGACCCGGTCGGCGCCGTCGTCCTCAAGCACGCCTTCCGGCAGCGGCGGGCCGTAGGTGGTGCCACGGCGGATGAGGCGGTGCATCCGCGCATCGCCGATGATGGTGGAATCACGGGGGTTGGTGCGGCGGATGTGCGCACCGGCGGGGCACTTGTACCCCCGGTCGTCGTTCTCCCGGTACAGGAAGTTGTTGACGCGGTGCGCATCGGCCGCCAGCTCCGGATCATCGTGCTCCGGGGTCAGCGTCAACGGCGCTCCGCTCGGCCAGCGCCCGACCATCTTGGCCGCCAGGAGTGCCTCCTCCTCGGCGCTGGAACTGTTCGCGCGCAGGTACCGGCGCCAGGCCGCCACGTTGGTGTGGATCTTGCGGACGGCCGCGTAGGTCCCGTTGCGCCCCAGCACATCGGGGCTGGGCATGGGCGGCAGGCTGCCGGTTTCATCGGGGTAGCCGAGGATGAACTCGCCGGCCTTGATGGGGGCTTCCTGCGGGTTGGAGCCGGGCAGTCCGACGCCCTCGATGTTCGGATGGCTGATGCCGTCACGGAAGCCGAACGTGGTGCGCCCGGTCGGGAACTGGTGGACGTCCTGCTGCCAGATCACCTGGACACCGGGTGTCTCCTCGTAGGCGACACGGGCCCGCTCCAGCTCCTTGTCCAGCTCTGCCGTATCGGAGGAGAGGGCACTCAACGCGATGTGGACATCGCCCGTTCCGAACGGTGCCTCCCAGTGGGCCGGTGCGCTCTCGCCCACGTCGCCGATCAGCTCCGCCCGAGCGGCCATGCCCTCACGAAACGCCCGCGGAAAGCTGTCCAGCGACTCCTGGGGCACCCCCAGGGCCCTCAGCCCCTCGTAGGTGAACGCCACGGCGACCCAGGCATCCTGGCTCCGGTCCGCGCTGGGCAGACCACCCGAGGTCACCGGGAGCAGCCGCCGCAGCAGGGCGCGCCCGGCATGACGGTCATCGACACGCAGGAAGACGAACTTTCCCTCGTACGGCACGGGCCTCGGACGCAGCGCCCCGCTCTGGACGTCGTCGATCTCGATGCTCACGCCGGCCGCGCTGCTGCTGTCCGCGATGTTCATGATCGCTTGTGCCTCCACATCGGTCTCTGCCTGGGCAGCCCCGCAGCGGCCGCACCCACCGACGCGGTCCGGCGTTGGGTCGGTTCCGAGGATTGGTTGTGTCCGGGTTCTAGGCCGAGGCTTCCTCCAACAGCTTCTGGAAGGCAGGCGTGGCCACCAACTCCGCGTTGGCCGGGTTCTCCAGGGCCGACCGGAACTCGGGGGTGTCCAGCACCTCCTGGAACGCGTCGTCCACGCGGTGGTCCTTGAAGATCTGCTGAACGGTCAGATCGGGATAGGCGCTGACGAAGACCCCCGCGGGTGCCTGGTGGGCGATGAACCAGTCCTTCACCCCTGGATCCTTGACGCCGGGGAACCCCTCGCTGTGCGAGAAGACCTTGTCGAAGCGTTCCCCGACCACCGTCTTGGCGAAGTCGTCGATGTACGTGTCCCAGGAGCCGTCGAAGACGCTGGCGAACATGAAGCGGGTGTCGTTGTCGAAGATCACGTGCCGTGCGTCATGCAGGGTGCCGATCTGGCGCAGCGCCGCATGGACCCTCTCGTCATCCGCCGTGTCGGCCATCGCGGCGAGATCCTCACGCAACGCATCCGCATGGCCCGGCTTGATCTCGGTGAAGACGGTGAACTCGCTGCAGACCCCATCCGACCTGCCTGGCCGCTCGGGGTGAGCTGACTGGGTTGCACCTGTCGTCGCAGTCATCGTGTGATTCTCCTGCCACGGATCGGTGCGAGGGCCGCCAAGCGCCCGAACATGAGGCGCCATCGCCCCCACACATCAATCCTCACTACGGATGCAGTGCCTCGCATCCCGGGCCCTGGGCACTGCGGTCGCCTGAGGTGGATTCCCGGGAGAGTCCGGCGCTGCGGCGGCCAGCCTGATCCCTCCCGCCCCGAAAGGCTCCCGAGGACAGATCCGGCCAGGCGCAGGAAGATGGAATGAGTGGGACGTGCCGAGTACGCCGTCGTCACCATTCGGGCAGCCACTTCTTCCGCACGGCCGTGGAGACAGTGGCTCAGCCGATCGCACACCACCCCGTTGCGCCGCCGAGGCGGTCGGGGCACCCTCTCGCGCCAAGCCCTACTCATCTGGATCGCCACCCTGACCTCACACGGAGGCAACCATGGGCGCAGTTCTCGGTGACGTGCTGGGTTTCGCGGCGGCCGTCGCGGTCAGTCCCCTCCCGATCATCGCCGTCATCCTCATACTCGCCACGCCCCGAGGACGTCTCAACGGCGTCCTCTTCACCGTCGGCTGGATCCTGGGACTCGCGGCACTGGGTGCGGTGATGCTGGCGATCGCATCCCCGGCCGGTGCCTCCGCCCGCAACCACCCGGCCACCTGGGTGGGAGCCCTCAAGCTCGCCCTGGGCCTGCTCCTCGTCCTCTTCGGCGCCCGGCAATGGCACCGGCGCCCAAGGGATCCCTCGCAAGCTCGGCTGCCGAAGTGGATGAGCGCGATCGACCGCCTCACGCCGGTCAAGGTCTTCGCACTCGGACTGGCCCTGGCCGCGCTCAACGCCAAGAACGCCCCGCTGACCATCGCCGCGGGGGCCGCGATCGGCTCGGCCGGCCTGCCGGTAGGGCAGCAGATTGCATCTCTGGCGATCTTCGTCCTGATCGCCACCCTCGGCCTGCTGGCCCCGCTGGGAGTTTTCCTGCTCGGGGGAGAGCGAGCCAGGACCACGCTCGGCAGCTGGAAAAACTGGGCAGCTCAGCACAATGTCGCCGTGATGGCGGTCTTGTTCTTCGTCCTCGGGCTGAAGCTGCTCGGGGACGGCATCTCCATCCTCACCTCCTGACAGGCTCACTCGCGTCGCCCGGATGCCGGCGAGCCCCCTCCCCATCAGGGAGGGGGCTCAACAGGCCACGCGGACGAAGGCAGCGGCCACCTCGTCCTCGCTCGCCCCTACCAGCGCCTCAACCACCCGATCGAGTGCCTCGCGCAGCTCAGTGCGCGTGACCGCTCGACGCAGGTGCCGGGGCCGCGTTCTTGACCGTCAGGGGCAGCAACTTCTTGCCGGTCGGGCCGATTTGGATGTGGGTGTCCATCTGCGGGCAGACGCGGCACGCCGATCGGGCACGAGACGCCGATCCCGCCCAGCCCGCAGTAGTCGGCAGGATTCTTGTCGAGGTGGCAGTCGGCCGCGTAGAAGTCGCCCCCTGCGGCGACGACCCGCAGTGCCGTCGCGGAAGCTGAGCTAGGCGAGCTTCCCGATCACGAGGAAGTCCCCGTCGTCGGCCTCGATGAGGTCCGGACAGGATTGCCCCGTCGCACCGCCCCTCTCGGCGGGCGTCGATCCGATCCGGCGCATGAGGGCTCCTTGGTGACAGGATCGGTGCCATGGGCACCGAGAGGGTGTGGGCGTACCGAGTGGAGGAGCCACACGGCTCGCACGGCTGGCGATCCCACAGCGGCCCCTCCCACCGGTGGCGGGGAAGGGTCAACACCGAGTCCCGGAGCGAGGACGCCAAATACGTCGCCGCCCTCGTCGTCACCGACCTTGTGACCGAGTGGAAGGTGAACGGCGTCAGCGAGCAGCACGTGCGCGTGATCGTGTGGGCGGGCGAAGAAGGCACCGGCCCCGAGGACGCGGCCTTCACGCTGGAGATCCAGCCTGACGTCGACGGAAAGTGACCAATCGCGGCCGGATCCGCGCACTGCCGGGGTACCGGCCCGGACGTCGAGTCGATCTCCTGGTGTCCGGCCAGTGCAGATCGACGTCGGACACCGCAGCGAGCTCAGACCCACTCCACCTCTGAGCGAATGCGCGAGCAACCTTCCGGCTCCGGCAGGGGCGTACGGAGGCTCCGCTTCGGGGCCGCCGGCCGACCTCCAGAAACGCCGACAGCAGCCAGCGCAGCCGCTACCTCCTCCTCACTCACCCCGGCCAGGGCCTCAATCACCCGATCGAGTGCCTCGCTCACCTCAGTGCACGTGACCACTCGAAGCCGGCGCCGGGCCAGCGTTCTTGACCGTCAGAGGAAGCAACTTCTTGCCGGTCGGGCCGATTTGTATGGCCGTATCCATCTGCGGACATACCCCGCAATCGAAGCAGGGGGTCCAGCGGCAGTCCTCGACCTCGGTTTCGTCGAGCGCGTCCTGCCAGTCCTCCCAGAGCCAGTCCTTGTCGAGGCCGGAGTCGAGGTGGTCCCAGGGGAGGACCTCCTCGTAGGTGCGCTCGCGGGTGGTGTACCAGTCGACGTCCACGCCGAAGGGGACGAGGGCCTTGTCCGCGCAGGCCATCCAGCGGTCGTAGGAGAAGTGCTCGCGCCAGCCGTCGAAGCGGCCGCCGTCGTCGTAGACCGCGCGGATGACGGCGCCGATCCGGCGGTCGCCGCGCGAGAGCAAGCCCTCGACAATGCCGGGCTTGCCGTCGTGGTAACGGAAGCCGATCGAGCGGCCGTACTTCTTGTCGCCGCGGATCTTGTCGCGGAGCTTCTCCAGACGGGCGTCCGTCCCCTCGGAGGAGAGCTGGGGCGCCCACTGGAACGGGGTGTGCGGCTTGGGGACGAAGCCGCCGATCGAGACCGTGCAGCGGATGTCGTTGGAGCCGGATACCTCGCGGCCCTTCTGGATCACGCGGGTCGCCATGTCGGCGATCTGGAGGACGTCCTCGTCCGTCTCCGTGGGCAGACCGCACATGAAGTACAGCTTCACCTGGCGCCAGCCGTTGCCGTAGGCCGTGGCGACGGTGCGGATCAGGTCGTCCTCCGAGACCATCTTGTTGATGACCTTGCGGATGCGCTCCGAGCCGCCCTCCGGGGCGAAGGTGAGGCCCGAGCGGCGGCCGTTGCGGGTCAGCTCGTTCGCCAGGTCGATGTTGAAGGCGTCCACACGGGTGGAGGGCAGCGAGAGGCCGATCTTGTCGTCCTCGTAGCGGTCGGCGAGGCCCTTGGCGACATCGCCGATCTCCGAGTGGTCGGCCGAGGACAGGGAGAGCAGGCCCACCTCCTCGAAGCCGGTCGCCTTCAGGCCGGCCTCCACCATGTCGCCGATGCCCGTGATGGAGCGCTCGCGCACCGGGCGGGTGATCATGCCGGCCTGGCAGAAGCGGCACCCTCGCGTGCAGCCGCGGAAGATCTCGACCGACATGCGCTCGTGGACCGTCTCCGCCAGCGGCACCAGCGGCTGCTTGGGGTACGGCCACTCGTCCAGGTCCATCACCGTGTGCTTCGACACACGCCACGGGACGCCCGACTTGTTGGGCACCACGCGGCCGATACGGCCGTCGGGGAGGTACTCGACGTCGTAGAAGCCGGGCACGTACACCCCGCCCGTCCTCGCCAGACGGAAGAGGAGTTCCTCGCGCCCGCCCGGGCGGCCCTCCGCCTTCCAGGCGCGGATGATCTCCGTGACCTCCAGCACCGCCTGCTCGCCGTCACCGATGACCGCGCAGTCGATGAAGTCGGCGATCGGCTCGGGGTTGAAGGCCGCGTGGCCGCCCGCCATCACGATCGGGTCGTCGATCGTGCGGTCCCTGGCCTCCAGCGGGATACCGGCCAGATCCAGGGCCGTCAGCATGTTCGTGTAGCCCAGCTCCGTGGAGAAGGACAGGCCGAAGACGTCGAAGGCCTTCACCGGACGGTGGCCGTCCACCGTGAACTGCGGGACGCCGTGCTCCCGCATCAGCGCCTCCAGGTCGGGCCACACGCTGTAGGTGCGCTCGGCCAGGACACCCTCGCGCTCGTTGAGGACCTCGTAGAGGATCATGACGCCCTGGTTGGGCAGGCCGACCTCGTAGGCGTCCGGGTACATGAGCGCCCAGCGGACGTCGCAGGACTCCCAGGGCTTGACCGTGGAGTTGAGTTCTCCGCCGACGTACTGGATCGGCTTCTGCACATGTGGGAGCAGAGCTTCGAGCTGCGGGAACACGGACTCGACGGTCTCGGCGGCTTCGGCAGGCATCTCGACGGACCTTCGTGAGCTGACAGGGGTGACCATCAAGCGTAACCCGGTCCCGGACCTGTCCCGAACGCCCGGAAGGCGGTCGCGGGAGCGCTCAGAGGGCCGTCCCCTTCTCGATCGCCCGCCAGGTTTCCGGCAGCCGCGCCTCCAGCTCGGCCGCACTCTGCTCCTCGCGTCCGTGGAGCACCCCGTACGTGAACGCGCTCTCCCCCGCCGCGTGCGCCTGGCCGGCCAGCTCGCGCAGGGTCCGGCGGGCCATGACGCTGTCCTGGTGGTCGCCGAGCAGGCTCTGCAGCGACTTCCCCGCCTTCACCAGGCCGGCGGCCGGATCGCCGAGGGCGGGTACGGCCGCCTCGGCCGCGTACCGGGTGGCCTTGGCCTTCTTGCGGGCCTCGTGCAGGGCGAGGTCGCGGTCGTGGCCGGGTGGCAGGTCGAGGGCGTGCCGGAGCAGGGCGGAGAGCGCCGCGAAGTCCTTGTGTACGGCCTTGGTGATCACCTTGGCCGGTTTCCGGGCGGCGGCCGGGCGCAGCGGCGGGTCGGCCAGCAGGGCGTCGAGTGTGTCGAGGAGCGCCAGGTGGCGGTCGCTGTCGAGGTCGGCGAGGAGGCGTCGGCGCGAGTCGCTGCGGGCGGTCTGCGACCAGGTGCGCAGCCGGGTGCGGACGGGGCCGGTGACCAGGGTGTAGGGCAGGTCGTCGAGGTCGGCGGTGAGGCGTTCGGCGAGGACTTCCTGGTCGCGGCCGAGCCCGAGTTCGGTGCCGAGCCATTTCAGTTCCGCGCGGACCGGGTCGGTGGCGGTCCGGTCCAGGACCTTGCGGTAGGTGCGCAGGGCGCTGCGCAGGCGGCGGGTGGCGACGCGCATTTGGTGGACGGAGTCGTACTCGTCCCGGCGCACGGCGGGGTCGAGTGCGACGAGGGCGTCGCGCTGGGCGCGCAGGTAGGCGAGGACGTGGTCGCCGGCCGTCGTGGGGGCCGCGTGCCCGGCCGCGGTGGGGCGGGGGCGGTCGGGCGGGGCGGTCTCGGTCAGGGCGCGGGCCAGTTTGGAGGCCGCCGGGGAGGGGCGTACGCCCGCCTTGCGCAGGCGTTTGCCGACGGCGTCGAGGAGCGCCGGGTCGCCGTCGTCGGCGAGTTCCACCTCGATCTCGGTCCACTGGGCGGCGCCGCCGTGACCGGTCAGCCGTTCGGCCCGTACGGCGTCGACGGCGACCTCGGCGAGCGGGGTGCCGTCGGCGTCGACGAGGTGGCTGATCCCCCGGCGGGAGCGGATGCGGACCAGTGGGAGCAGTTCGGCGTCGCGGACGCGGGAGCGGACGAGTCCGGCGAGGGCGGGGGGCACGGTGTCGGAGAGGGGGGCGTGGATCTCGTCGCGTACGCCGGGGCTGACCGGGAACTTCAGGTGCCAGCCGGCGTCGGTGCCGCCGGTGCGGCGGCGCAGGGTGAGTCCGTCGGCGGTGAGGCGTTCGTCGGGGGTGTCGTAGTAGACGGCGTCGAGTTGGGCGACGCCCTGGTCGACGACGGCCGCCACCGGACCGACGCCTGTCAGGTCGGGCAGTCCGCCGTCGCCGGCCTCGTACTTGCGCTCGATCTCCCTTTTCGCCTTCATGTCCGCCATGACCCGAATCTAGTGCGGGTCCGGCCCCGGCGGGAGGGGTCCGGGCGCGGGTCGCCGCCGCTACGCCGACATGGGCCGCTGCACTCTGATCGACTGGAGCAGTCCGACCGCCACCCAGACCGCGAACATCGACGAGCCGCCGTAGGAGACGAAGGGCAGGGGCAGGCCGGTGACCGGCATGATGCCCAGGGTCATGCCGATGTTCTCGAAGGACTGGAAGGCGAACCAGGCGACGATTCCGGCGGCGACGATGGTGCCGTACAGCTCGGTCGTCTCGCGGGCGATGCGGCAGGCGCGCCAGAGCACGATGCCGAGCAGCAGGATGATCAGGCCGGCGCCGAGGAAGCCGAGTTCCTCGCCCGCGACCGTGAAGACGAAGTCGGTCTGCTGTTCGGGGACGAACTGGCCGGTGGTCTGGGAGCCGTGGAAGAGGCCCGCGCCGGTCAGGCCGCCGGAGCCGATGGCGATGCGGGCCTGGTTGGTGTTGTAGCCGACGCCGGCCGGGTCGAGGCTGGGGTTGGCGAAGGCGGCGAACCGGTTGATCTGGTACTCGTCCAGGATGTGCAGCTGCCAGACGGCGATGCAGCCGACGACACCGGCGGTGAGCAGGCCGAAGACCCAGCGGTTGGAGGTGCCGGAGGCGAGCAGCACGCCCAGGATGATGGTGAGCAGGACCAGGACCGTGCCGAGGTCGGGCATGAGCAGCACGACCATGATCGGTACGGCGGCGAGGCCGAGCGCCTGAAGGACCGTGCGGTGGTCGGGGTACATCTTGTCGCCCGCGTCGACCCGGGCCGCGAGCAGCATCGCCATGCCCAGGATGATCGTGACCTTCACGAACTCGGAGGGCTGGAGGGAGAAGCCGCCGCCGAGGACGATCCAGTTGCGGTTGCCGTTGATGGTGGCGCCGAGCGGGGTGAGCACCAGCAGCACGCCGAGGACCGAGAGCCCGTACAGGATGGGCACGACGTTGCGCAGGGTGCGGTGGCCGAGCCAGACGGTGCCGATCATCAGGGCGAACCCGATGCCGGTGTTCATGAGGTGCCGGACCAGGAAGTAGTACGGGTCGCCCTGGTTGATGCCGGTGCGGTTGCGGGTGGCGGAGTAGACCAGGGCGGCGCCGATCGCGGACAGCGCCAGCGCGCAGAACAGAATCGGCCAGTCGAGCCGGCGGGCGGCCGAGTCGCGGGCGAAGACCCGTGTCCAGCCGCCCTTTTCGGGGCCGTACCCGGAGATGGAGAAGCTGTTCGCGCCGGTCATGCGGTCATCCTCCGGCTTCCCCTTCGGCGCTGGCGCCTGCGGGTGTCGCGGTTGCCTGTGGGGGGCGAGGCGGTGGTCGCCGGCGGCTGCTGGTCGTTCGGTGCGGTGCCGCCCTGCTGATCGTTCGCGGTGGTGCCGCCCTGCTGGTCGTCCGGCGCGGTACCGCCCTGCCCGGCCTGCTCGGCGGCCTGCTTGGCGATCTCCTCCTGGTCCTTGGCCGGGTCGGCGGAGACCTTCGCGGCAGCGATCGAGCCGTCGGGCCGGATCTGCGGCAGGCTCTTCTGCGGGGTGGGCAGCAGGGCCTTCTTGTTGTCGATGGAGCCGTCGGCCTGGACGCCGTACATGGCGCTGTAGATGTTGCGGACGGCCTCACCGGAGGCGCCGGAGCCGGTACCGGCCTGGGCGATGGTCATGATGACCGTGTAGTCCTTGCTGTAGGTGGCCAGCCAGGACGTGGTCTGCTTGCCGTAGACCTCGGCGGTACCGGTCTTGGCGTGCAGCGGGATCTTGTCCTGCGGCCAGCCGGCGAACTTCCAGGCGGCGGTACCGCGGGTGGCCACGCCGGCCAGGGCCTGGTCCATCATGTCGCGGGTGGCCTTGGTGATGGGCAGCTTGCCGTGGGACTTCGGCTTGATCTCGGTGACGTGCTTGCCGTCGGGGCTGACGATCGCCTTGCCGATGGTCGGCGTGTACATGGTGCCGCCGTTGGAGATCGCGCCGTAGATGACGGCCTCCTGGATCGGGGTGAGGAGGGTGTCGCCCTGGCCGATGGAGTAGTTGATCGAGTCGCCCTCGCGCAGCTTGTTGCCCTCGAGGCAGTTCTCGTAGGCGATCTTCTCGACGTAGCTGCCGTCCTTCTTGCCGGTCTCGCACCAGTTTTCCTTGTTGGCCTCCCAGTACCGCTGCTTCCACTCGCGGTCGGGGACGCGGCCGGTGACCTCGCCCGGCAGGTCGATGCCGGTCTCCTTGCCGAGGCCGAACTGGTGGGCGGCCTTGTAGAAGTAGTCCTTCGGCTTGCCCTTCTTGGGGTTGATGCCGCCGTCCTTCTTCCACTCGTTGTCCGAGAGGTAGTAGAAGACGGTGTCGCAGGAGACCTCCAGGGCCCGGCCGAGTGAGATCGGACCGAAGCTCTCCCCCTCGAAGTTCTTGAAGACCTGGCCGCCGACCGAGTAGGAGCTGGTGCAGGGGTAGTTGCCGTTGAAGTCGTAGCCGGCCTCGACCGCGGCGGCCGTGGAGACCACCTTGAACGTCGAACCGGGCGCGGACTGCCCCTGGATGGCCCGGTTCAGCAGCGGGTAGTCGGAGTTCTTGCCGGTGAGCGCCTTGTAGTCCTTGGCGGAGATGCCGCCGACCCAGGCGTTCGGGTCGTATGTGGGGGCGGACGCCATGGCGACGATGCGGCCGGTCTTGGCCTCCATCACGACGACGGCCCCGGAGTCGGCCTTGTAGTTCTTCTCGGTGATCTTGTCCCACTGGGCCCGGGCGGCCTTCATCGCCTTGTCCAGCTCGTACTCGGCGATCCGCTGGACGCGGGAGTCGATGCTGGTGACCAGGCTGGAGCCGGATTCGGCGGCGTCCGACTTGGACTTGCCGATGACGCGGCCGAGGTTGTCGACCTCGTAGCGGGTGACGCCGGCCTTGCCGCGCAACTCCCGGTCGTACTGCCGTTCGAGCCCGGAGCGGCCGACCATGTCGGAGCGCAGGTAGGGCGAGTCGGTGTCCTTGGCCTTCTGGATCTCTTCGTCGGTGACCGGTGAGAGGTAGCCGAGGACCTGCGCGGAGTTGGACTTGCCGGGCCCGACATAGCGGCGCACGGCCTGGGGGTCGGCGGTGATGCCGGGGAAGTCCTCGGCGCGTTCGCGGAGTTGCAGGGCCTGGCGCGGGGTGGCCTCGTCGGTGATGGGGATGGGCTGGTACGGAGAGCCGTTCCAGCAGGGCTGCGGGGTCTTGGAGTCGCACAGCCGGACCTTCATCATGACCTCGTCGACGTCCATGCCGAGGACGCCGGCGAGCTTGGTGAGGACCGCCTTGCCGTCGTCCTTCTGCTTGAGCAGGTCGGTGCGGGAGGCGGAGACCACCAGCCGGGTCTCGTTGTCGGCGAGCGGCACACCGCGGGCGTCCAGGATGGAGCCGCGCACGGCGGGCTGGACGACCTGCTGGACGTGGTTGCCGGAGGCCTCCTTCTGGTACCGGGCGCCCTCACGGATCTGGAGGTACCACAGTCGGCCGCCGAGCGTGCCGAGCAGGGAGAGGACGAGGATCTGGATGACGACGAGCCGGGTCTGGACGCGTGGGGTCCGACCGGTCTCAGGGATGTTGGTCACGGGTACTGCCTCCCCCTCTCAGTGCGTGCAACGGACCTGCGCGGCCGGCAGGGCGGCCGACTGCCGTGGTGTCACAGCCGCTTGACCCCCTTGATGCGGCCGACCCGGGTGGTGCGGGTGCGGGCCTTGGCCTTCAGACTGCCGAGCGTGCCGCGCCGGCCCCCGATGCTCAGTCCGGTGCCGGAGGAGAGCCAGCCGGAGGAGATGTCGGTCTTCTTGGCGGCGGAGCCGGACTCGGCGAGCGGATCGTTCTCCGCGCGCCTGGCCAGCCACATGACCCCCGGCACCACGAAGGGGGCGAGCAGCAGGTCGTACACGGCGGCCGTCAGCAGCAGTCCGCCCAGGCCGACATGGCGGGCGGCGGTGTCGCCGACGAGGGCGCCGACGCCCGCGTACAGCAGGGTGGAGCCAATGGCGGCGGCCACCACCACGGCCATGGGGCCGGTGGCCGACTTGACCTGGCCGGTCTCGGGTTTGATGAGTCCGGCGAGGTAGCCGATGACGCACAGTACGAGGGCGTAGCGGCCGGCGGCGTGGTCGGCGGGCGGGGCGACGTCGGCGAACAGTCCGGCGCCGAAGCCGACCAGGGCGCCGCCTACGTGGCCGTAGACCATGGCCAGGCCGAGGACGGTGAGCAGCAGCAGGTCGGGGACGGCTCCGGGCAGGTGCAGCCGGGACAGGACGCTCACCTGGATCACCAGGGCGACGACGACCAGCGCGGTGGAGAGCAGGATCCGGTTGGGGCGCATGGGACGTGAAGCTCCTACTGCTGCGGATAGTCGTTGGCGTAGGCGTCGGCGGACGGGGTGACCGTCACGGTCACCGTGGGCGTCGGGGTCGGCTTGGGCTTCGGCGGCAGGACCTCGTCGCGCGGGTCCTTCTTCGGGGCCTGGACGACGACGCCGACGACGTCGAGCTTGGTGAAGCCGACGAACGGCGTGACGTAGACGGTGCGGGTCAGGTCCCCGCCGGAGGGGTCGACGCGGGAGACGACACCGACCGGGACGCCCGGCACGAAGGGCCGGTTGCCCTGGGAGCCGAAGGTGACCAGGCGGTCGCCCTTCTTCACGTCCGCCTTGCCGTTGAGGAGTTGCACGCGCAGCGGCCGGTCGCCCTGGCCGGAGGCGAAGCCGAGTTCGTCGCTGCCCTCCATGCGGGTGCCGACGGTGAAGTCGGGGTCGTTGGCGAGCAGCACGGTGGAGGTGCTGGGGCCCACGGTGGTGACGCGACCGACCAGTCCGTCGGCGTTGAGGACGGTCATGTCGCGCTGGATGCCGTCGTCGGCGCCGGCGTCGATGGTGATGGTCCAGGAGAAGCCCTGGGTCGCCCCTATGGCGATGACCTGGGCGCCCTTGATGCCGTACTGGCCGTCGCCGGACAGCTTCAGCATCTTGTTCAACTGGGTGAGGCGGCTGCGTTTGCGGTCGTCACTGCCGAGTTCGGCCTTGAGGGCGGCGTTCTCCTTCTCCAGCGCGGCGAGCCGGTCGTGGCGCTCGCCGGAGTCGCGGACCGCGGAGACCGCGTTGCCGACCGGGTTCACCGCGGCCGACACGCCGTTCTCGATCGGGCCGAACACGGTGGCGGCGGCCTGCCGGGCACCGTCCACCGGGGAGTTCTCCCCGCCGCGGATGTCCACCGTGATCAGCGCGAACGCGATGGCGATCAGCAGCACCAGGAGCAGCCGGCTCTCTTTCGTGTCCCTCACGTGCGGCGGCCGTGCCCTTCCTCATAGGAACCGGGTGGCCCCGTCGAAGCGCCGTCTGCGCGCGCAATCCCAAGGGGCCCGTTTGCGGGAGCTTATGCCTCTATATCAACGATCCGCCGCACGAGAAAAGATCATCTCGTACGGCGGAGTCGCTGAGTTGTGTCATCTGCGGGGCTGGGCGTCCAGGACCTGCTGGAGTGCCTCGAACTCCTCGACGCACTTGCCCGAGCCGAGCGCCACGCTGTCCAGCGGGTCCTCGGCGATGTGGATCGGCATGCCGGTCTCACTGCGCAGCCGCTCGTCCAGGCCGCGCAGCAGTGCTCCGCCGCCGGTCAGAACGATTCCGCGGTCCATGATGTCGCCGGACAGCTCCGGCGGGCACTTGTCGAGGGTGGTCTTGACCGCGTCGACGATCGCGTTGACCGGCTCCTCGATCGCCTTGCGCACCTCGGCGGCCGAGATGACGACGGTCTTCGGCAGCCCGGACACGAGGTCCCGGCCGCGGATTTCGGTGTGCTCGTCGGAGTCGAGGTCGTACGCCGAACCGATCGTGAGCTTGATCTGTTCGGCCGTCCGCTCGCCCAGCAGGAGCGAGTACTCCTTCTTGACGTGCTGGATGATGGCGTTGTCCAGCTCGTCGCCCGCGACGCGGATGGACTGGGCGGTGACGATGCCGCCGAGCGAGATGACCGCGACCTCCGTGGTGCCGCCGCCGATGTCCACCACCATGTTGCCCGTGGCCTCGTGGACCGGCAGGCCGGAGCCGATGGCCGCGGCCATCGGCTCCTCGATGATGTGCACCTGGCGTGCGCCGGCCTGGGACGAGGCCTCGATGACGGCGCGGCGCTCGACGCCGGTGATACCGGAGGGCACGCAGACGACGACGCGCGGACGAGCCAGATACCGCCGCTTGTGGATCTTCAGGATGAAGTAGCGGAGCATCCGCTCCGTGATCTCGAAGTCCGCGATCACGCCGTCCTTGAGCGGACGCACGGCGACGATGTTGCCCGGCGTGCGCCCGATCATCTTCTTCGCCTCGGCACCGACCGCGAGGATCCCACCGGTGTTGGTGTTGATCGCGACGACGGACGGCTCGTTGAGTACGATCCCGCGACCCCTGACGTACACCAGCGTGTTGGCGGTCCCGAGGTCGACAGCCATGTCACGGCCGATGAACGACATTGAGTTCCCCATCAGGATTCGTCTGGCCTTCCCTGGGAGCGTTTGACGGCAATTCAGGTACGGCGAGGTGGGTGCTGTGACGTGAAGGCTTCCATCGTAGACGCGCCTGCACGAACACTGTGCGAGGGTCTTCGCCATTGTCAGCAGATGGCGTACCGCCTCGCTTCTGGAGACGGTCCATCGGGGGCACTCGTTCCCCCGATCGGCACCGCGTATGCAACCGGGCGGCCGGGTTCGTGCGGCCGCCCAGGTCAGGCGAACGGCCGAGCTGACGGGGCGTCAGCTCGGCGGCGGTCGGGGAGGGCGCTCGGGGGTCAGCCGCGGCCCGGGAAGAAGATCTTCACCTCGCGCTCGGCGGACTCCTCGGAGTCGGAGGCGTGGATCAGGTTCTCCCGGACGATCACTCCGTAGTCGCCGCGGATCGAACCCGGAGCGGCGGCGATCGGGTCGGTCGGGCCGGCCAGCGCGCGCACGCCCTCGATGACCCGCTCACCCTCGACGATCATGACCACGACCGGGCCGGACGACATGAACGCCACCAGCGGCTCGTAGAACGGCTTGCCCTTGTGCTCGCCGTAGTGCTGCTCCAGGGTCTCCGTGTCCAGGGCGCGCAGGTCCAGCGCGGTGATCTGCCAGCCGGCCTTGCGCTCGATACGGCTGATGATCTCGCCGGTCAGGCCACGACGGACTGCGTCGGGCTTGAGGATGACGAGGGTGCGCTGGGTCACGGGTGGCTCCTTCTCCTGGCAGATGTGCGGTGGGACGAGGTTACAGGGCGTGTCGCCGCTGCTGTCACGCAGCGTCAGCCGGAGGGCCGACCTCGGCGGCCTGGGCCGCGAACCTGGCCTTCGCCTCCTCGATCTTCCGCCCGAAGTGCACCGACGCCCACCACAGCGCCGCGAAGACCGCACCGAGGAAGTACATCATCGGCACGACCAGGCCGGACGCGATCAGCGCCAACTGGAGCACCCAGCCGAGGACCACACCGGCGGGCCGGGTCACCACGCCGCACAGCAGCAGGCACAGCAGCATCGCGATGCCGCTGACCGTCCACACGGTCGCCATGGACAGGCCGGGGTCCTTCATCGCGACCAGCGCGGCGAAGCCGATGACGAAGAACTCGCCGATCAGGGTCGAGGAACACAGCGTACGCACGAGAAGTCAGCCTCTCCCCAGGAGCAGTCGGGCCTCACCGACGGTGATGACGGAGCCGGTGACGAGCACACCGCCGCCGGCGAACTCGCCCTCCTCCTCGGCGAGCGTGATCGCGGCCTCCAGCGCGTCCGGCAGCCGCGGCTCGACCTGGACCCGCTCCTCGCCGAACACCTCGACGGCGAGCGCGGCCAGCTCGTCGGCGTCCATCGCGCGGTGGCTGGAGTTCTGCGTGACCACGATCTCCGCGAAGATCGGCTCGAAGGCCTCCAGCAGGCCGCGCACGTTCTTGTCGCCGCTGGCCCCGACCACCCCGATCAGCCGGCTGAAGTCGAACGCCTCCCGGACCGCCTCGGCGGTCACCCGCGCGCCCGCCGGGTTGTGCGCGGCGTCCAGCACCACGGTCGGCGAGCGCCGTACGACCTCCATCCGGCCCGGCGAGGCGACGGACGCGAACGCCTTGCGCACGGTGTCCACGTCCAGCGGCTGGGCGCGCTGCGCGCCTACGCCGAAGAACGCCTCGACGGCGGCGAGCGCCACGGCGGCGTTGTGCGCCTGGTGGGCGCCGTGCAGCGGCAGGTACACCTCGGTGTAGTCGCCGCCCAGGCCGCGCAGGGTCAGCAGCTGGCCGCCCACGGCCACCCGGCGGGCCACGACACCGAACTCCAGCCCCTCGCGGGCGACCGTCGCGTCGACCTCCACGGCCTTCTTCAGCAGGACCTGCGCGGCGTCCACCGGCTGCTGGGCCATGATCACCGTGGCGTCCTGCTTGATGATGCCGGCCTTCTCCCCGGCGATCTCGCCGGGCGTGGTGCCCAGCCGGTCGGTGTGGTCCAGGTCGATGGGGGTCACCACGGCGACGTCACCGTCGATGACGTTCGTGGCGTCCCAGCTGCCGCCCATCCCGACCTCCACGACGGCCACGTCGACCGGCGCGTCGGCGAAGGCGGCGTACGCCATGCCGGTCAGCACCTCGAAGAAGGACAGCCGGTACTCCTGCGAGGCGTCGACCATCTCCACGTACGGCTTGATGTCGTGGTACGTCTCGACGAACCGCTCGGCGGAGATCGGGACGCCGTCCAGGCTGATCCGCTCGGTGATCGACTGCACGTGCGGGGAGGTGTACCGGCCGGTGCGCAGTTCGAAGGCGCCGAGCAGGGACTCGATCATGCGGGCGGTGGAGGTCTTGCCGTTGGTGCCGGTGATGTGGATGGACGGGTAGGACCGCTGCGGCTCGCCCAGGACGTCCATCAGCGCGGCGATCCGGCTGACCGAGGGCTCCAGCTTGGTCTCGCCCCAGCGGGTGGCCAGCTCCCCTTCGACCTCGCGCAGCGCCTTGTCGACCTCGGGGTCCTCCGGGCGCCCGGGTACGTCCGCCTGCGACGGGCCGCCCTGGGTCCGCAGGGTGCGGCTGCCGGCCTCGATGACCGCGAGATCGGGGTCGCGTTCGGTCTCCGTGGCGATGATCTCGTCGAAGGTGTCGAGAGGGTCTGGCTGGCCGCTGCTGTCCGGGGGGAACTCACTCACGGGGCCAAGTGTACGGAGGGTCGCCGACATACGTGGGCGAAGGCCCCCGGAGTCGAGTGATTCCGGGGGCCTTCGTCACCTTCGCGTGGATCCGTCCGCCGGCCGCGCGCTAGCCCTGCGGCAGCCGCTCCAGCTGCGCCGCGATCCGTGTGATGTCCTCCTCTGCCTTGGCCAGCCGCGTACGGATCTTCTCGACCACGTGGTCGGGCGCCTTCGCCAGGAACGCCTCGTTGCCGAGCTTGCCGTTCGCCTGGGCCTTCTCCTTCTCCGCGGCCGCCAGATCCTTCGCCAGCCGCTTGCGCTCGGCGGCGACGTCGATCGCCCCGGACAGGTCCAGCGCCACCTCGACACCCGCGACCGGCAGAGTCGCCGTGGCGGTGAATCCGTCGCCCTCCGGCTGGAGCCGCAGCAGCTGCCGGATGGCCGGCTCGTGCGTGGTCAGCGCAGTGCCGTCCAGGACCAGGCGGGCCGGGACGCGCTGGCCCGGCTGGAGCCCCTGGTCGGCGCGGAACCGGCGCACCTCGGTGATCACGGACTGGAGGGTCTCGATCTCCCGCTCGGCGGCCGCGTCCCGGAAGCCGCTGTCGGTGGGCCACTCGGCGATGACGACGGACTCGCCGCCCGTCAGCGTCGTCCACAGCGTCTCCGTGACGAACGGGACCACCGGGTGCAGCAGCTTCAGCGTGACGTCCAGGACCTCGCCCAGGACGCGCTTGGAGACCTCGGCCGGCTCGCCGCCCGCCTGGAACGTCGTCTTGGACAGCTCGACGTACCAGTCGAAGACCTCGTCCCACGCGAAGTGGAACAGCGTGTCCGAGAGCTTGGCGAACTGGAAGTCCTCGTAGTACGCGTCGACTTCGGCGACGACCGAGTTCAGCCGGGACAGGATCCAGCGGTCGGTCGCCGACATCTTCGAGGCGTCCGGCAGCGGTCCGTCCACCGTCGCGCCGTTCATCAGCGCGAAACGGGTGGCGTTCCAGATCTTGTTGGCGAAGTTGCGCGAGCCCTGGACCCAGTCCTCGCCGATCGGCACGTCGACACCGGGGTTGGCGCCGCGGGCCAGGGTGAACCGGAGGGCGTCGGAGCCGTACTTGTCCATCCAGTCCAGCGGGTTGACCGCGTTGCCGAAGGACTTCGACATCTTCTTGCCGAACTGGTCGCGGACCATGCCGTGCAGGGCGATGGTGTGGAACGGCGGGGTTCCGTCCATCGCGTACAGGCCGAACATCATCATCCGGGCGACCCAGAAGAAGAGGATGTCGTAGCCGGTGACCAGGACGGAGTTCGGGTAGAACTTCGCGAGGCTCTCGGTCCGCTCGGGCCAGCCGAGGGTGGAGAACGGCCACAGGCCGGAGGAGAACCAGGTGTCGAGGACGTCGGTGTCCTGCTTCCAGCCCTCGGCCTCGGTACCGGGCGGCTGCTCGTCGGGTCCGACGCAGACGACCTCGCCGTTCGGCCCGTACCAGACGGGGATCCGGTGGCCCCACCACAACTGCCGCGAGATGCACCAGTCGTGGAGGTTGTCGACCCAGTCGAAGTACCGCTTCTCCATCTCCTGCGGATGGATCTTGACGCGGCCGTCCCGGACGGCGTCGCCGGCGGCCTGTGCCAGCGGGCCGACCTTGACCCACCACTGCATGGACAGGCGCGGCTCGACGGTGGTCTTGCAGCGCGAGCAGTGGCCGACGGAGTGGACGTACGGGCGCTTCTCGGCGACGATCCGGCCCTCGGCGCGCAGTGCGCCGACGATGGCGGAGCGGGCCTCGAAGCGGTCCAGGCCCTGGAAGGGGCCGTGGACGGTGATGACGGCGTGCTCGTCCATCACGGTGATGGCGGGCAGGTCGTGGCGCCGGCCGATCTCGAAGTCGTTCGGGTCGTGGGCCGGGGTGACCTTGACGGCGCCGGTGCCGAACTCGGGGTCGACGTGCTCGTCCGCGACGACCGGGATGGAGCGGTCGGTGAGCGGCAGATTGATGAGCTTGCCGACGAGGTGGCGGTAGCGCTCGTCGTCGGGGTGAACGGCGACGGCGGTGTCACCGAGCATGGTCTCGGCACGGGTGGTGGCGACGACGATGGTGTCGTCCCCGTCGCCGTACTTCATCGAGACGAGCTCGCCGTCGTCGTCCTGGTACTCGACCTCGATGTCGGAGATGGCGGTCAGGCACCGGGGGCACCAGTTGATGATGCGCTCGGCGCGGTAGATGAGTTCGTCGTCGTAGAGCCGCTTGAAGATGGTCTGAACGGCCTGCGACAGCCCTTCGTCCATGGTGAAGCGCTCGCGCGACCAGGCGACGCCGTCGCCGAGGCGGCGCATCTGGCCGGAGATCTGCCCGCCGGACTCGTTCTTCCACTGCCAGACGCGCTCGACGAAGGCCTCGCGCCCGAGGTCGTGCCGGGACCTGCCCTCCTTGCCGAGTTCGCGCTCGACGACGTTCTGGGTGGCGATGCCGGCGTGGTCCATGCCGGGCTGCCAGAGCGTCTCGTGACCCTGCATGCGCTTGCGGCGCGTGAGGGCGTCGATGAGCGTGTGCTCGAAGGCGTGCCCCAGGTGGAGCGAGCCGGTGACGTTCGGCGGCGGGATGACGACGGTGTACGGCGGCTTGTCGCTCTTCTCGTCCGCCTCGAAGTAGCCCCGCTCTACCCAGCGCTCGTACAGCGGCCCCTCTACGTCGGCCGGCGCGTACTGGGTCGGCAGTTCGGTGTCGGGCGCTGGTGTCTGCTGCTGAGCGTTGTCGGTCACGGGGCCAGTTTAGAGGCGTCACGGCGCTGTCCCGAACCGCATTTGTTTCGTAACGGTGGCGACCCCCATGACATGGCATCGCCGTACCTGGGCCAGGATGTCAGGGACACATAAGCATCGGGAGGGGAACCCAGGAAATGAGCAACAACCAGCCGGGCCCGTACGGCGGGCAGCCCCAGCAGCCCGGGCCGTACGGCCAGCCTGGTCCCTACGGCCAGCAGCCGCCGCAGGGACCGCCCCAGCCCGGCTACGGCTACCCCCAGCAGGCCCCTCCCGCCCAGCCGCAGCCCGGGTACGGCTACCCGCAGCAGCCCGCCGCCCCGGGCGTCCCGCCCCAGCCGAACCCCTACGGCCAGCAGCCCCCGTACGGCCAGCCTCCCTACGGCGCCGCCCCGCAGCCCCCGGCCCCCGGTGGCGGCGGCAAGAAGACGGGCCTGATCATCGGCGTGGTGGCGGTCGTCGCGGTGATCGCGGTGGGCGCGTTCTTCGTGATCGGCCTGATCGGCGGGGGGGGCAGCTCGGTGGCGGACGACGGTCCGCACAAGCTGATCACGCCCGCGACGGTTCTCGACGGCCAGTACAAGAAGGCCGAGGACTCCGGGAACGACGGCATGTCCAAGTCGGACCTGAAGGACGCCGAGAGCTGGGGGGTGAAGAACCCGAAGGACGTCAGCGCCAATTACCAGTCCGGGGACAAGAGCAACCCGCTCGCCCTGAAGCAGATCACCTTCGGCGGCGTCTACGGCACCATCGACGACCCTGAGAAGGCCGTCGACAACATGTTCGCGGACATGAAGAAGAACGCCGAGAAGGAGAAGAGCGACGGCGGAGAGCTCCTCGGCAGCCCGAAGGCGTACAGCCCGAGCGGCCTCGACGGCGCCGTCCTCAAGTGCCAGGAGATCAAGGTCGACCTGGGCTCGTCGGGCGGCACGGCCGGCGCCCCCAAGGACATGACGATGCCGGTCTGCATCTGGGGTGACCACAGCACCCTCGGACTGGTGATGCCGGTCGACTTCGCGTCCGCCATGACCGGCAAGGCGAGCAGCCCCGAGGACGCGGCCGCGACCGCGGCCAAGCTCCGCAAGGACGTGCGCGTCAAGGCCTGACGCCGGCACCCGGCAGACGAGGAAGGGGCCCCGGTCGGTCGACCAGGGCCCCTTCCTCGTTCGTGCGGATTCCTCGTTCCCGCGCGGCCGTTACGCCGTCTTCTGCTCGCCCGGACCGCGGCCGCGCGCGTCGCGCGGGATCAGGGTCGGGTTGACGTTGGAGAGGACGACGTCGGCCGTGATGACCACCCGGGCCACGTCCTTGCGGGACGGGACCTCGTACATCACGCCCTGGAGCACCTCCTCCATGATGGCGCGCAGACCGCGGGCGCCGGTCTGGCGGAGGATGGCCTGGTCGGCGATGGCCTCCAGGGCCTCGCGCTCGAAGTCCAGCTCCACGCCGTCGAGTTCGAACAGGCGCTGGTACTGCTTGACCAGGGCGTTGCGCGGCTCGACCAGGATCTTCAGGAGCGCCTCGCGGTCCAGGTTGTGGACCGAGGTGATCACCGGCAGGCGGCCGATGAACTCCGGGATCATGCCGAACTTGACCAGGTCCTCGGGCATGACGTCCTCGAACTGGTCCTTGGTCTCCAGCTCCCGCTTGGAACGGATCGTCGCGCCGAAGCCGATGCCCTTGGCGCCCGCCCGGCCTTCGATGATCTTCTCCAGGCCCGCGAAGGCACCGCCCACGATGAACAGGACGTTCGTCGTGTCGATCTGGATGAACTCCTGGTGGGGGTGCTTGCGGCCGCCCTGGGGCGGAACCGAGGCCGTGGTCCCCTCGAGGATCTTCAGCAGGGCCTGCTGGACGCCCTCGCCCGACACATCCCGCGTGATGGACGGGTTTTCACTCTTCCGCGCGACCTTGTCGATCTCGTCGATGTAGATGATCCCGGTCTCGGCCTTCTTGACGTCGTAGTCGGCCGCCTGGATCAGCTTCAGCAGGATGTTCTCGACGTCCTCGCCGACGTACCCCGCCTCCGTCAGCGCCGTGGCGTCGGCGATGGCGAACGGGACGTTCAGCATGCGGGCCAGCGTCTGGGCCAGCAGGGTCTTGCCGGAGCCCGTGGGGCCCAGCAGAAGGATGTTGGACTTGGCGAGCTCGATGCCGTCGTCACGGCCCTGCGCGCCGCCGTTCTCGCCGGCCTGGACGCGCTTGTAGTGGTTGTACACCGCGACGGACAGGGCTTTCTTCGCGGCCTCCTGGCCGACGACGTACCCGTCCAGGAACTCGTAGATCTCGCGGGGCTTGGGCAGTTCCTCCCAGCGCACCTCGCTGGTCTCCGCGAGTTCCTCCTCGATGATCTCGTTGCAGAGATCGATGCACTCGTCGCAGATGTACACACCGGGCCCTGCGATGAGCTTCTTGACCTGCTTCTGGCTCTTGCCGCAGAACGAGCACTTGAGCAGATCGCCGCCGTCACCGATGCGTGCCACGGTGTGCTTCCCCTTCGCCTGGGAGACGCCTACGTCCAGCGGCTCCTGGTGCTGCCTTATGTCGACGGTACCTTGCCGGGCCCCTCGTTCGGGCCCCCCTTGGCACGGTTCGCTTTGACGTGCACCGTGCCAAGGAGTGGCAGACGATACTGCCTCCCGTCAGCGGACGGACGCGTTGTTCATCTTCCGGGTCGAGATGATCTGGTCGATCAGCCCGTACGACAGAGCCTCCTCGGCCGTGAGGATCTTGTCGCGCTCGATGTCCTCACGGATCTTCTCGATCGGCGTGCTGGAGTGCTTGGCCAGCATCTCCTCCAGCTGCGAACGCATCCGGAGGATCTCGTTGGCGGCGATCTCCAGGTCGGAGACCTGACCGCGGCCGGTCTCGCTGTACGGCTGGTGGATCAGCACCCGGGCGTTGGGCAGCGCCATGCGCTTGCCCGGCGTGCCCGCGGCCAGCAGGACGGCGGCGGCCGAGGCGGCCTGGCCCATGCACACGGTCTGGATGTCGGGCTTCACGAACTGCATGGTGTCGTAAATGGCGGTCAGCGCCGTGAAGGAACCGCCGGGGCTGTTGATGTAGACCGAGATGTCCCGGTCGGGGTCCATCGACTCCAGGCACAGCAGCTGCGCCATGACGTCGTTGGCGGAGGCGTCGTCGATCTGGACGCCGAGGAAGATCACACGCTCCTCGAAGAGCTTCGCGTACGGGTCGTACTCGCGGATGCCCTGGGAGGTGCGCTCCACGAAGCGCGGGATGACATAGCGGGACTCGGCCGTGGGGCCGGTGTACTCGGCACGCGTACGGTCGTAGAGGCCGCTGCCGGGGAAGTCGTTCACGGTGTCTCCTGGAAAAGGGCTGGGCGGTCGGCTGGGGCTGGCTGGGCTGCGCGGAGGTCTCGGACACCCGCACGGGGCCGGGAACTCCGCGGGAGCGGCTCAGAGGGCCTCGTGGGCCCCGTGGGAGCGGCTCAGGCCCCGGTGCCGCCGCCGCCCGGCATGCCGGCGGCCGAGGTGATGACGTCGTCGATGAGGCCGTACTCCTTGGCCTCGTGGGCGTCGAACCAGCGGTCGCGGTCGGAGTCGCGGGTGATCTGCTCGACCGACTGGCCGGTGTGGAAGGAGGTCAGCTCGGCCATGCGCTTCTTGGTGTGGAGCAGCCGCTCGGCGTGAATCTTGATGTCCGAGGCCGAGCCGGCCAGACCGGCGGAGGGCTGGTGGATCAGGATCTCGGCGTTCGGCAGCGCGAAGCGCTTGCCGGGGGTGCCCGCGCTGAGCAGGAACTGGCCCATCGAGGCCGCGAGGCCCATGGCGATGGTCACCACGTCGTTCTTGATGTACTGCATGGTGTCGTAGATCGCCATGCCGGCCGTGATCGAGCCGCCGGGGCTGTTGATGTACAGGTAGATGTCCTTGTCCGGGTCCGCGGCAAGGAGCAGCAGCTGTGCGGTGATCTTGTTCGCGATGTCGTCGTCGACCGGCTGGCCGAGGAAGATGATCCGCTCGTTGAGCAGCCGGTTGTAGACCTGGTCGCCGAGGCCACCACCGATGGAAGGCTCGCCGGCGGCGGAGGGCATCAGATTCGTCACGTATCCACCTGCTCGTCTTACGACGGCGCCGGGCCGTCTCACGTGTTCCTGCCAGGGGCTGGGGACTCCCCTGCCCCCGTACTCATGGACCCTAACGCGCGGCCCCCTTCGGCGAATCCCGCTGAGGGGAGTGTTCGCCGGGGGCGTAGCGCGCGGCCTTCGGAAAAGCGAACGGGCCCCAGGTCACCAACGTACCCGGGGCCCGCCCTCCGCGCGCATCCGTATGCCGTACGGATCAGGCCTCGGCCTTCTCCTCGCCCTCGCCCTCGGCGGCGGCGTCGGCGGTCTCCGCCTCGTCCTCTTCGTCGTCCAGGTCGACGATCTCGCCGTTGGTGTCCTTCACGGTCGCGGCCTCGACCACGACGGCCAGGGCCTTGCCGCGGGCGACCTCGCCGACCAGCAGCGGAACCTGGTTCTGCTCGACGACCGCCTGGGCGAACTGGTCGGGGGACATGCCGGAAGAGGCGGCGCGCCGCATGAGGTGCTCGGTGAGCTCCTCCTGGTTGACGTTGAGCTTCTCCGTCTTGACCAGCTCGTCGAGGACGAACTGGGTCTTGATGCCCTTGACCGCGGCGTCGCGGGTCTCGGTCTCGAACTCCTCGGCGGTCTTGCCCTGGATCTCCAGGTACTTGTCGAGGGTCAGGCCCATCTGGCCGAGCTGGTGGTGCTCCAGGTTGTGCTTGCGGGTGTTGATCTCGTCCTCGAGCAGCTTCTCGGGGACCGGGACCTCGACCAGCTCGAGCAGCTTGTCCAGGACGCGCTCCTGGGCCTGCGTGGCCTGGTCGTACTGCTTCATGTTCTCCAGGCGCTTGCGGCTGTCCGCGCGCAGCTCCTCGAGGGTGTCGAACTCCGAGGCGAGCTGCGCGAAGTCGTCGTCCAGCTCGGGCAGTTCGCGCGCGGCGACCTGGGTGACCTTGACGGAGACCTCGGCCTCCTTGCCGGCCGCGGAGCCGCCCTTGAGCTCGGAGGTGAAGGTGGCCTCGCCACCGGCCTCCAGCCCCTTCACGGCGTCGTCGATGCCGTCCAGCAGCTCGCCGGAGCCGATGGTGTAGGAGACGCCGTTGGCCACGCCGTCCTCGAGGACCTCGCCGTCGACCTTGGCCTCCAGGTCGATGGTGACCACGTCGCCGTCCTCGGCGGCGCGCTCGACCGGGCTCGTCGAGGCGAAGCGCTCGCGCAGCTGCTCGACGGCCTTGTCGACGTCCTCGTCGCTGACCTCGACGGCCTCGACCTCGACCTCGATGCCGGAGTAGTCCGGGATCTCGATGGCCGGGCGGACGTCGACCTCGGCGGTGAAGTTCAGTGTCTCGCCGTCCTTCAGCTCGGTGATGTCGACCTCGGGCTGGCCCAGCGGGTTCAGCTCCGCCTCGTTGACCGCCTCGGTGTAGAACTTCGGCAGCGCGTCGTTGACGGCCTCCTCCAGAACCGCACCGCGGCCGAACCGCTGGTCGATGACGCGGGCCGGGATCTTGCCCTTGCGGAAGCCCTTCACCGTGACCTGCTGGTTGATCTTCTTGTACGCCGCGTCGAGGCTGTCCTTGAGCTCCTCGAAGGGCACCTCGACAGTGAGCCGAACCCGGGTCGGGTTCAGGGTCTCCACGGCGCTCTTCACGGTTCGGTCTCCTTGTGGCTGACTGCTTGGATTCTGCCGGGGCCAGACGGGTCCGGCGGATTTCGCCCCGCCCGGAGGAGTTCGCAGGCCCAGCAGGACCGGACACACGGGCGCGCAGTTTGCATAGTAACCGCAGCCACTCCGCGCCCCCAAAGGCGATCACGCGTGGTGACGCCGACCGGCGGCCGGCGGATGGTCGGGGTGGCGGGATTTGAACCCACGGCCTTCCGCTCCCAAAGCGGACGCGCTACCAAGCTGCGCCACACCCCGTCTGGTGCGACAGGTAGGGTACATGCCCGCAGGCAGTGCGGACGCCGCATTCCACGACCACCGGGAACGCGCCGGGCGCGAACGCGGTACGGCAGTGGCTCGCGGGGACCTCGCGGGAACGGAGTGTGCGTACACGGCACACGACCCGCTACGATGCCTTGTGTGCCGCGGTCGGCAGACCAGCGGCGCCTTGTGTGCGGGCGTAGCTCAATGGTAGAGCCCCAGTCTTCCAAACTGGCTACGCGGGTTCGATTCCCGTCGCCCGCTCCAGATGATTCAGGGCCAGGTCAGAGGACGTTTCCTCGGCCTGGCCCTGATCGTTTCCGGGGGTCGCGATCAGTCCGCGGTGTCCCCCGCGTGCCCCTTGCGCTTCCGCCCCTTGTCGACGAGGCCGCTCAACGCGTCAGCGATCAACCGGTCACGGTCGGCGCCCGCGTGCTGGTGGATCAGCGCGGCCCGCGCGGTGCTGTGGCCCATGCGCGCCATCAGCTCCCGCGTGCCGGCCCCGGTCGAGGCCGCGAGGGTGTTGCCGGTGTGCCGAAGATCATGGAAGTGCAGGCCCTTGATCCCGACTTGACCACACGCCTCGCGCCACACGCGGTTGAAGTGGTTCCAGCGAGCAGTCGCGTCCTCGGCACCGACGAACACGCGCCCGTCCGAGCCCGGTTCGGCGTACCGCGCCAGGTGACCGCGGATGTCCGGGACGATCGCGGCGGGAATGGACACCGTCCGCTTGCCCGCAGCGCTCTTGGGCGCCTTGATCTCGCGTTGCCCGTCGTCGAGTTCGGCGACGGCACGACGGACGCGCACGGCGCCGTGGTCGAGGTCGAGGTCACGGCGGCGCAGGCCGAGGAAGCCGGCCCGGTGCGCTCGGTAGTCGTTGCGAAAAGAGCAGGTCAGAGAGGTCTCATCACCCGTGACCCCGCCATGGCGGCGGGAACTTGTGGCGGGGCCTCGTATGAAACGTGAAGCAGCACGGTTCACGCATTCGGCTCAGTCGAGCGGTCGCACGAACACGACCTGTGGTGACCTGGTTACACATCGCGAGGCGGATCGGCGAGAGCGCCGCTCGAGGACGGGTCCCGGCGCCAGGGTCGACGATCGCGGCCCCACCCTCCATCCCCACAAGTCCCGTGTCCCGCGCGGGCGGAAGCGAAGGCTGGCGATGAACGCTGACCCGACCAGTGACCGAATACTTCGGCGCAGGCTCCGCGGCGCGCTTGCGGTGCTGAGCGCCTGCGGGCTGCTGCTGACCTCGTGCATGGCCACCCACCTGCGGCTGAGCCCGGCACATACCCCTGCCGGAACGGAGGCCACCGCCGCCGTCCCGGCAGGTCTGCTGCGCTATTACCAGCAGCAGCTGGACTGGAAGCCCTGCCCTGACAAACCGGCCTTCCAGTGCACGACCCTGAAGGCGCCGCTGGACTACGCCCACCCCGACGCGGGCGACATCACGCTGGCGGCCACCCGCAAACGGGCCACCGGGACCGGCGCGCAACGGATCGGCTCCCTGCTGTACAACCCCGGTGGTCCGGGCTTCCCGGCCATCACCGGACTGTGGGCCGCCGCTGATACCTTCTCGCCATCGGTGCGCGCCGCCTACGACCTGGTCGCGGTCGACCCGCGCGGGGTCGGCGGCAGCACCCCGGTGGACTGCGACACCGGCACGGCCCTGGCCCTCCCCAAGGCTGGTGTGATCGCCACCGCCGGGAAACCGGACTTCGGGGGCGTGGACGCGTTGAACGCAAAGATCGCCGATGCGTGCCGACTGCACTCCGGACGGCTGCTGCCCCACGTCGGCACCCTGGAAGCGGCACGGGACTTGGACCTCATGCGCGCCCTCGCCGGAGACGAACGGCTGCACTTCCTCGGCCTCTCCTACGGCACCTACCTCGGGGCCACCTATGCCGAACTCTTCCCCTCCCGTGTGGGCCGCATGGTCCTGGACGGAGCCGTAGACCCCGCCATCAACGGCTACCACCGCTTCCTGGACGCCGCGCACGGACACCAGGTCGCCTGGGAGTCCTTCGCCGCCGACTGCGCCGCCCGCACCGACTGCCCCGTCGGCCGCTCCGTCGAGAAAGCCAACCGCACCCTCGACGCCCTGGTGGCCGCCCTCGACCAGAACCCGCTCCAGCCAGGCAAGGACATCACCTTCACAGGGCAATCCCTCCTGGCTGTTGTCGCGATAGCGCTGCGGGCGCCCGCGTGGGAGGACCTGCGCGTGTTGCTGAGCGAGGTGACGCACCGCGACACCACCGGGCTGCAGAAACTCTTCGCCGCGGACCAGAAAGGCTCCGTCTTCGGCGAATTGGGTTTTACGGCGGTCAACTGCCTCAGCGCCCCGCTCGGCCCGCGGTTCACCCCCGCGCAGGCTGAGGCGGCACTTCCCGAGTTCGTCCGTGTCTCAACCCAGTTCGGGGCGTTCTACTCCACTTTCCTCCAGGGGTGCGCGCACTGGCCGGTCGGGCCGACCCAGTCCTCGCATCGCATCACCGCACCCGGCACCCCGCCGATCCTGGTCGTCGGCACCACCCGCGACCCGGCCACGCCCTACGCCTGGGCCCAGGCGCTCGCCCGCCAGCTCTCCTCGGGCCGCCTCCTCACCCGGAACGGCGACGGCCACACGGCCTTCTTCCAGAGCAGCACCTGCGTCCACACCACCATCGACCGCTACCTGCTGAGCGGTCGGCTCCCGCCCGTGGGCACCGTCTGCACCTGACGCAGGGGCAGGAAGCGAGTCTCGAAGATCGGGGCCCATCGGGCCATTGCGGACTCGTCTGAGAGGCGGAGAGTCCGCCGCGTGCCCGCCGCGTTCCCGATGCCGCGGGATGTGCCGGGGACTCACGGGGAACAGTGAACGCGGGTTCGATTCCCGTCGCCCGCTCTGTACGGCTCAGGGCCAGGTCGGAGGGTGTTTCCTCCGACCTGGCCCTGATCGTTTCCGCGAGCACGGACGGCGCGCGTCCCATCCCGCCGGGTCAGCGGCACGTCACCTGCCCGTCAGAAGCTGATCGAGTTGATCGTGTGCGCTATCGAGTTCAGGAAGCGGTTGATCGACGGCGCCATTCCGGTGGAGGCGAGGAAGAAGCCGAAGAGTATGGCGACGATGGCCGGGCCCGCCTTGATGGAGCCCCCTCGGAGCAGCACCACCAGGATGATCGCCAACATCAGCACCACTGACAGTGAAATGGCCACAACTGATCACACCCTCGGTCGGTCGCTCTCCCGGCCCGCGGACGCCAGCCCCGCGCACCCCGCTGGAACCATCGTGCCACCAACCAGGCTCCCCCATGCGGCGGCTGACGCATCATCGGCCAAACCTTCGCTCCCGGGATCGCGCCCCTTGGGGCGGGACGCTTCTCCGACCGTGATCCGTACGGCAATTCGGCGCCGTTCGCCGCACCGCCTCCACAGGGAATTCAACGAGATCTTTTACACGCCTGCACATTATGTTCGCAAGGAATTCGAATCGTCGCCCAGAACGTGAACCCGTGCGCCAACTCATCAGGATGAGTCCGGACATTGGGGGTGCGACTTCCCGCACGACGGGCATGTGAGATGTGTCGACCATCACCCGTGAAGGCATGCCGACTTCGCCGAATACGGGGTAGCCGCAGCGAATAACCGACGTATGACGTCGGTGCTTTTACGGAACCCCGCGGACAACACTAGGGTGCCTCAGATGTTCCACGCTGCCTCGTCCCCCGGTCAGAACAGAACGCCGCTCCCTCCGGCACAGTCGCCGGCCCCTGCGGTACCGAGTCCGCGCCGATCGGGCGAGTCGGACGGAAGACCGGCCAAACAGCGCGACGCGTTCTTCGACAACGCCAAATACCTGGCGATCGTGCTGGTGGCAGCGGGTCACTCCTGGGCGCCGCTCATGGACGACAGCCGCGTCCTGCGAGGCCTGTACATGTTCGTGTACACCTTCCACATGCCGGCCTTCATCGTCATCTCCGGCTACTTCTCGCGCAGTTTCGACGCCAGGCCCGACCGGCTCAAGCGGCTGATCACCGGTGTCGCGGTTCCGTACGTCGTCTTCGAGACCGCCCTCTCCCTCTTCAAGCGCTACGCCGGCCACAGCCCCGAACAGGACATCAGCCTCCTCGACCCCTGGTACCTGACCTGGTTCCTGTGCGCCCTGTTCATCTGGCGGCTGACCGCCCCCATCTGGAAGCTGGTCCGCCGGCCGCTGCCGCTCGCGCTCGTCATCGCCATGCTGGCGTCGGCCGGCTCGTCCATCGGCGACGACCTGGACCTTCAGCGGGTGCTGCAGTTCCTGCCGTTCTTCGTGCTGGGGCTGTCGCTGAAGGCCGAGCACTTCCGGCTGGTGCGCCGCCGTTCGGTGCGGATCGCGGCGGTGCCGGTGTTCGCGGCGGCGCTGGTCACCGCCTGGTGGGCGGCGCCGCGGATGAACTCCTCCTGGTTCTACCACCGTGACGCCGCGCAGGATCTGGGCGCGCCCTGGTGGGCCGGCCCGGTGATGACGCTGGCGCTTTTCGGCTGCTCGCTGGTGCTGACCGCCTGTTTCTTCGCCTGGGTGCCGGGCCGGCGGATGTGGTTCACGGCGCTCGGCGCGGGCACGCTGTACGGCTACCTGCTGCACGGCTTCGTCATCAAGGGCGCCGGGTTCCAGGGCTGGTTCGACCACGCCTGGCTGCACCGTCCGCTCGGCGAGATCCTCGTCACCGTCCTGGCGGCGACGGTCGTCACCCTGCTGTGCACGCGCCCCGTGCGGCGGGTCTTCCGCTGCGTCATGGAGCCCGAGATGAAGTGGGCCTTCCGGCAGGACGCGGGCGAGCAGGCCCGCGAGCGCCGGGGGGCACAGTGGCCGCAGTGGGAGAAGGCCGGCTCGGTCAGCGCCTGAGAGGGCCGGCCGGGAGCCCGAGAAGTGCGCGCATCCGTGCGTACTTCCCGGTCAGCCGGGTGCGGGTGGCCTCGTCGAGGACCGCGAGGCGGACCGGGTCGGCGTTGTGCGCCAGGTCCGCCTCCTTCACCAGCAGTGCGCCGGGCGTGGCGAGGATCCGCCGCGCGTACGCCTCCGGGTCCTCCCCCGCCCGCTTGGTGACCGCCAGCACGATGTCCTTCGTACGGCGGCTCAGCGCGGCCTCGCGCAGCCACCCTTCGGACAGGGCGCCGTCCTCCACGGAATCGTGCAGCCAGGCCGCCGCGATCTGCTCGCCGTCGCCGCCCCGGGCCCGTACGCCCTCGGCGACGGCCCGCAGGTGCTCTGTGTAGGGCCGGCCCGCCTTGTCGGTCTGCCCCTGGTGAGCGGCCCTGGCGACGGTCTCGACCTCGGCCAGGGACATGGTGCGCGGGGTGCGGGGCGTGTCGGTCACCTGCCCAGTGTGTCAGCGTGCCGCCAGGGCCGTGGGGCCCTCGCGGCAGATCAGGAGCAGGGCGCGGTCGTCGTTGACGTCCTTCGCCACCGCTTCGATCAGGTGCCAGGCGGCGCCGTGAAAGCCGCCGGCGACATAGCGGTCGGCCTCGCCGGTGAGGCGGTCGATGCCCTCGACGATGTCGCGGTCGGACGTCTCCACCAGGCCGTCGGTGAACAGCATCAGGACGTCCCCGGCGCGCAGGGAGCCCTTGACGGGGTCGAACTGGGCGCCGTCGTACACGCCGAGGAGCGGGCCCTCGGCGGCCTTCTCCTCCCAGCGGCCGCTGCCCGCACTGAGCTGGAGGCCCGGCGGGTGCCCCGCGGAGTACAGCTCGTAGTCGCCGGAGTCCAGGTCCAGCACCAGATGGATGGAGGTCGCGAAGCCCTCGTCCCAGTCCTGGCGCAGCAGGTAGCCGTTGGCGGCGGGCAGGAACGCGTGCGGGGGCAGGCTGCCGAGCAGACCGCCGAACGCGCCCGACAGCAGCAGTGCCCGCGAGCCCGCGTCCATGCCCTTGCCGGACACGTCCGTGAGCACGACCTCCAGGGTGCGGCCGCCGTTCGTACGGGCGGCGACCACGAAGTCGCCGGAGAAGGACTGGCCGCCGGCCGGGCGCAGCGCCATCTCGTGGTGCCAGCTTCCGGGCAGTTGCGGCAACTTGCTCTGGACGCGGATGCGTTCGCGCAGGTCGAACAGCATGGTGCCGCCGCGCCGCCAGGGCACGCCGACCCGGCTGCGGAACTGGGCGATGAGCAGCCCGAAGAAGCCGCAGGCGGCCACCACGAGCACCACGCCCGGGGTCACCCGGGACGGGCCCTCGGTGTACGGTCCGAGCCGCACCGACTCCACGATCAGCGCCGTGGCCGCGGCGGCGTACAGGCCGAGCAGGCTCGCCGGGCGCAGCAGCAGCCCGCCGGCGACGATGGGCAGCACCAGCGCGACCGGGGAGAACCACACCGAGTTGGCGAGCGTCAGCAGCAGGATCAGCGGGATGGTCAGCAGCAGACCGCCGAGCGCGATCCAGTCCGAGCCGTCCCCGCGGAAGTAGTCGACGGCGGCTCTGCGCACGCCGACGCGGGCCCGGTGCCACTGCATCTTCAACCGGGCCGTGAACGTCTCGGCTTCCGCGCGCCGCTGTCGTCCTGCTGCCATTAGTTGGGGACCCTATCCATCGGACCTGACGCTTGGCACGGGAGGTCCCACTTGTCCCCCGTCCGAGGCTCGGATTCACAGTGAACTTCACCGGCGGCCGTCTCGCTGCCACCTGGGCGAAATTCGTTCGCCCGTTCCGTGGCGCGCTGGTAGGCATGGCGCATGGCGACTGAGCGTGCGACCGAGCCGAGGGTGCTGCGGCGGGACGAGTGGGACCGCTGGTACGACAACCTGATCCGCGCCTTCGGAGGGGTCCCGGAGCCGGCCGAGGAGCGGGAGGCCTGGGACTCCCTCACCGAGCCGGACCGTTCCCTGGGTGTCTGGGACGGGGACATGTGCGTGGGCACGGCGGGGGCGTTCCGCTTCCGGATCACCGTGCCGGGCGGCGACTCGCTGCCGGCGGCCGGCATCACGATGGTGAGCGTGGCCGCCACGCACCGGCGGCGCGGCGTGCTGACGTCGATGATGCGTCGGCAGCTGGACGATGTGCGCGCCTGGGGCGAGCCGCTGGCGGTGCTGACCGCCTCCGAGCCGGCGATCTACGGCCGCTTCGGGTACGGCGCGGCGACCTTCCAGCTCAGCGCCGAGATCGACACCGACCGGGCCGGTCTGACGGTCCCGGCCGGCACGGACGACGTACGCCTGCGGTACGCGGCGCCCGCCGACGTGCTGGACGACTGCGAGGCGGTGTACGCGCGGCTGGTGCCCGGCCGGCCCGGGATGCTGGCCCGGCAGCCCGGCTGGGAGCGGCTGGCGCTGATCGACCCGGAGAGCGCACGGGACGGCGCCTCGCCGCTGCAGTGCGTGGTCGCCGAGCGGGCGGGCGAGGTCACGGGGTACGCCCGCTATCGCGTCAAGCCCGGCTGGGGTGTCGGCGGGCACGAGGGCACGGTGCTCCTGAACGACCTGGCCGCGCTGGACCCGGAGAGCGACGCGGCCCTGTGGCGTTTCCTGTTCGGCATCGACCTGACCTCGACGCTGATCGTGCGGGAGCGGCCGGTCGACGACGCCTGGCAGTACCTGGTGTCCGACATCCGGCGGTGCCGGCCGCGGCTGCGGGACGTGCTGTACGTACGGCTCGTGGACGTGGGCGCCGCGCTCGCCGCGCGGACCTACCAGACGCCGGTGGACGTGGTGTTGGAGGTCGCGGACGACTTCTGCCCCTGGAACGCCGGGCGGTGGCGGCTGACCGGAGACGCGAAGGGGGCGTCCTGCGAGCGGACCTCGGACGCGGCGGACCTCTCCTTGTCCGTACGGGAGTTGGGGGCGGCGTACCTCGGCGGCGTGCCGTTGTCCGGGCTGGCGGCGGCCGGGCGGGTACGGGAGCTGCGGCGCGGGGCGCTGTCCGAGGCGTCGGTGGCGTTCGGCTCGGCGGTGGCGCCGTGGCTGCCGCACGGATTCTGAGACGGGCGTCTCATCCCACCTTCGCGGGCTGCTGGCAGGTGGGGCACCAGAAGAGGTTGCGGGCGGCGAGGTCGGCGGTGCGGATGTCCGTGCCGCAGATGTGGCAGGGCAGGGCGGTCCGGCGGTAGACGTAGACCTCGCCGCCGTGGTCGTCGACGCGGGGCGGGCGGCCCATGGCCTCGGGGGTGTGCTCGGGGCGCACGGTGTCGATGCGGTTGTTGCGGACGCCCTCGCGCATGAGGGCGACGAGGTCGGCCCAGATGGCGTCCCACTCGGCCGAGGTGAGGTCCCTGCCGGGGCGGTAGGGGTCGACGCGGTGCCGGAAGAGGACCTCGGCGCGGTAGACGTTGCCGACGCCGGCGACGACCTTCTGGTCCATCAGCAGGGCGGCGATGGTCGTACGGCTGCGGCGTATGCGGGCGTAGGCCTGGTCCGGGTCGGCGTCGGGGCGCAGGGGGTCGGGGCCGAGGCGGTCGTGCACGGCCTGCTTCTCGGCGTCGGTGATCAGGGCGCAGGTGGTGGGGCCGCGCAGGTCGACGTACGAGGTGGCGTTGGCGAGGCGGAGGCGGACGGTGTCCGTGGGCGGGGGTGCGGGGGCGTCGCCGAAGGTGACCTTGCCGAAGAGGCCGAGGTGGATGTGGATCCAGTCGCTGTCGCGGAAGCGGAGGAAGAGGTGTTTGCCGTGGGCTTCCGTGCGGGTGAGCTCCGCTCCGGTGAGGAGGGTGGCGGAGGTGGAGAACTTGCCCTGGGGGCTGGTGACGTGGGCCTGCCGGCCTTTGAAGTGGGCGGCGTAGTCCAGTGCGAGGCGGTGGATGGTGTGCCCCTCTGGCACGGGGTGTCCCTTCTTGCGGTTCTTTGCCCACCCGTCCGCCCGACGCGGTGGGTGGAGGGGGCACCGGCCCTGGTGCCGCGCCCCGGACCCCGTCGCCCACCCTCCCGTCTCGGTGGGTGGAAGAGGTACCGAGCCCGGGGTCCGCCCCAGAACCCCCGGGAACTGCGTAGACCCCGCAGGAATGCCCAAGGCCCCGCGGAGATCCCTGAGCCCCACGGGGACTCCGTCCCCCGCACCCCTGGCAGCGCTCGGGCGGGATCTCCAGCGGGACTCCGTCCCCCTGCGCCGGGGCCGACCAGCGAGCCTGCAAGGAGGCGGCACGGCTCCCCCTGAGGGCGCCGTGCCTTGGGGTGGTACGTCGGTTACTGCTGGGGGTGGTGGGGCGGGATCGGGGGGAGGTCGCCCGTCGATTCGTAGGCCGTGAGCATGTCGATGCGGCGGATGTGACGTTCGTCGCCGGAGAAGGGCGTGCCGAGGAAGGTCTCGACGAACTTCGTCGCCTCCTCCGTGGTGTGCATGCGCGCGCCCACCGCGACGACGTTCGCGTTGTTGTGCTGGCGGCCGAGGGAGGCCGTCTCCTCGCTCCAGGCGAGGGCCGCGCGCACGCCCTTGACCTTGTTCGCCGCGATCTGCTCGCCGTTGCCGGAGCCGCCGATCACGATGCCGAGGGAGTCGGGGTCCGCGGCCGTGCGCTCCGCGGCGCGCAGGCAGAAGGGCGGGTAGTCGTCCTGGGCGTCGTAGATGTGCGGTCCGCAGTCGACGGGCTCGTGGCCCGCCGCCTTGAGCCACTCGACGAGGTGGTTCTTGAGTTCGAAGCCCGCATGGTCGGAGCCGAGATACACGCGCATGGTCCGAGTGTGACATGGCGGAATGTCCGCAGCAGCGCCGGGTCACGTGCACTATCACATCCGCAAGAAAAATGTGGCTAATCTTTCAAAGCTCAAAGAAACCTCAAGTAACAATTACATTTCGAAGGTTCACGGATTCCATTGCCTCCGTTTCACTGGAGCATCCCGTACACCGCTCGTACGGGGCACCGCTCCACCCGAGCAAAGGAATTCCCCCCATGACTTCGCAGCCGACCCTGTCGGAGACCGGAAGCGGCCATACGAACCCCGAGGGCCACGGTTCGGGGCTCCAGGCCGGGCTCAAGAACCGCCATCTGTCGATGATCGCCATCGGCGGTGTCATCGGCGCCGGTCTCTTCGTCGGTTCCAGCTCGGCCATCGCCACCGCCGGACCGGGCATCCTCCTCTCCTACGCCCTCGTCGGCACGCTCGTCGTCCTCGTGATGCGCATGCTCGGCGAGATGTCCGCCGCCAACCCCACCTCCGGTTCCTTCTCCGCGCACGCCGACCGGGCGCTCGGCGGCTGGGCCGGGTTCTCCATCGGCTGGCTGTACTGGTTCTTCTGGGTCGTCGTGCTGGCCGTGGAGGCGACGGCGGGCGCCAAGATCCTCTCCGGCTGGGTGCCGGCCGTGCCCCAGTGGGGCTGGGCCCTCATCGTCATGGTGGTGCTGACCGCCACCAACCTCGTCTCCGTCGGCTCCTACGGCGAGTTCGAGTTCTGGTTCGCCGGGATCAAGGTCGTGGCGATCGCCGCGTTCATCGTCGTCGGCGGGCTGGCGATCTTCGGCGTACTGCCCGGCGTGCACAGCGACAAGGCGGGGCTCGGCAACCTCACCGACCACGGCGGGTTCCTGCCGAACGGGCCCGGCGCCATCCTGACCGGTGTACTGCTCGTCGTCTTCTCCTTCATGGGCAGCGAGATCGCCACCCTCGCGGCGGGCGAGTCGGAGGACCCTCAGCGCGCCGTCACCAAGTCGACCAACAGCATCATCTGGCGTATCGGCGTCTTCTACCTCGGTTCCGTCTTCGTCGTGGTCGCCCTGCTCCCCTGGAACGACAAGGCGATCACCGAGAAGGGCTCCTACGTGGCCGCCCTCGACTCCCTCGGCATCCCGCACGCCGGTCAGATCATGAACTTCATCGTGCTGACGTCGGTGCTTTCCTGCCTCAACTCCGGCCTCTACACCGCCTCCCGGATGGCCTTCTCGCTCGGCGAGCGCGGGGACGCGCCGAAGGCGTTCGCACGGACCACCCGCCGCGGTGTGCCGATGGCCGCGATCGTCTCGTCGGTCGTGTTCGGCTTCGTGGCCGTGTTCTTCAACTACAGGTTCCCGGACTCCGTGTTCCTCTTCCTCGTCAACTCCTCCGGCGCGGTCGCCCTGTTCGTCTGGCTGGTGATCTGCTTCTCGCAGCTGCGGATGCGGAAGATCATCCAGCGGGAGGCGCCGGAGAAGCTGGTCGTGAAGATGTGGCTGTACCCGTATCTGACGTGGGCGGCGGCCGCCCTGATCGTCTTCGTCTTCGGCTACATGCTGACCGACACCGAGCACGACGGCCGCGAGACCGTGCTGCTGTCGATGCTGGTCGCGGCGATCGTGCTGGTGATCTCCTTCGTCAAGCAGAGGCTCGGCAGCGGCCGTACGGCGGTCGCGGCCCCGGCCGCCGAGGAGACGGACAAGGTCGCGGCCGGCTGACGACGGTCGCGGCAGGGCCCGGCAGGCGCAGGCAGGTCTGACGGTCCGGAACGCGAAAGAGGCCCGCCGGGGGACGTCGCAGGGCGACGCGGCGGGCCTCTTCCGTAAGGTTCGCGGGGTGTCCCTCGGGGTGTCCGCGGGATTCTCGCGTGCTTTCGCGGGTTTTCGCGGGAACCGGCGGGAACTACGGCATCGCGAAGCGGACGGTCACTTCCCGACCAGCTTCCAGGCGGTGGGCAGCAGGCCCATCGCCAGGGCGGCCTTGAGGACGTCGCCGATCAGGAACGGGGTGAGGCCGGCGGCGAGCGCGGCGGACGCGGACATGCCGGTGGCCAGGGCCAGGTAGGGCACGCCGACCGCGTAGATGATCGCCTGGCCCAGCACCATCGTGGCGGCCGTGCGCCAGACGTTGCGGTCACCGCCACGGCGGGCCAGGGCACCCACGACGGTGGCGGCGAGCAGCATGCCGAGGACGTAGCCGAAGGAGACGGAGCCCGCGCCCGAGGCACCGCCCGCGAACCACGGCACGCCCGCCGCGCCCGCGAGCGCGTACAGCGCGAGGGCGAGGAAACCGCGGCCGGCGCCCAGCGTGGTGCCCACGAGCAGCGCCGCGAAGGTCTGACCGGTCACCGGCACCGGGGAGTGCGGGACGGGCACCGAGATCTGGGCGGCGAGTCCGGTGAGCGCGGCACCGCCCACCACGAGGGCCACGTCCCGGACACGGGACGCAGGCAGCAGGTCGGCGAGGACGACCCCGGTACGGGCGGGGGTGGCGGCAGCGGTACTCATGGGGACTCCGCGGGGTGAGGGCAGTTCGGGACAGCGTGACGCTATCCCAGCGGCGGCGCGGTGATCACCGTCAGCGCTCGACAAGGGGGGAACGGGCGCTTGGTCGGTTTCACACAAAGGAAACGCCGTATACCCTGCGGGACGTGACGCCTGTCACTGAGGTGGCGCGGTTTCCGACACTCGGGCCGAGGGCACGGCGACTGTAGGGTCCCGCCAAACGGCTCGGCGACTGGATCAAGGGCGGTGCCGCGCGCCGTACACCGGTCGCGACAGCCCGCGCGGGTAATCGCCGTCTCACTCTGCGCACAGAGCGCGTCCGGATGGTGAGCGGGCGCTCCGTCGCGGTGGAGCGGCCGCCCAGACTGTGGGCGTTTTCGCATCTGCCCCCCACCGGACGAGCCTCCCCATGCCAAGCGACACCACCTCCCCCGAGCTCTCGGCTTCACCGGAGCAGGGGGGATCCCCATCGGCGCCCCCGCGGGCGGACGACGCCTCCCTGTCCCACGGCCTCAAGCAGCGCCATCTGTCGATGATCGCCCTCGGCGGTGTGATCGGCGCCGGACTCTTCGTCGGCTCCGGCGCGGGCATCGCCGCCGCCGGCCCCTCGATCGTCGTCGCCTACGCCCTGTCCGGCGCGCTCGTGATGCTGGTCATGCGGATGCTGGGCGAGATGTCGGCCGCGTATCCGTCGTCGGGCTCGTTCTCCGCGCACGCCGAGCGGGCGTTCGGTCCGTGGGCCGGGTTCACCGCGGGCTGGTCGTTCTGGGTGCTGCTGTGCACCGCGGTCGGGCTGGAGGGCATGGGCGCCGCGAAGATCGTCACCGGGTGGCTGCCGGGCACGCCGGAGTGGGTGTGGGTGGCGCTGTTCATGGTGGTGTTCTGCGGCACGAACCTGGCCGCGGTGAAGAACTTCGGCGAGTTCGAGTTCTGGTTCGCCGCGTTGAAGGTCGGCGCGATCGCCCTGTTCCTGGTCCTCGGTGTGCTGGCCGTCGCGGGCGTGCTGCCCGGCACGGACTCCCCGGGCGCCTCGAACCTCACCGACTTCCTGCCGCACGGCGGCCACGGCCTGGTCGTCGGCCTGCTCGCCTCGGTCTTCGCCTACGGCGGCCTGGAGACGGTCACCATCGCGGCGGCCGAGTCGGAGAACCCGATCCGCGGCGTGGCGAGCGCCGTGCGTACGGCGATGTGGCGCATCGCGCTGTTCTACGTCGGCTCCATGGCGGTGATCGTCACGCTCGTCCCCTGGGACTCCGAGGAGGTCGTCGCGAAGGGCCCGTACGTCGCCGCGCTGGACCACCTCGGCATCCCGGGGGCCGGTCAGCTGATGAACGTGGTGGTGCTGGTCGCGCTGCTGAGCGCGATGAACGCCAACATCTACGGCTCCTCGCGCATCGCGTACTCGCTGGTCGAGCGCGGTCAGGGCCCGAAGGCACTGGCGAAGGTCTCCGGCGGGGTGCCGCGGATCGCGGTGCTGGCCAGCTCGGTCTTCGGTTTCGTCTGCGTGCTGCTGAGCTACTGGCGGCCCAACGACGTCTTCCCCTGGCTGCTGAACATGATCGGCGCGGTGATCCTCGTCGTCTGGATCTTCATCGCCGTCTCGCAACTGCGGCTGCGCCGCAGGCTGGAGCAGGAGGCTCCGGAGAAGCTGGTGGTCCGGATGTGGGCGTTCCCATGGCTGACCTGGGTGGCCCTGGCCGGCATGGCGGCGGTCTTCGTCCTGATGGCCGGCGAGTCCGGCACGCGGGTGCAGCTGTACTCGACGGGCGCCATGACGCTGTTCCTGGCGGCGGCCGGGTACATCCGGCAGCGCAGGCGCACCCAAGGCTGACGCATCCCGGAACGCCGTCCGGGACCGTCCGGCCTCGTGACCGTCTGCTCACCCGTCGCCCTTCACCCGACAGGCCTAAAGAAGGAAGCCCCCGCGAGAACGTGTCTCGCGGGGGCTTCGCGTTCGGATGCCGCCCCGGCGGGACCGGTTCCGGGCCGCGGTGGGACCGGTTCCGGGCTCGCGGCGCGACACCCGCGCCCTTACGATCCCAATTCCGGCGAATCGTACAGCGATCCGACGACCGGACCGGAGGCGCGCATGCCCGACTACATCCACTGCCCCAACTGCCCCGAGAAGAAGCCGCACCCCTTCGGCAAGGTGGGCCCGGACGAGGCGAAGCACATCAACGAGGCACGCGGAGTGCGGGACGGCCACGGCTGGTGGCGGTGCGAGAGCCAAGGCCCCAAGGGACGCTGCCTGTGGGTCCAGCCACGCTTCGCCCAGGCGAAGGGCTTCAGCCTCCCCGAGAGCTTCCGCTGACCGGCCGGGTCACAGGTTGCCGAAGTCCGGTCCCACCGTGCGGGTGCGCTTGATCTCGTAGAAGCCGGGGACGGAGGCGACCGCGAGGGTACCGTCCCAGAGCCGGGCGGCCTGCTCGCCCTTGGGGGTGGGGGTGACGACCGGGCCGAAGAAGGCGATCTGCTCGCCGTCCGGGCCGGGGACCGCGATGACCGGGGTGCCGACGTCCTCGCCGACCTTCTCGATGCCCTCCTTGTGCGAGGCACGCAGTTCGGCGTCGAACTCGAAGTTCTCCTGGTCGGCGTAGTCGATCAGGTCGGCGGGCAGGCCCACCTCGTCGAGCGCGGCGACGACGGCCTCGCGGGTGGGGCCCTCGCCCCGGTTGTGGAAGCGGGTGCCGAGCGCGGTGTAGAGCGGGCCGAGGACGTCCTGGCCGTGCTTCTGCCAGGCCGCGGTGACCACCCGTACCGGCCCCCACGCCTTGGTGGTCAGCAGCTCCCGGTATTCCTCGGGCAGTTCGTCCAGCCTCGGCTCGTTGAGCACCGCGAGGCTCATGATGTGCCAGCGGACCTCGATGTCCCGCACCTTCTCCACTTCCAGCACCCACCGGGACGTGATCCAGGCCCAGGGACACAGCGGGTCGAACCAGAAGTCGACGGGAGTCTTGCCGGACGACGGGGTCGCGGCGGAGGCGGTCTCGGACATGGCTCTCCTCGGTAAAGGGTCGTTGAACTGCCAACATCGACGGTCGTGCACCGCATTCCCGGCTGCCGTGCGGCAAACGCGCATGGCAGGATCGGTGCTGTCCACATCGTGAAAACATCCGAGGGAGTGCCGCCTGTGCCCGGTGAGAATCTGTCCCGCGACGAGGCCCGGGAGCGGGCCGCCCTGCTGTCCGTCGACGGGTACGAGGTGTCCCTGGACGTGCGGTCCGCGGTGGGCGAGGACACCGGGAACGGTCCGCGGACGTTCCGGTCCGTGACGACGATCCGGTTCCGCTGCAACGAGCCGGGCTCGTCGAGCTTCGCGGACCTGCTCGCGCCGAGCGTCACCGCCGTCTCGCTCAACGGCAGGGACCTCGACCCCAGCGAGGTCTTCGACGGCTCCCGGATCCTCCTGGAGGACCTGTCCGCCGACAACGAGCTCGTCGTGGACGCGCAGTGCGCCTACTCGCGCACCGGTGAGGGCCTGCACCGCTTCGTCGACCCGGAGGACGGTGAGGTCTACCTCTACACGCAGTACGAGCCCGCCGACTCCCGCCGGGTCTTCGCCAACTTCGAGCAGCCCGACCTCAAGGCGCCGTTCCGCTTCGAGGTGCGCGCGCCCGAGGACTGGACGGTGTGGAGCAACGGGGCCGGGGAGCGGCAGGACGGGGTGTGGCGGTTCGCCGAGACCAAGCCGATCTCGACGTACATCACCTGCGTGGTCGCGGGCCCGTACCACCGGGTGACGGACTCCTACGAGCGGGTGTTCGAGGACGGTACGCGGCTGGAGATCCCGCTGGGCGCGCTGTGCCGCAAGGGGCTCGCCAAGCACTTCGACGCCGACGACGTCTTCCTGGTCACCAAGCAGGGCCTGGACTTCTTCCACGACCACTTCGACTACCCGTACCCGTTCGGCAAGTACGACCAGGCGTTCGTGCCCGAGTACAACCTCGGCGCGATGGAGAACCCGGGCCTGGTCACCTTCCGGGAGGAGTACATCTTCCGCGGGAAGGTCACGCAGGCCTCCTACGAGGCCCGGGCCAATGTGATCCTGCACGAGATGGCGCACATGTGGTTCGGCGACCTGGTCACCATGGAGTGGTGGGACGACCTGTGGCTGAAGGAGTCCTTCGCCGACTTCATGGGCTCGTTCTCGCTGGTCGGCGCGACCCGCTTCACGGACGGCTGGATCACCTTCGCCAACCGCCGCAAGGCCTGGGCGTACCGCGCGGACCAGCTGCCCTCCACGCACCCGGTCACCGCGGACATCCGCGACCTCCAGGACGCCAAGCTGAACTTCGACGGCATCACCTACGCCAAGGGCGCCTCGGTGCTCAAGCAACTGGTGGCCTACGTCGGCCAGGACGCGTTCCTGGAGGGCGCGCGGCGCTACTTCAAGCGGCACGCCTACGGCAACACCCGGCTGGGCGACCTGCTCGCGGTGCTGGAGGAGACCAGCGGCCGGGACATGGGCGCGTGGGCGCGGTCGTGGCTCCAGACGGCCGGGGTCAACTCGCTGACCCCGCAGGTGGTGCTGGGCGCCGACGGCCGGATCGAGGAGCTGGCCGTGGTGCAGGAGGCCGCCGGGCCCGCTCATCAGCCGGCTGCGCCGGCGGGCATCCTCGAACTGCGCCCGCACCGGGTGGCGGTGGGCCTGTACCAGCGGTCCCAGGTGGGGGCGCTGGAGCGGTACGCGCGCGCCGAGACCGACGTGGCCGGCGCCCGTACGGTGGTGTCCGAGCTGGCGGGTGCGGACGCGCCCGATCTGGTGCTGGTCAACGACGACGACCTGACCTACTGCAAGATCCGCTTCGACGAGACCTCGCTGGCGACCCTGCGGGAGCACCTGGGCGGCCTGACCGACCCGCTGGCCCGGGCGCTGTGCTGGTCGGCGCTGTGGAACCTGACCCGGGACGCGCTGCTGCCGGCGCGGGACTTCGTGGGCCTGGTGCTGCGCTTCGCCGGCCGTGAGACCGACATCGGCGTGCTCCAGATGCTGCACGCCTGGGCGGAGTCCGCGCTGGTGCACTACGCGGCTCCGCGGTGGCGGGAGACCGGCGGGCGGGCGCTGGCCGAGGGCGCGCTGGCCGAGCTGCGGCAGGCCGAGCCGGGCAGCGAGCACCAGCTCGCGTGGGCGCGCTTCTTCGCCACGGCGGCCTCGGCGCCGGACGACCTGGAGCTGCTGAAGGGCCTGCTGGACGGCACGGAGGAGATCGCCGGCCTGGAGGTCGACCAGGAGCTGCGCTGGGCGTTCCTGGAGCCGCTGGCGGCGCACGGGGTGGCGGACGAGAAGGCGCTCGCCGCCGAACTCGCCCGGGACGACACCGCCTCCGGCAAGCGGCACCAGGTGCGCTGCCTGGCCGCGCGGCCCTCGGCCGCCGTCAAGGCGCGGGCCTGGGAGCAGGTGGTCGACTCGGACGCGTTGTCGAACGCGCTGGTGGAGGCGACGATCGCGGGCTTCGGGCAGGCCTCCCAGCGGGAGCTGCTCGCGCCGTACACGCCGAGGTACTTCGAGGCGATCGAGCGGGTGTGGACGGAGCGGTCCATCCAGATCGGCATGGACGTCGTACGGGGGCTGTTCCCGGCGTTGCAGGACTCGCCGGAGACCCTGGAGGCGGCCGACGCGTGGCTCGCCGCGCACGAGGGCGCCGCTCCCGCTCTGCGCCGCCTGGTGCTGGAGGCCCGGGACGACCTGGCCCGGGCGCTGCGTGGACAGGCGTGCGACGCGGCGGCCGGAACGTCCGCCGGCTGACCCGTAGTTCTGGCCAAGGGTCGGGCGCGCCGTAACTGTTACAAGACGCGTGCCCGACTCGCCGTAACCCCTGGTCCAACCATGACGGGACCAGGGGTTTTCGGCATCCGAACAACCGTCCTTTAGGGCGAGCTTGTCCAGGTTTGTCAACGGGCGTGTAACACCGGTTGAGGGCCGGTCACGGCGCGGGAAACGTGCCGGACATGAACCACGAAACCCCGCTCTCCCCCCGCCCCCTGCGCCACCTCGCCGAGGCGCCCCGCCGGGTCCTGACCACCGCTCAGCTGCGCGAGCACGGAGTACCGGCGGCCGAGACGGCCGTGCGGTGCCGTGCCGGAGGACCCTGGCAACAACTGCTGCCGGGCGTGTTCCTGCTGCATCCGGGACCACCGACCAGTGAGGAGCGGCTGCACGCGGTGCTCCTGTACGCGGCGCGCGAACCGCTCCCGCGCACGGCCGCCGGGGTGCCGGCGCAGCCGACCGCCGAGGATCCGCACCGCCCGGTGTACGCGGAGGTGATGGTCACCGGTCTGGCGGCGCTCACCCTGCACGGCTTCGCCACGTCGCCCGGCCTGCCGGCCCTGGAGAGGATCGACGTCCTGGTCGAGCGCGGCCGGCCGCTTCGCTCGGCCGGCTGCGCGCGGATCGTCCGGGCGGCCGTCCTGCCCGCCGCCGAGGCGGTCACGGGTCTGCCGGTGGCCCCGGTGCCGCGCGCCCTGGCGGACGCGGTCGCCGGTCTGTCCGACGCGGGCACGGTACGGCGGCTGCTGACCGAGGCGGTGCGCGGCGGGCACTGCGAACCGTCCGCCGTGGTCCGCGAGCTGGCCGGGGCCGGGCTGCTGGGCCGGCCGCACGTGGTGGACGCGGTGGGCCTGCTGCTGGCCGAGGGACGGGTGCTCGCGGAGGACCGGCTGTACCGGATGGTGCGTGAGCACGGCCTGCCGGACCCGGTCTGGAACGTGGACCTGCGGCTGCCGGGCGGCCCCCGTCTCGGCGGCGTGGACGCGTACTGGCCGGAGCACGCGGTCGCGCTGGAGCTGGACACCCGCGCACCCCGCCTGGGCGGTCGGCCGGACGACGAGACCCTGTGCTCCGAGTACGCGCGCAAGCGCGAGCACCTGGAGCGGCTGGGCATCACGGTCGTCCACCTCACCCCCAGGAAGCTGCGGGAGTCCCTGGACCAGCAGGCGACCGTCGTCCGCACCGCCCTGATGGCAGCCACCGACCGCGACCCGGCCGCGCAGGTGGTGGCGCTTCCCCGGTAGTGCCCGAGCGCCCGACGGGGGCACGTCAGGAGGGGGAGAGGAGAGGCCGCCGGACCACGTCCCGGCGGCCCCTCCTCGCACACCACAAGACGTGCGGGCGTGTGCCGCGGACAGCCGGGGCGGCAGGCGGGGGCACGTCAGGAGGGGTTCCCCGCAGGTGGACGGTCGTGCCACAGGCGTAGGCCCACGTCGACCAGGCCGACGCGGCGCAGTGCGGGTACCGCGTCCAGGGGGTGCCAGGCGGCCCGGTCCGTGGAGCCGCCCGTCTCGTGGCGCAGTTCGCCGCCGGTGACACGGCCCTCGTAGAGGATGCGCAGGCCGTGGAAGTCGGCGTGGGCGCCCAGGGGGCGCGGGTAGTTGCGGCGGACGGAGTCCAGGCCCAGGAGGGCGACCGGTTCGACGGTGTAGCCGGTCTCCTCCTCGGCCTCGCGCACCACCGTGTCGTAGGGGTCCTCGCCGTGCTCCATGCCACCGCCGGGCAGGGTCCACCGCCGGGTGCCGTCGCCCGCCACCCAGCGAGCCAGCAGCAGCCGTCCGTCCCGCACACACACGGCGTAGGCCGCCACCCTCAACTCCTTGTTCATGGGTGGACGTTACGGCAGGAAGGGGGCTGTCCGGTGTGAATCGGCGAGGACGGGGCCCAGCGCGCGGCCAGCTGAACGCCCGTTCCGGGCAGGGGTGGTTGTCCTCCTGCGATGCCGAGGGAAGCGCCACGGTTTGGGCCTCTATGCCCCTCGTGGCGCATGGCGGAAGTACGCCATGCTTCCATCCCGCCAGGACCAAGTCTCGTCAAACATCTTTCCTTTGGGTAAAGCTGAGCGATCATCCGACTCCGAAATCCGGACGATCGCGATCGATCCCGATCGCACCTCGCTTGGTTCCTTTACCTGCAAGGGATGCCGATGACCCCCGACCCTCAGCGCGCACCGCTCACGGGCGCGAGACGCCTGGCCCGCATCGCCATGGCCGCCGGCGTGGTGGCCGCGCTCTCCGTGGCCGGCCCGATCCCCCTGGCCGTCGCCCAGGACGGCCCCGCGGCCACCGAACCGACCGTCAAGCCGGCGGGCGACAAACTCGGTTCGGCCGACGCCGAACTGCTCGCCGAGGCCAAGGCCGAGGGCGCCAAGAACGTCACCATGATGATCGCGACCGCGCCCGGGCAGACCGCGCAGGTCGCCGAGCAGCTGGACGCGGTCGACGGCGGCGCCGTGGGCCTCACCTACGACAAGCTCGGCTACGTCCGTGCCACCGTGCCGACGGACAAGGCGGACTCGGCGATCGCCGCCGCCGCGAAGCTGTCCTCCGTGCAGGCCATCGACCTCAAGCAGGACATCCCGCTCGACGACCCGAGGCCCGAGGCCGACGCCCCCCAGGGCAAGGACAAGGGCAAGGGGAAGGACAAGGGCACCTACCCGGCGCCGGACAAGAACACCCCCGCCGAGAACCCGTACAACCCGTCCTTCGAGACGGGCGCCGTCGACTTCGTGAAGAAGAACCCGAAGGCGGACGGCCGGGGCGTCACCATCGGCGTCCTCGACTCCGGCGTGGACCTCGGCCACCCGGCGCTCCAGAAGACCACCACCGGTGAGCGCAAGATCGTCGACTGGGTCACCGCGACCGACCCGATCGTCGACAGCGACGGCACCTGGCGCCCGATGACCGCCAACGTCACGGGCCCCCAGTTCACCTCGGGCGGCAAGACCTGGAAGACCCCGGCGGGCTCCTTCCTGTTCAACACCTTCAGCGAGTCCGCGACCAAGGGCGGCGACGCCGACGGCGACCTGGACCGCGACGGCAGGACCACCAGCGTGTGGGGCGTCCTGTACGACCCGGCGAACGGCACCGTCCGCGTCGACCTGAACAACAACAACGACTTCACGGACGACGTCCCGATGAAGCCGTACAAGGACGGCTACCAGGTCGGCTACTTCGGCCAGGACAAGAAGGACCCGGCGACCGGCGCCGACCTGCGCGTGCCGTTCGTCGTGGAGATCCGCAAGGACGTGGCGATGGACCCCTACGGCGGGTCCTGGATCGGCAAGAAGGCCGACTTCGTCAACATCGGCGTCATCGAGTCCGAGCACGGCACCCACGTCGCCGGCATCACGGCCGCCAACAGCCTGTTCGGCGGCAGGATGAACGGCGCCGCCCCGGGCGCGAAGATCGTCTCCTCCCGGGCCTGCACCTGGAGCGGCAGCTGCACCAACGTCGCGCTCACCGAGGGCATGATCGACCTCGTCGTCAACCGCGGCGTGGACATCGTCAACATGTCCATCGGCGGCCTGCCGGCGCTCAACGACGGCAACAACGCCCGCGCGGAGCTGTACACCCGGCTCATCGACACCTACGGCGTGCAGCTCGTGATCTCCGCGGGCAACAGCGGCCCGGGCCTGAACACCATCGGCGACCCCAGCCTCGCCGACAAGGTCATCTCGGTCGGCGCGACCATCTCCAAGGAGACCTGGGCGGCCAACTACGGCTCCGTGGTGGACAAGTCGTACGCCATGATGCCGTTCTCCTCGCGCGGTCCGCGTGAGGACGGCGGCTTCACGCCGATCATCTCGGCGCCCGGCGCGGCCATCAACACCACCCAGACCTGGCTGCCCGGCGGCCCGGTCGCCGAGGCCGGCTACTCGCTGCCGGCCGGCTACTCGATGCTCCAGGGCACCTCGATGGCGTCCCCGCAGGCGGCCGGCGCCTCCGCGCTGCTCCTGTCGGCGGCCAAGCAGAAGCGCATCGACCTCACCCCGGCGAAGCTCCGCACCGCGCTGGTCTCGACCGCGCAGCACATCAAGGGCGAGCAGCCGCACAGCGAGGGCGCCGGCCTGATGGACATCGTCAAGGCCTGGAAGTCGATCGAGAAGGGCGCCTCGGCGCACGAGTACACGGTCAAGGCCCCGGTCAGCACCTCGCTGTCCTGGGCGCTCAAGACGCCCGACTTCGGCACCGGCCTGTACGACCGCGAGGGCGGCCTGAAGAAGGGCCAGAAGAAGACCTACGAGGTCCAGGTCACCCGTACGACGGGCCAGGCCGGTTCGGTCAAGCACAAGCTGAGCCTGAAGAACGACGACGGCACCTTCAGGATCCTCGGCGACGACGAGGTCTCGCTGCCGCTGAACAAGCCGGTGACGGTCAAGATCGAGGCGCGCCCCGCCTCCGCCGGTGTGCACAGCGCGATCCTCGAGGTCGACGACCGCCGCACCGAGGGCGTGGACAAGCAGATCATGCTGACCGTCGTGGTCTCCACGGAGATCGCCAAGCCGTCCTACACCTACTCGGTGTCGGGTGTGGCGCAGCGCAACAGCACCACGTCGTACTTCGTGACGGTCCCGGAGGGCGCGAAGACCCTCGAGGTCTCGATGAGCGGTCTCAAGGACGGCAGCCAGACCCGCTTCATCGCGATCCACCCGTACGGCAGCCCGGTGGACCCCACCTCGACGCCCAACTGCTACCCGAACTACAACAACCCGGCCAACACCTGCCGTCCGGACGTGCGTTCGTACGCCAAGCCGATGCCGGGAGTGTGGGAGATCGAGGTCGAGTCGCGTCGTACCTCGCCGCTGCTCGACAACCCGTACACGCTGAACGCGGCGGCCTACGGGCTGGACTTCAGCCCCGCGGTGCAGACGGTCGACGAGGCGAAGGCCGGTACGCCGGCCCCCGTGTCCTGGACGCTGACGAACAAGCTCGCCGGGCTGGACGCCAAGCTGAAGGGCGGCTCGCTGGGCTCGTCGAAGACGGACCGGCCGACCATCGCCAACCATGACACCCACACCAGGACGGTCGTCGTCCCCGCCGGTGCCGAACGCCTGGACGTCGCCATCGGCAACGTCTCGGACGCCGGGGCCGACCTGGACCTGTTCGTGTACAACGCCGCCGGCACGCGCGTGGCCTACTCGGCCGCGGGCGGCTCGGAGGAGTCCGTCTCCATCGCCAAGCCCGCCGCGGGCACGTACACCATCCTGATCGACGCCTACTCGGTGCCGGCCGGCACCACGGCCTACGACTACCGGGACGTGTACTACTCGGCGGCGCTCGGCTCGGTCAAGGTCGACGAGGCGAAGGTGTTCACCCTCGCCCCGAACGGCACGGCGCAGATCTCCGCCGACGTCATCGCGAACGAGCCGGCCCCCGCGGGCCGCGAGTTCTTCGGCGAGGTGCAGGTGCTGAACACCCGCGGCACCGCCGCGGGCCTCGGCAGCGTGAAGATCGGCAAGGTCGTCCAGTAACGGCGGTCTCCACCTCCGGTACGTGACGGCGGGGCGGGCTCCACTTCGGAGCCCGCCCCGTGCGTTTCCTGCGGATCCCGCCCACCGGGCCGTCCCACGCCGTCCCACTCCGTGGGCAATGATTGGACAGACGGACCCGGGACAGACGCATGATGGAACCGTCCTGCGCGTACCGCGTACCGCGTACGCAGAGCCAGTGAAGTGAGCAGAAGGAGTCACCGTGAGGATCGGAATCGTCGGAGCCACCGGTCAGGTCGGCACGGTCATGCGCGGGATCCTCACGGAGCGCGATTTCCCGGTCACCGAGCTGCGCCTGTTCGCCTCGGCCCGCTCGGCGGGGACGGTCCTCGACGGGGTCACGGTGGAGGACGCGGCCACCGCGGACTACACCGGCCTGGACATCGTGCTGTTCTCGGCGGGCGGCGCGACCTCGAAGGCGCTGGCCGAGAAGGTCGCCGCGCAGGGCGCCGTGGTGATCGACAACTCCTCGGCGTGGCGCAGGGACCCTGACGTCCCGCTGGTGGTGTCCGAGGTGAACCCGCACGCGATCACCGACCGTCCCAAGGGCATCATCGCCAACCCGAACTGCACCACGATGGCCGCGATGCCGGTCCTCAAGCCGCTGCACGCGGAGGCGAGCCTTCAGGCGCTGGTCGTCGCCACCTACCAGGCGGTGTCCGGCTCGGGCCTCGCGGGCGTCGCCGAGCTGCACGGCCAGACCCAGAAGGTCGTCGCGGACGCCGACAGGCTGACCCACGACGGCGCGGCCGTGGACTTCCCCGAGCCGTCCGTCTACAAGCGCCCGATCGCCTTCAACGTGCTCCCCTTCGCGGGCAACCTCGTCGAGGACGGCCTGAATGAGACCGACGAGGAGCAGAAGCTCCGCAACGAGTCCCGCAAGATCCTGGAGATCCCGGAGCTGAAGGTGTCCGGCACCTGCGTGCGCGTGCCCGTCTTCTCCGGTCACTCCCTCCAGGTCAACGCCCGTTTCGCGCGCCCGCTCAGCGTGGAGCGCGCGACCGAGCTGCTGGGCGGGGCCCCCGGTGTCGCCCTCTCGGACATCCCGACGCCGCTCCAGGCGGCCGGCCAGGACCCGTCGTACGTCGGCCGCATCCGCCGCGACGAGACGGTGGACAACGGCCTGGCCCTGTTCATCTCCAACGACAACCTCCGCAAGGGCGCGGCCCTGAACGCGGTGCAGATCGCGGAGCTGGTGGCGGCGGAGCTCAAGGGCTAGTCGCCGGTCACCCGATCCCTGCGCACCTCGTAGAGGAAGCAGCCGTACTCGACGGCCCGGACGTGGACGAGCGCCACGGCCGGGTCGTCGAACGCTTCCGCGAAGGCCGCGTCGAACCGGGGGGAGCCCTCCCCGACCAGCCGCCCGCCCAGGATGTGCCCGTCGGCGCCGTAGCGCCGGACCACACGGTGGGCGTTGGTGAACGGGTGGCCTTCACCGGCCGGCCCCGCGCACTCCCGCGCGTGGATGAAGACCGGCCCCTGCTCGTCGTACGCGCCCAAAGCGGCGCCCGTCCGCGCCGCCCAGCGCCGCAGCGGGGCGTAGGAGACCAGCGCGATCCGCTCCCCCGGCTCGCTCCTGCGCAGACAGCAGCGCAGGGGCGCGCCGCCCTCCTCGTCGGTGAACGGGGCCGCCGGACGTCCGGCGTCGTCCCGTTCCCGCAGCCGCGCCAGCACGGCCGGGGCGATGGCACGCGCGCTGTGTCCCGTCGTTCCGCTCGCTGTCGTCATGCCCTCAGGCTCGCGCCCCGCCGCCCCGGTCACCGGCGGGATCCGGTCGTCGCGTTCCGCGCGGGTCACGTGGAAGGATGGCGCAATCCACACATCACGAGGAGATGACCGCGTGCCTGGCACAAACCTGACTCGCGAAGAGGCGCAGCAGCGGGCGAAGCTGCTCACCGTTGACTCGTACGAGATCGATCTCGACCTCTCCGGCGCGCAGGAGGGCGGCACCTACCGGTCCGTGACCACGGTGCGCTTCGACGTCGCCGAGGACGGCGCCGCCTCCTTCGTCGACCTGGTGGCCCCGGCCGTCCACGAGGTGACCCTCAACGGCGACTCCCTCGACCCCGCCGAGGTCTTCGAGGACTCCCGGATCGCCCTGCCGGGCCTGCTCCGGGGCCGCAACGTGCTGCGTGTCGTCGCCGACTGCGCGTACACCAACACCGGTGAGGGCCTGCACCGCTTCGTCGACCCGGTCGACGACCAGGCCTACCTCTACACCCAGTTCGAGGTCCCGGACGCCCGCCGGGTCTTCGCCAACTTCGAGCAGCCGGACCTGAAGGCCACCTTCCAGTTCACGGTCAAGGCGCCCGAGGGCTGGACGGTCGTGTCCAACTCGCCGACCCCCGAGCCCGAGAACAACGTCTGGGTGTTCGAGCCGACGCCGCGCATCTCGACGTACATCACGGCGCTGATCGTCGGCCCGTACCACAGCGTGCACAGCGTGTACGAGAAGGACGGGCAGTCGGTCCCGCTCGGCATCTACTGCCGGCCCTCCCTCGCCGAGTTCCTCGACGCGGACGCGATCTTCGAGGTCACCCGGCAGGGCTTCGACTGGTTCCAGGAGAAGTTCGACTACGCCTACCCGTTCGAGAAGTACGACCAGCTCTTCGTGCCCGAGTTCAACGCGGGCGCGATGGAGAACGCGGGCGCGGTCACCATCCGCGACCAGTACGTCTTCCGGTCCAAGGTGACCGACGCGGCGTACGAGGTGCGCGCCGAGACGATCCTGCACGAGCTGGCCCACATGTGGTTCGGCGACCTGGTCACCATGGAGTGGTGGAACGACCTGTGGCTGAACGAGTCGTTCGCCACCTACACCTCCATCGCCTGCCAGGCGTACGCCCCCGGATCGCGCTGGCCGCACTCGTGGACCACGTTCGCCAACTCCATGAAGACGTGGGCGTACCGGCAGGACCAGCTGCCGTCCACCCACCCGATCATGGCGGAGATCCACGACCTGGACGACGTGCTCGTCAACTTCGACGGCATCACCTACGCCAAGGGCGCGAGCGTCCTCAAGCAGCTGGTGGCCTACGTCGGCATGGACGAGTTCTTCCGCGGCGTGCAGGCGTACTTCAAGCGGCACGCCTACGGCAACACGCGCCTGTCCGACCTGCTGGGCGCGCTGGAGGAGACCTCCGGGCGCGATCTGAGGACCTGGTCGAAGAAGTGGCTGGAGACAGCCGGCATCAACATCCTGCGCCCGGAGATCGAGACCGACGCCCAGGGCGTCATCACCTCCTTCGCCATCCGCCAGGAGGCCCCCGCCCTGCCCGCCGGCGCGAAGGGCGAGCCGACCCTGCGCCCGCACCGGATCGCGGTCGGCCTGTACGACCTCGACGAGGCGACCGGCAAGCTGGTGCGCGCCGCGGACGGCCGGATCGAGCTGGACGTGGACGGCGAGCTGACCGCCGTGCCGCAGCTGGCCGGCCGGCCCCGCCCTGCGGTGATCCTGCTCAACGACGACGACCTGTCGTACGCCAAGGTGCGCCTGGACGAGGGGTCGCTGGCCGTCGTCACCGAGCACCTGGGCGACTTCGAGTCCTCACTGCCGCGCGCCCTGTGCTGGGCGTCGGCCTGGGACATGACCCGGGACGGGGAGCTGGCGACCCGCGACTACCTGTCGCTGGTGCTGTCCGGGATCGGCAAGGAGTCCGACATCGGTGTCGTGCAGTCGCTGCAGCGCCAGGTGAAGCTGGCCGTCGACCTGTACGCCGACCCGGCCGCCCGCGAGGCCCTGCTCACCCGCTGGACGGACGCCACGCTGGCCCATCTGCGCGCGGCGGACGCGGGCAGCGACCACCAGCTGGCGTGGGCGCGCGCCTTCGCGGCGACCGCCCGTACTCCGGAGCAGCTGGACCTGCTCGAGTCCCTGCTGGACGGCTCGCACACCATCGAGGGCCTGGCCGTCGACACGGAGCTGCGCTGGGCGTTCGTGGAGCGGCTCGCGGCCGTCGGCCGGTTCGACGAGGCGGAGATCGGGGGCGAGTACGAGCGCGACAAGACCGCGGCGGGTGAGCGGCACGCGGCCACCGCCCGCGCCGCCCGCCCGACCGAGGAGGCCAAGGCGGAGGCCTGGGCGTCGGTCGTCGAGTCCGACAAGCTCCCGAACGCCGTCCAGGAGGCGGTCATCGCGGGCTTCGTCCAGACCGACCAGCGCGAGCTGCTGGCGACCTACGCCGACCGCTACTTCGAGGTGGTCAAGGACATCTGGGGCGCCCGCTCCCACGAGATGGCCCAGCAGATCGCGGTCGGCCTCTACCCGTCGATCCAGGTGTCCGAGGGCATCCTGCGCAAGACCGACGAGTGGCTGGCCTCGGCCGAGCCGAACGCGGCGCTGCGCCGGCTGGTCTCGGAGTCGCGGGCGGGCGTCGAGCGCGCCCTGAAGGCCCAGGCGGCGGACGCGGCGGCCCAGCCCTAACACCGCCGGTACGGCGACGCCGTACCACCGCCCGTGCGGCGAGAGGGGGCGCCCGGTGTTCGACCGGGCGCCCCTTTCCCTTCCGGTCTCCGCCTTCTCCGGTCACTCGGGGCGGGCGAGCCCGGCGGCCGCGGACCGCAGTGCCTCCAGCACCCTCGCCGGCGCGGGCGCGTCCCGCGCCCCCTTGCGCACGGCCGCCACCACATGCCGGTAGGGCCGGTCGGCGGCCAGGGCGCGCATCACGACGCCCTCCCTGCTCACCGCCGCCATGCGCGGGACGAGTGCCACGCCCATGCCCGCCTCCACCATCGCCAGGATCGCCGTCCAGCCGGCCGCCGAGTGGCCCTGGTACGGGCTGAACCCGGCCGCCTCGCAGGCCGCGCGCGTGATGTCCGACCAGGGGCCGCTGCCGCCGAAGATCCACGCCTCCTCCGCCAGCTCGGCGAGCCGTACCCGGGCCGCCGCGGCCAGCCGGTGCCCCGGCGGCAGAGCGAGGTCGAGCGGGTCGGCGAGCAGCGGCACCAGCGTGAACCGCGGGTCCACCGCGCTGGGCGCCTGCGCGGCCAGGGACAGCGCGAGGTCGACCTCCCCGGCCGCCAGCAGCTCGTAGGCCTCGCCCGCCTCCGCCTCCCGGACCCGGACGGTCACCGCCGGATGCGTGCCGCGCAGCGCCCGTACCGCCGGCACCACGAGCGCGGGCACCGCGGTGGAGAAGGCGGCCACCCGCACCTCACCCGCCTCGCCCTTGGCATACGCGGCCAACTCTGCATCCGCGCGTTCCAGTTGTTCGAACACGGCCTCGGCGTGCCGCAGCACGAGCCGCGCCGCGCCGTGAGCCGAACCCGCCGCCCCTGCGCCCGCAGCAGTTCCACCCCGAGCTGCTTGGACAGGTTGGTCAGCTGCTGCGAGACGGCGGACGGCGTCATCCGCAGCGCCTCGGCCGTCGCGGTCACGGTCCCCTGCTCCCGCAGGGTCCGCAGGATCAGCAGCTTCCGGATCTCCCACTCGGCCATGGCGGCAACCTATACGGGCTGTACGGGGCCGCCGGGCGAAGTTCCCGCGCGAGTGCCCTCAGCGGCGCGAAGCCGTGCCGAGGACCACCCCGCCCAGGATCAGCGCCATGCACAGCGCCTGCCGGGGGCCGATCGCCTCGCCGAGCAGGGCCCACGACAGCAGGGCCACGCATACCGGTTGCAGGTAGTAGACGAGTCCGGCGCGGGTCGGGCCGACGAGGGCGATCGCCTTGCCCCAGGCGAAGAACGCCACGGCGGAGGACATGACGCCGACGTAGAGCAGGGGCAGCACCGTGCCGGGGGCCGGTTCGAAGCCGCCCTGGACGGCGAGGCTGACGGCCTGCGCGGGCAGGAGCAGCACGGTCCCGAACAGGAACGTGGTGAACAGGAAGGCGACGCCGTCGAACTCGGCGGGGCGGCGGCGCAGCAGGGCGCTGTAGGAACCGAAGCAGCAGGCCGCGACGATCATCCACAGGTCCCCTGCCGTGAACGACGCCACCCCTCCCCCGCCCACGAGCAGCAGCACGCCCGCGCAGGCGGTCAGCAGCCCCACGACCCGGCGCGCGCCGAGCCGTACACCGCTCGCCCGTTCGAAGACCGCCATCAGCACCGGCGAGGCCGCCATGATCATGCCCATGTTGGCCGCCGGGGTGGTCAGGCCTGCCTGGTTGACCAGGGTGTTGTAGACGGCGACGCCGAGGAGGGAGGTCAGCAGCACATGGCCGAAGTGGCGCCGGATCAGCTTCCGCTGCCGCCAGGCCGCGCGGGCGCCGAACGGGGCGACGGCGGCCAGTGCCACCATCCAGCGCCAGAACGCGTGCTGCACCGGCGGCACGCTGTCGTGCAGCGCGCGCGAGGTGACGAAGCTGCCGGCCCAGACGACGGTGGCCAGGGCGGCGAGCGCGGTTCCGAGAGCGGGGGCGCCCGTCCTCGGGCCGCTCGTGGCGGTGGGGCGGGCGGTGGTGCGGCTGCCGGTGGCTGGGGGCGATGCGGTGGTCCGAGGGCGGACGTCGACCACGTAGGTCCTCTCGCTGGTGGGTGAGCGGGGTCCGCTCTACCGTCGCAGCACCGAACCGGTCAGGTCCATCGAATCCTTTCGGGCATTCCTTTCAGGAAAGCTGAATGGTTGCGATGGCACGGCCGCCGGACGGGCGGCGCCGAGCTGTCCCGCCAGCGTCGCCCCGAACGCCAGCGCCATCCCGACCAGCTGGACCGGGGTGAGTGCCTGCCCGAGGGCGGCCCAGCCGACCACGGCGGCGGTGAGCGGTGACAGCGGGCCGAGGAAGGTGACCCGGGTGGCGGAGAGCCTGCCGATGCCGCGGAACCAGAGCCAGTAGGCGAGCGCCGTGTTGGCCAGGGCGAGGTAGGCGTAGCCGCCGAGGGTCCGGACGTCCAGCGCGGGCGGCGGCCCCTCGGCCAGCAGGGCGAGGGGCGCGATCAGCAGTCCGCCCGCGGTGAGCTGCCAGCCGGTGAGCGCGAGCGGACCCACGCCGGCCGGGCGGCCCCACCTCTTGGCCAGCACGGTCCCGGTGGACATCGAGGCGGTGGAGGCGAGGGCGGCGGCGACACCCACGCCGTCCAGCGCCCCGGCCGCCCTCAGCACGACGAGGCTGACCCCGAACGCGGCCACGACCCCGGTGAGCAGCGCCCGCCCCGTCGGCCGCTGCCCCAGCAGCGGTGCCGACAGTCCCACGACGAACAGCGGTCCGACCGAGCCGACGACCGCCGCCATGCCGCCCGGCAGGCGGTACGCGGACAGGAACAGCAGCGGGAAGAAGGCGCCGATGTTCAGCGCGCCGAGGACCGCCGCCTTCCACCACCAGGCGCCCTTCGGCAGCACCCGGGCCAGCGCGAGCAGCAGCAGCCCGGCGGGCAGCGCCCGGGCCAGCGCCGTGAAGAGCGGCCGGCCGGGCGGCAGGAACTCGGTGGTGACGGCGTAGGTGGTGCCCCAGGAGACGGGGGCGAGGGCGGTGAGGGCGACGAGGGACCAGGTGGCGGCGGGACGCTGGGAGACGGCCATGTCATTAGCTTAGCCACAAGCTACTTACCGTCAAGCTACTTTCTTGCGGTCGACCGTGGGGCGGCGGATACTCGGTCCATGAGTGAACGCCCCCAGCAGCGCAGGGACGCCGTCGACGCGATCATCGACCAGTGGGCGGCCGCGCGGCCCGATCTCGACACCGCGGGGATGGAGGTCTTCGGGCGGATCTTCCGGCTCTCGCGGGCGATGGGAGACCGGATGGAGAAGGCGTACGCGCCGTTCGGGATCTCGCGGGGCGAGTTCGACGTGCTGGCCACGCTGCGCCGGGCCGGCGAGCCCTACACCCTCTCGCCCCGGCAGCTCTCGGCGACGCTCATGCTCACCACGGGCGGGATGACCGGGCGGCTGGACAAGCTCGAGACCGCGGGGCTGCTGCGCCGCTCGCCGGATCCGCACGACCGCCGCGGTCTCAAGGTCACGCTGACCGACAAGGGGCTGCGGCTCATCGACGAGGCGGTCGGCGCGGGACTGGCCGCGCAGACGGAGGCGCTGTCCGCCCTGGACGCCGAACGGGCGGGCGAGCTGGCCGCTCTGCTCAGGGAGCTGCTGGCCGGGACGTCGGAGTCACCGGGGGCACCGGCGTAGAGGGCGGCCGGTGATCCCGCGGTCGCCCGGCCCGCCGGGCCCGCAACGCACCCAGGGCGCCCACCTCGCCCACGTACGGCGGCTGTGCGCGTACGTACGGTGAGGTCGACGCCCTCGGAGGGAGTGTGCTGCGGACGGGCCCGCGGCGGGAGGAGGACTCGGTCAGGCCTTGGCCTTGACGTCCACGTCCCGGCTCGCGCGCGGCTGCCGGTCCTTGGACTTGTCCAGGACCATGACCAGGCCGGTGATGACCAGGAACAGCAGGAGGGGGAGACCGACGAACAGACCCAGCGTCTGGACGACGCTCAGGCCCTGGCCGGGGTCGTCGCCGTCGTCGCGGGTCAGCGCGAGCGCGGGAGACGACATGAGCAGCATCATCAGCGTCGTACCGGCGGCCAGAGCGCCGGCGCGCAGGGCGTTCTTCTTGTCCACGGTGCAAACGTAGCGAACCCCGAAACGGGTCGCGCGCCCGGGGTGCCGTATCCGCGCTGTTCGGCACCGGCGTGAGGGGCCCGGCGGTCAGCCCGCGTCGCCCGGCGCGGCCCGTGCGTCCGTCCGCAGCACGTCCGTCAGGGCGCGCAGCCGGGGGGACGCGGCGAGGTCCTCCAGGGTCACCGGGCGGCCGTCGGCGTCGGCGACGGGCAGGCGCCAGTTCGGGTACTGGTCCCAGGTTCCGGGCAGGTTCTGCGGACGCCGGTCGCCGACCGTGTCGGGCAGCCACAGGCCGATCATGCGGGCCGGGGTGCGCAGCAGGAAGCGGTGGACGGCCTGGATCCCGGCCTCCTCCGAGGAGGCGCCGGCACCGCCGTCCGTGCCCCGCAGCAGGCCCAGCTCCGCCAGCAGCGCCAGCCATTCGCTCGTGTCCGCGGCGGCCTCCGCGCGCTCCTCCTCCAGGGGGCGGGTGAGCAGGCCGAGGCGGTGCCGCAGTTCGACGTGTTCGCCGGTGAGGCGGGCGGCGGTGGACGGCAGGTCGTGGGTGGTGGCGGTGGCCAGGCAGTCCGCGCGCCAGCGTTCGGGGGGCAGCGGGCGGCCCGACCCCTCCCAGTCCCGTTCGAACCACAGCACCGAGGTGCCGAGCACCCCGCGCCGGTCCAGGGTCTCCCGCACTCCGGGCTCCACCGTCCCCAGGTCCTCGCCGATCACCACGGCCCCCGCCCGCGAGGCCTCCAGCACCAGCACGGCGAGCATGGCCTCGGCGTCGTAGCGGACGTACGTGCCCTCGGTCGGCGGCAGGCCCTGCGGGATCCACCACAGCCGGAACAGGCCCATGACGTGGTCGATGCGCAGGGCGCCCGCGAAGCGGAACAGGGCGCGCAGCAGCCGGCGGAAGGGCGCGTAGCCGGAGGCGGCGAGGCGGTCGGGGCGCCAGGGCGGCAGGCCCCAGTCCTGGCCGCGCGCGTTGAAGGCGTCCGGCGGCGCGCCGACCGACATGCCGGCCGCGAAGTGGTCCTGCTGCGCCCAGGCGTCGGCCCCGCCGGGGTGCACGCCCACGGCGAGGTCGTGCACGATCCCGATCCCCATGCCCGCCTCGCGGGCCGTGCGCTGGGCGGCGGTGAGCTGGGCGTCGGTGAGCCAGGCGAGCCAGGAGTGGAAGTCGACGCGGTCCGCCAGCGCGGCGCGGGCGCGGGCCGTCTCCGTCGAGCGCGGGTCCCGCAGCCCCTCGGGCCACCGGCTCCAGTCCGAGCCGTGCACCTCGGCGAGGGCGTACCAGGTGGCGTGGTCCTCCAGGGCCCGGCCCTGCCCGGCGAGGAAGTCGGCGTAGGCGGCGCGGCGGCCGGGACCGAGCGGCACCCGCCGCACCAGCTCAAGCGCCTCCCGCTTGAGCTCCCACACCGCGTCCCGGTCGATCAGCGCCCCCTCGTCCAGTACGGCGGCGCGCAGCCGACCGGCTCGCTCGGGCAAGGGCCGCAGCCGGTCCTGCTCCTCGACGTACGCGAACTCCGGGACGTCCTCGACGCGCAGGTGCACCGGGTCGGGGAAGCGGCGCGAGGAGGGGCGGTAGGGGGACGGGTCGGCGGGTGGTCCGGGCACGGCCGCGTGCAGCGGGTTGACCTGCACGAATCCGGCACCCAGCGCCCGTCCGGCCCAGCCGCTCAGCTCGGCGAGGTCACCGAGGTCGCCCATGCCCCAGGAACGGTGGGAGAGGAGGGAGTACAGCTGGACGAGCAGCCCGTACGAGCGTCCCGCCGGGGTGGGCAGCCGGGGCGGGGCGGCGATCAGGTGCGCCTGCCCGGTGCGGCCGTCGGGGGCGGTGGCGGTCAGCCGGTGGACGCCCGGCGGAAGGCGGTCCAGGCGGTCCGTCCCGTCCACACCCTGAACCCAGGAGCGGGTCTCGCCCCGCTCGGTCTCCACGTCCAGCCGGGTGCCGGGCGGCAGCCCGGCGAGGACGGCCGGCGGCAGCCCGGCGTCCGCCTCGGCCGCGGGGTCGCCGCCGGTGGCAGGATCCGCCGTGGGGCCGTCCGTTGGGCCGTCCGTGGGGCCGTCCGTGGGGTCCAGCCAGCACACCACCGTCGGCGGCAGCAGCCGTTCGTCCCGTTCCCGTTCGCGGGCGGTGAGCGCGGCGCGGGCGGTCACGGGGGTGCTCGCGTCGACGTCCAGGGCGGCCAGAGCCGCGACGACCGCGGTGGCGGAGGCGGTGACCGTACGGCCCGGGGAGGGGCTGTAGGAGGTGGCGACGCCGTGCAGCGCCGCGAGCCGGGTCAGCTCGTCACCGAGAGGTCCGGGAGATCCGGGAGATCCGGGAGATCCGGGAGCTTCGGAAGGTCCGGGAGCTTCGGAAGGTCCGGGAGGTTCGTCCGGCCGCGGTTCCGTCACCTACGACTCCGCTCGACAGGGGTCCTGTTCGGCCGCCTCGGCGACCGATTCGCTGGTCAGGGGGGCCGTCTCGGCGAGCGGCGGCTCGCTGGTCAGCGGCTCGGCGTCGGGCAGCGGCGGCTCGCTGGTCAGCGGGACGTCGGCGCGGGTACCCTCCGCGCTGAACACGCTCAGGCCGGGGTCGGCGGGCAGCGGGTGGTCGGCGGGCGGCTCCGCCACGTGTTTGGACAGGGCCGAGAGCAGAAGGTGTGCCGGTGCGGCCACGGGGGCCTCCTTGTCGAGTACGGCATCAAGGGGATTACCGCAGCCCTACCCAGTGCTCGCCGCGGCAGACGTAGGAGAACGACCTACGTGCCGCTGGTCACATTCCCCTTCACCAGGTTGGGGCAATCACGGCACAACGGCCACTCTCGTTGACACCTTCCCGCAGGGATGGTGTGGTCAGGACTCTTCGACACTGCCTTCGGCTCAGCCCGGCGAAGGCCGATCGACGAGGAGGGGCCGTGCGGCGTCGGCGCGGTATGGGGCACGGGAAGAGCGCGGCCGCACTCGCGTTCGCCGTCATGGCCGGAACACTGGGAGCCGCACCCGCGGCCGTCGCGGCGCCGTCCGCACCCGACCCGGGCGCCGGCCTCCCGGCCGCGAAGCCGGAGCACCCCGCCGCGGACTCCTCCGGCCTCGCGGTGTGGCCGCGCCCGCAGTCCCTGCGGACGACCGGCGGCGCGGTGAAGGTCGCCGACCGGGACGTCGCCCTCGTCACCGACACGGAGGCGGACCCGTACGCCCTGAGCGCGCTGCGCTCGCTGCTGTACGGGACCGGGGCCCGGGCGGTCACGGACCTCGCCGTGACGGACCCGGTTCCGGCGGACGCCCTGGTGGTGCGCGCGTACACCGAGCGGGCGCACGGCGACCCGCGGCACGCGCTGCCCTCCGGCGGCTACCTCATCACCACCGGCGGCGGCGCCCTGACGCTCACCGGCGCCGGCGAGGACGGACTGTTCCACGCCGTGCAGACGCTGCGGCAACTGCTGCGCCCCGACGGGACCGTCCCCGGCGTGACCGTCCGGGACTGGCCGGGCACCGCCGTGCGCGGCACCACCGAGGGCTTCTACGGCACCGCGTGGACGCAGCAGCAGCGGCTCGGCCAGCTGGACTTCATGGGCCGCACCAAGCAGAACCGGTACCTGTACGCCCCGGGCGACGACCTCTACCGCCAGGAGCGCTGGCGCGAGCAGTACCCGGCCATGCAGCGGGCCGCCTTCCGGGAGCTGGCCGACCGGGCGAGCGCCAACCACGTCACGCTCGGCTGGGCGGTGGCGCCGGGCCAGTCGCTGTGCTTCTCCTCGGACGACGACGTACGGGCGCTGACCCGCAAGCTGGACGCGATGTGGGAACTCGGTTTCCGGGCGTTCCAGCTCCAGTTCCAGAACGTCAGCTACAGCGAGTGGCACTGCGACGCGGACCCGGCCCGTTTCGGCTCCGGCCCGGACGCGGCGGCACGGGCGCAGGCGCGGGTGGCCAACGAGGTCGCCCGCCACCTGGCGGAACGGCATCCGGAAGCGGCGCCCCTGTCGTTGATGCCGACGGAGTTCTACGAGGACGGCGCGACGCCCTACCGGCGGGCGCTGGCGACCGCGCTGGACGCGTCGGTGCACGTCGCCTGGACCGGGGTGGGCGTGGTGCCGCGGACCATCACCGGCGACGAACTGGCCGACGCCCGCGCCGCGTTCGCACATCCGCTGGTCACCATGGACAACTACCCGGTCAACGACTACGCCGAGGACCGGATCTTCCTCGGCCCGTACACCGGGCGTGAACCGGCCGTCGCCAGCGGCTCGGCCGCCCTGCTGGCCAACGCGATGGAGCAGGCGGAGGCCTCCCGCATCCCGCTGTTCACGGCGGCCGACTACGCCTGGAACCCCCGCGACTACCGCCCCGAGGAGTCCTGGCGGGCGGCCATCGCCGACCTCGCGGGGGGCGACGCGCGGCGCCACGAGGCGCTGTCGGCCCTGGCCGGCAACGACGCGTCCTCGGTGCTCGGCGGCACCGAGTCGGCGTATCTGCGCCCGCTGATCGCGGACCTGTGGCAGGCCCGTACGACGACGGACCGGGCCGCGAACGAGCGTGCCGAGCAGCGACTGCGCGCCGCCTTCACGGTGCTGCGCGAGCTGCCGCGCGGACTGGCCGGCGAGGGCACCCTGGCGGCCGAAGTCGCTCCGTGGTCCGCGCAGTTGGCCCGCTACGGCAAGGCGGGCGAGGCGGCGCTGGACATGCTCCGCGCCCAGCGCGCGGGCGACGCGGCGGGGGCCTGGACCGCGTACCGGACGCTGGACCGGCTGCGGGCCGAGGCCAAGCAGGTCGATGTGACGGTCGGCAAGGGCGTACTGGACCCCTTCCTCGACCGGGCGCGGCAGGAGTACGAGACCTGGGCGGGCCTGACGCACGAGCCGGCCGAGGACCCGGACGGGGCGCCGGACGGCCGCACGATCCGTTTCCCGCGCGCCCGCGCCCTCACCGCCGTGACGGTCCTCAGCGACCCCAAAACCACCGGTGACGTCGAGGTCCACGTCCCCGGACAGGGCTGGCTCCGGGTGGGATCGCTGGCGCAGCGGGGCGCGACGGAGCTGGAAACCACGCAGTCCCCGTCCCCGGGCGGCCCGGTGACACACCCGCCGGCCCTCTGGCCGCCGGTCTCCCCGGTTCCGGGCCTCTGGACGCGCCCGCCGGCCCTCGTGCAGCCCACTCCCCCGCCGGCCGGCACCCGCGTCGACGCCGTCCGCGTGACCGGCGCCTACCCCTCCCGGGTGCGCCACCTGGTCCCCTGGTTCGCCGACACCCCGGTCGCGGACCTGGAGCTGCCGCGCGCCGAGGCCGACGCGGAGATCGGCGGCACGGAGCGGCTGACCGCCCGGCTGTCCTCCGGCCGTCCGGCGGACGTGCAGGGCAAGGTCACCGTCGAGGCCCCCAAGGGCATCGAGGTCCGTGTTCCGGCCGCCTCGCTCACCGTGCCCCGCGGCACCACGGTGGACGTTCCCGTCGAGGTGACCGTGCCGCCCGCAACGCCGGCGCGCGCGTACGACATCCGCGTCACCTTCGCCGGGGTGACCCGCACCCTCACGGTCCGCGCCTTCCCGCGCACCGCCGGCCCCGACCTGGCGCGCACCGGCACGGCGAGCTCCTCCGCCGACGAGACCCCCGACTTCCCGGCCTCCGCCGCGATCGACGGCAACCCGGACACCCGCTGGTCCTCCCCCGCCGACGACGGCGCCTGGTGGCAGGTGGAGCTGCCGCACTCGGTGCGCCTGGGCAAGGTCGCCCTCCACTGGCAGGACGCCCACCCCTCCGCCTACCGCATCCAGGTCTCCCCCGACGGCCGCCGCTGGCGCACCGCCACCACCGTCCGCGACAGCACCGGCGGCCGCGAAACCCTGCGCATGGACGCGCGGGACGTCCGCCACATCCGCGTGCAGGGCGACAAACGAGCCACCCAGTACGGCTATTCGCTCTGGTCGGTGGAGGCGTACGCGGTCGCGGACTGAGCCCACCGGGCAGCCGACGCGTTCGGATCGTCCGGCGAGATTCCCCGGCGATCACTATTCACTCAGTACATGTACTCAGTACATACTGAGCGCATGAGCACCCGCCACATCCTCCTGGGCCTGCTCGCCGGAGGGCCGAGCCATGGCTACGACCTGAAGCGACGCCACGACGAACACTTCCCGCAAGCCCGCCCGCTGGCCTACGGGCAGGTCTACACGACCTTGCAGCGGCTGGTCCGCGACGGACTGGCCCAGGTGGAGGGCACCGACTCCGACGGCGGCCCGGAGCGCACGCTGTACCGCCTCACGGCCGAGGGCTCCCGGGACGTGGCCGTCTGGGCCGGGCAGGTCACGCCTCCCGCGCCCTTCGTGACGAACGAGATCTTCGCGAAGGTCGTCGTGGCGATCCTCACCGGCGGCGACCCCGCCGCCCACCTGCTCGCGCAACGCGCCGCGCACATGGAGCGGATGCGGGAGCTGACGGCGGTCAAGACCGCCCCGGGCGCCGATCTGGCGACCGTGCTCTCGGCGGACTACGCCCTCAACCACCTCGACGCCGACCTGCGCTGGATGACCACCACCCAGGCCCGGCTCACCACTCTGACCGTGGAGGTCGACCGAGCATGAGCAACCCTCCGGTGCCCCTTCTGGTGGCCCGAGACCTCGTCAAGTCCCACGGCAGGACCCCGGCGTTGCGCGGGGCGTGCCTGGAGCTGCGCGAGAGCGAGATCGTCGCGGTGACCGGTGCCAGCGGCAGCGGGAAGTCCACACTGCTGCACTGCCTGGCGGGCATCGTCCGGCCGGACGCGGGCTCGGTGACGTACCGCGAGGAACGCGTCGACGGGCTGCCGGAGCGGCGCCTGAGCGAGCTGCGCCGCACCGACTTCGGGGTGGTGTTCCAGTTCGGCCAGCTGATCCCCGAGCTGACCGCCGTGGACAACGTCGCGCTGCCGCTGATGCTGGCCGGGACCGCGCGGGGGGCGGCCCAGGAGCAGGCGGGCGCATGGCTGGAGCGGTTCGGCGTGCGGGAGCAGGAGGCCGCGCGGCCCGGGGAGTTGAGCGGAGGACAGGCGCAACGTGTGGCGCTGGCACGGGCGTTGGTGACCGCCCCGAGGGTGGTGTTCGCGGACGAGCCGACGGGGGCACTGGACTCGCTGGCGAGCGAACAGGTGATGACGGCCCTGGTGGGAGCCGTCCGGGAGGCGGGCACGGCGGTGCTGCTGATCACGCACGACGCCCAGGTGGCGGCGTACGCCGACCGCGAGGTGCGGTTGCAGGACGGCGTGACGGTCGCGTCGGGGGTGCTCGCGTGAGGACCGATCTGCGGCTGGCCTGGCTGCTCGTGCGGGGTTCGGACCGGCGGGAGTGGCGGCGGATCGCGCTCACGGCGGTGGGGGCGATGTGCGCGACGGGACTGGGACTGGCGGCCGCCGTCCTGGCCACGGTACGCGGGCAGTACCACATCTCCTTCGGCAACGGCCTGCTCGACCAGCCCGGCGAGCGCTCCGGAGTGATCGTCACGCTGTTGCTCCTGCTGGTGCCCGTCCTCGGCTTCCTCGGGCAGTGCGCCCGGATCGGCGCGGTCCACCGCGACCGGCGGACGGCCGTGCTGCGGCTGGCGGGCGCGGAGCCGGGCCGGGTGCGGCGGATCGCCGCGCTGGAGACCGGGCTCGCCTGCCTGCTGGGCTCGGCGCTCGCCACGGCCGGGGCGGTGGCGGTGCTGGTGGCCGTGTGGGAGCGGCCGACCGCGTCGGCCTGGGCCGGGATGGCGCTGGTGGCGGTCGTGGTACCGGCTCTGGGCATGACGGCCGGGGTGCTGGCGCTGCGCCGCGTGGTGGCCTCACCACTCGGGTGGGTGCGGCGGAGCCATACGCGCTCGGGGCGTGGTCCGGCACTGCTGTTCGTGGGCGGACTGCTGGTCGTGGGCGTGGTGGCACTGGGGGCGGTGGCCGGTACGTCCGCCGACTCCCGGAATACGGGCCTGGCGAGGGGCCCGGTCATCGTCATGGCGGGGGTCCTGGCCGTCGGCGCGGGCGCGGTGTGGCTCACGGGCGCCCTGTCCCGGCTGACCGGCCGGCTGCTCGCGGCCCGGACCGGCTCCCCGGCGGTGCTGATCGCGGCGGAGCGGCTGCGGGACGATCCGTGGGCGGCGGCCCGCACCCATGCGGCGGTGCTGCTGGTGACGGTGGTCGGGGCCGGGTACGTGGGGGTGCGGCAGGCGCTGCTCGCCCATCTGGAGACCATGGACGGCACATACGGTTTCGCCGAGGACGTCTCCTTCTACACGACGGGCCTGAACCTCACGGCCGCGGCCATCGTCCTCGCCCTCGCGATCACCCTCGTCGCGCTGGCCGTCGGCACCGCCGAGTCCGTCGCCACCCGGCGCCGGGCCCTGGCCGCGCAGGTGGCCGCCGGAGTACCCCAGCGGGTGCTGGCCCGGGCCCTCCTGCTGGAGACCGCCCTGCCCCTGGCCCCGGCCGTCCTCGTGGCGGGTGCGGGCGGCCTGGCGATCGGCGTCTGGTACGGCCTCCTCGCCGCCGGGACCGTGCCGTACACGGCACTCCTGGTCCCGGTCGGCGTGTACGCCACCTGCCTGCTGGCAGCGGCCGCCTCGCTGCCGCTGCTGCGGCGCTCGGTCCGCCCCGCGGAGCTGCGGTACGCGTGAGCCTTGCGTATCAGCTTGATGCGCTTGCGGGAGGTCAGGGATCGGCATGCGTGCCGCCCGGCGACTACGCCGCCGCGGCCGGACAGCTCGGTGTCGGCGACGAAGAGGCGCTCGCGGCCGCCCGGCACGCCCTCGCGAGCCTCGGCACCACCTGATCGTTCCGGTCTTCGCGACCGGCCCCGGTGACACGCGCCGCCCACGGCCCGCGTCCGGAGCGTGATCCCCCGGCGGGTGCCGTGGGGACCGCGCTCCGGGCGGGTGGCCGTGGGCAATGCGAAGGCCCGGAGTCGTCAGGCGGAGATGCCGTCGATCCGGGCCAGGGCGTCGTCCGCGCCGTACGGCTGCAGGTAGGGCAGCCAGCGCGGGTCCCTATGCCCGGTGCCGATGATGCGCCAGGCCAGGCCCGTGGGCGGGGCCGGCTTGTGGCGCAGGCGCCAGCCGAGCTCGACCAGGTGGCGGTCGGCCTTTACATGGTTGCAGCGGCGGCAGGAGGCCACCACGTTGTCCCAGACGTGCTTGCCCCCGCGCGAGCGCGGGATGACGTGGTCGACGCTGGTGGCGATGCCACCGCAGTACATGCACCGGCCCCCGTCGCGCGCGAACAGCGCCCTTCGGGTCAGAGGAACGGGCCCCCGGTAGGGAACCCGTACGAAACGCTTGAGCCGGACCACGCTGGGTGCGGGGACGGTGACGGTTGCGCTGTGCAGATAGGCGCCGGACTCCTCGAGGCAGACTGCCTTGTTCTCGAGGACGAGGACGAGCGCGCGGCGGAGCGGTACGACGCCGAGCGGCTCGTACGACGCGTTGAGGACCAGGACATGCGGCACGGATGCCTCCTTGTACGCCGGCGGCGCGTGGCTCGCGCCGGGGCTGCCTGCAGTCAGTTTCCCCTCATGCCTGGTGAACGCGCCACCATGTCCCGGTAACGGGCTGGGAGTGTTTTCGACCACACCGCATTCATCCCCCGGATCACGGCCCCTTCACACGGCCTGATCAGAGGCCGGTGGTCACCGTGTCCCCATGCGCCCTTCCCCGAACTTCACGGGAACCCACACACCCTGCCCCGTTAGTGTGGTGGTTCTGCCCGTCCGGTGATCTCCTCGTGACCCAGTCGATATTGACCCCGTGCCGGAGGGCGGATGCACCTGGAGGTACCTGCCGTGTCCTTGCCCGCCGCCCTGCCGGCCGCCGGTCCGTCGCCGTCGCCGTCGCCCTCCGAGTCGCCGGCTCTGACGGTCCCGACGTTCCAGGACGCCCACGAGACCGCGACGAACGCCGCCAGCTGGGTCGAGCAGAACTGGTCCACGTGGCTCGCCATCGGCCTGAAGATCCTGCTGATCCTGGTGATCGCGGCGGTGCTGAGAGGCGTGGTCCGGCGGGCGATCACCAAGGTCATAGACCGCATGGCCCGTACCGCCCAGGCGGTGGACGGCACCGCGCTGGGCGGGCTGCTGGTCAACGCCGAACGCCGCCGGCAGCGCTCGCAGGCGATCGGCTCGGTACTGCGCTCGGTGACGAGCTTCCTGATCATGGGCACGGCGGCGCTGATGGTGCTGTCCACCTTCGAGATCAACCTGGCCCCCCTGCTGGCCTCGGCCGGTGTGGCCGGTGTGGCGATCGGTTTCGGCGCCCGCAACCTGGTCACCGACTTCCTCTCCGGCGTCTTCATGATCCTGGAGGACCAGTACGGCGTCGGCGATTCGATCGACGCGGGCGTCGCAGCCGGCGAGGTGATAGAGGTCGGACTGCGCGTGACCAAGCTGCGCGGGGCGAACGGCGAGATCTGGTACGTCCGCAACGGCGAGATCAAGCGCATCGGCAACCTCTCCCAGGGCTGGGCCACGGCCGGCGTCGACGTCACCGTCAGGACGGACGAGGACCTGGACAGCGTGAAGGCCACCCTCGACGAGGTCGCCGAGCGGATGAGCAAGGAGGAGCCCTGGAACGAGCTCCTGTGGAGCCCGATCGAGGTGCTAGGCCTGGACAGCGTGCTGATCGACTCCATGGTCGTCCGCGTCACCGCCAAGACCATGCCGGGTAAGTCGGTGACCGTCGAGCGGGAGCTGCGCTGGCGCGTCAAGCGCGCCTTCGACGCGGCCGGCATCCGGATCGTGGGCGACGCGACGGCCCCGGCGGACGAGGCCCCGGCAGCCGACCCGACGGCGGGCATGTCGGCCCCCTCGGCATTCGCCAGCACCACCTCACCGCAGTCCCTGGCGGCCTCGCCGATCCCGCCGCAGTCGCTGTCGAAGTAGCACCACCGCGCCTAACGGCGAGAAGAGGCGGCGCCCGGAAAGCCCCGGGCGCCGCCTCTCGCGTGCACGGAAGAGGGACGGAACGGTTCAGCACACTCGTTCGAGCGAAGGGGTGCGGATTCCGCCGTGCGATGCGCCCCGCGCGCTCCATCGTTCCGCCGGGGCACCCGGCGCGGGCATAGCCTGACACCAGCGCGACAAGGAGATCAGCGATGAGCGCCGAACCGATCATGGAGCCGGTGATGACGCAGGTGGACCCCATCGACCTGTTGAACGCGATCGAAGGACTGACCGGACCGGGCTCCCGCCGCGCGCACCCCTCGCCGCCCCCGCAGGCAACGGCTCCGACGCCGGGGGCGCTTTTCTCTTGACGTTCGCTTCGCCCCGGGCATACCTTCCTCCCACCCGAATAGGAAACTTTCCTAACAGTGATCTCAGGGGAAGGCAGGTGCCGACACGTATGTCAGGAACCGCCGGCACGCCGGGCACCCCGCGGGTCCTGCGCGCCATGAACGACCGCGCCGCCCTGGACCTCCTGCTGGAGCACGGGCCGCTGTCGCGCACCAGGATCGGCAAGCTGACCGGCCTGTCCAAGCCGACCGCCTCCCAGCTCCTGGCCCGCCTGGAGGCCGCCGGGCTCGTTCTCGCCACGGGGACCAGCGAGGGACGCCCGGGTCCCAACGCCCAGCTGTACGCGGTCAATCCGGCCGCCGCCCACGCCGCCGGGCTGGACGTCACTCCCCTGCGCATCCGCGCCGCCGTCGCCGACATCACCGGCCGCACCGTCGGCGAGTACGAGCTGCCGACCCCCGGCCGGCGCCCGTCCCAGCCCGTCGTACGGCAGGTCACCGACGCCCTCGACGGCGCGGTGAAAGCGGCGGGGCTGGCCCGCGGCGACGTGCACCGGCTGGTCATCGGCACCCCCGGCGCCTTCGACCCCAACACCGGCCGCCTGCGCTACGCCTCCCATCTGCCCGGCTGGCATTCCCCCACCCTGCTCGACGAACTCGCCGCCGCCCTGCCGATGCCGGTGGAGTACGAGAACGACGTCAACCTCGTGGCCATGGCCGAGCAGCGGCTCGGCGCGGCCCGCGGCCACCGTGACTTCGTGCTGCTGTGGAACCAGGAGGGCCTGGGCGCCGCCCTGGTGCTCGGCGGCCGGCTGCACCGCGGCTGGACCGGCGGCGCCGGCGAGGTCGGCTTCCTGCCGGTGCCGGGCACCCCGCTGGTCCGCCAGGTGACCAGGGCCAACAGCGGCGGCTACCAGGAACTGGCCGGCTCGCAGGCGCTGCCGAAACTGGCCCGCGAGCTGGGCATCGAGGACCTGCCCACGGGATCCTCCGCCGAGGCCGCCGCCGAACTCGTCGCCCGCGCCGCCGACCACGCCACCGGCCCCCACCGCACGCTCCTGACGACGTACGCGACCCGGCTCGCGACCGGTCTCGCCTCCCTCGTCTCCGTCCTCGACCCCGAACTCGTCGTCCTCAGCGGCGCCTCGCTCACCGCCGGCGGCGAGGTGCTGCGCGCCCTGGTCCAGGCCGAACTGGAGGAACTGGCCGCCTCCCGGCCCCGCCTGGTGGTCGGCGACGTCCGTGAACACCCCGTGCTGCGCGGCGCGTTGGAGAGCGCGCTCGCGACCACCCGCGACGAGGTCTTCGACACCTCGCGCTGACCCCCGTACCGGCTGCCGTACCCGCCCCACCCCTTCCCTCACCGCCCGCCCGTCCCAGGGAGATCCAGCCATGCCCGAAGTGTCCCGGAAAGCGGCCCTCGCCCTCGCTGCCTCCGCCGCCATGGCACTGCTCGCCACCGCCTGTACCGGTCAGCCCGACGCCGGCGCGAACGACGACGCGTCGAAGGACACGACCATCAACTTCTGGCACGCCTGGAGCGATCCGAGCGAGGTGAAGGCCGTCACGTCGCTGATCGACGGCTTCCGGAAGGCGCACCCCAACATCCGTGTCAACGTCGTCGGCAACATGACCGACGACAAGATCAACCAGGCGCTGCGCACCGGCGGCGACAAGGCGCCCGACGTGATCTCCTCCTTCACCACCAACAACGTCGGCAAGTTCTGCTCCTCGGGCGCGCTGGTCGATCTCAACCCGTTCTTCGAGAAGACGGGCACAGACCCGGAGAAGACCTTCCCGAAGGCGATGAACGAGTACACCCAGTTCGACGGCAAGCGCTGCACGGTGCCGCTGCTGGGCGACGCCTACGGCCTCTACTACAACAAGGACGCCTTCGCCGCCGCGGGCATCGAGAACCCCCCGAAGACCTGGTCCGAGTTCGAGGCCGACGCCAAGAAGCTGACGATCCCCCAGGGCGACGGCTACCGGCAGCTCGGCTTCATGCCGAACTACCACGGCTGGGAGTCGACGACCGAGCACTACTTCGCGCAGTTCTCCCCGGCGTACTTCGACTCCAGCGGCAAGTCGAACCTGGCGAAGGACCCCGCGTTCGAGAAGGGCTTCACCCTGCAGAAGCGGCTCGTGGACGAACTGGGCGGCTACCGGAAGCTGGAGAAGTACCGCGCCACCCTCGGCGACGAGTGGGGCCCCGAGCACCCCTTCCACACCGGCCAGGTGGCCATGCAGCTCGACGGCGAGTGGCGGCTGGGCATGGCCGAGGCGGCCCAGCCGAAGTTCGAGACAGGCGTCGCCCCGCTGCCCGTCCCCGACGACCAGGCCGACCAGTACGGCAAGGGCTACATCACCGGCACCGTCGCCGGCATCGCCGCCACCAGCAAGAAGCAGAACGCGGCCTGGGAGCTGGTGAAGTACATGACCACGGACACCGACGCGGTGGTCGGCTTCGCCAACGACATCCACAACGTGCCCTCCACACTGGCCGCGCTGAAGTCCCCGAAGCTGAAGTACGACCCGCGCTTCAAGACCTTCCTGGACATCGCCGCCAACCCGGACTCGACCACGACGCCCGCCTCCGTCAACGGCGGTCAGTACCTGGTGACGATCCAGCAGTTCGGCTACGACTACGAGAGCGGCCGGGCGAAGGATCTCAAGGCCGGCCTGCGCAAGGCGGCCCAGCAGATCGACACGGACATCGCGCAGGCGAAGTAGGCGCGCATGACCACCGTCACCCTGGCGTCCAAGCGCCGCCGTTCGGCGCTGAAGACCCTCGCCTTCATGTCGCCGTGGCTGATCGGCTTCGCGGTCTTCTTCGCGTACCCGCTGATCTCCACCGTCTACTTCTCGTTCGTGCGCTACGACGGCTTCCAGCCGCCGACCTGGCGCGGCACCGCGAACTGGACGTACGTCTTCCAGAACTACCCGCTGTTCTGGCCGGCCCTGCGCAACACCCTGTGGCTGGTCCTGGTGATGGTGAGCCTGCGCGTGGTCTTCGGGCTCGGCGTGGGCCTGCTGATCACCAGGATCAGGACGGGCACGGGTGTCTTCCGTACCCTGTTCTACCTGCCCTATCTGGCCCCGCCGGTGGCGGCGACCATGGCCTTCGCCTTCCTCCTCAACCCCGGCACGGGCCCGGTCAACTCCCTCCTGGAGCGGGTCGGGATCTTGGCGCCCGGCTGGTTCAACGACCCCACCTGGTCCAAACCGGCCCTGACGATGCTCGCCCTGTGGGGCGTGGGCGACCTGATGGTCATCTTCATGGCCGCGCTGCTCGACGTGCCCACGGAGCAGTACGAGGCCGCGGAGCTGGACGGCGCCTCGCCCTGGCAGCGCTTCCGGTACGTCACGCTGCCGAACATCTCGCCGATCGTGATGTTCGCGGTGGTCACGGGTGTGATCCAGACGATGCAGTACTACACCCAGCCGCTGATCGCCGGAAAGGTCGCCTCGGGCGTGATCCAGGGCGCGGGCACCCAGTTCGAGCCCGGCTACCCGGACAAGTCCACCCTCACCCTCCCCCAGCTCGTGTACAACCTCGGCTTCCAGCGCTTCGACTACGGCTCGGCCTGCGTGGTGGCGCTGGTGCTGTTCGCCCTGTCGATGGTGTTCACCGCGTTCCTGATGCGCCGGCGGGGCGGTCTCATCCAGGCAGGTGACTGACGATGGCCCAAGTGCTCAACAAGCCGGTGGGGTTGAAGACGCGGCCCTCCCCCGCCGAGCGCACGGCCCGCCGCAGGGCGGTGCTGGAGTGGATCGCGGTCCACTCGCTGGGCGTGGCCGCCGCCCTGTTCTTCGTCCTGCCCTTCGTGTTCGTCCTGCTGACCTCGCTGATGAGCGACAGCCAGGCCCTCAGCCGCGACCTGGTCCCGCACACCTGGGAGTGGGGCAACTACAAGAGGGTCCTCGACACCCCGGGTTTCCTGACCTGGTGGAGGAACACGCTGGTCTACGCCGGTCTCGGCACGGTCCTGACGGTCGCGTCCTCGCTGCCCGTGGCGTACGCGCTGGCGAAGTTCCGGTTCCGGGGGCGCAACCTGTCGCTCATGCTGGTGATCTCGATGATGATGCTGCCCCCGCAGGTGATCATCATCCCGATGTACCTGTTCTGGGCCAAGCAGCTGGACCTGTCCGGCACGCTGTGGCCGCTGATCATCCCGATGGCGTTCGGCGACGCGTTCTCCGTCTTCCTGCTGCGGCAGTTCCTGACGACCATTCCGAACGAGTACCTGGACGCGGCGAAGGTCGACGGCTGCGGCGAGCTGCGCACCTTGCTGAAGGTCGTCGTCCCCATGGCCAGACCCGGTCTCGCGGCTGTCGCCCTCTTCCAGTTCTTCTACGCCTGGAACGACTACTTCGGCCCGCAGATCTACGCCTCGGAGAACCCGGGCGCGTGGACCCTGTCCTACGGCCTGGAGTCCTTCAAGGGGGCCCACCACACCGACTGGAACCTCACCATGGCCGCGACCGTTCTGGTCATGGCCCCAGTGATCCTCGTGTTCTTCTTCGCCCAGAAGGCGTTCGTCGAGGGCGTCACACTCACCGGAGTGAAGGGTTGAACAGCATGAAACTCACCGTGGTCGGCGGCGGCTCGACCTACACCCCCGAACTCGTCGACGGTTTCGCGCGGCTGAGGGACACCCTGCCCGTCGAGGAACTCGTGCTGGTGGACCCGGCGACGGACCGGCTGGAGCTGGTGGGCGGACTGGCCCGCCGCATCTTCGCCCGCCAGGGCCACCCCGGCCGTGTCGTCACCACCTCCGACCTGGACGCGGCCGTCGACGGCGCCGACGCGGTGCTGCTCCAGTTGCGCGTCGGCGGCCAGGCGGCCCGGCAGCAGGACGAGACATGGCCCCTGGAGTGCGGCTGTGTCGGCCAGGAGACCACCGGCGCGGGCGGTCTGGCCAAGGCGCTGCGCACGGTCCCGGTGGTCCTGGACATCGCCGACCGGGTCCGCCGCACGAACCCGAACGCCTGGATCATCGACTTCACCAACCCGGTCGGCATCGTCACCCGCGCCCTGCTCCAGGCCGGCCACCGGGCGGTCGGCCTGTGCAACGTGGCGATCGGCTTCCAGCGCAAGTTCGCGCAGATGCTCGGCCTCGCGCCCGCCGACGTCCACCTGGACCACGTGGGCCTGAACCACCTCACCTGGGAGACGGGGGTGCGTCTGGGCGGCCCGGAGGGCGAGGACGTACTGCCCGCGCTCCTGGCCGAGCACGGCGAGTCGATCGCCGGCGGTCTGCGCCTGCCCCGCCCGCTCCTGGACCGCCTGGGTGTGGTGCCCTCCTACTACCTGCGCTACTACTACGCGCACGACGAGGTCGTGGAGGAGCTGCGCACCAAGCCGTCCCGGGCGGCCGAAGTGGCGGCGATGGAGCGGGAGCTGCTGAGGATGTACGGCGACCCGGCCCTGGTGGAGAAGCCCGCCCTGCTGGCCGGGCGGGGCGGCGCCTACTACTCGGAGGCGGCCGTGGACCTGGCGGCGGCCCTGCTGGGCGGAGGGGGCAACCCGTACCAGGTGGTGAACACGTACAACAAGGGCACCCTGCCCTTCCTCCCGGACGACGCCGTGATCGAGGTGCAGGCGGCGGTGGGTTCCAAGGGCCCGGTCCCCCTCCCCGTCCCCGACGTGGACCCGCTGTACGCGGGCCTGATGGCGGACGTGACGGCGTACGAGGACCTGGCCCTGGAGGCCGCCCTGCGCGGCGGCCGGGACCGGGTCTTCCGCGCCCTCCTCGCGCACCCCCTGATCGGCCAGTACGCCTACGCCGAGGCCCTCACCGACCAACTCGTCGCGCACAACCGGGAGTACCTCGCGTGGGCCTGACCGCAAGCGTCCTCGCCATCGACGCGGGCAACAGCAAGACCGACGTGGCGGTGGTGGCGGCCGACGGGCACGTCCTCGCCACGGCCCGCGGCGGCGGGTTCCGGCCGCCGGCCGTGGGCGTCGGGACCGCGGTGGACGCCCTGGAGGAAACGGTCCGGCGGGCGTACGCGCAGGCCGGCGTCACCGCCGCCGGCCATGTCTCGGCATGCCTGGCCAACGCCGATCTTCCGGTGGAGGAGGAGCAGTTGGCGTCCGCCCTGCACGCACGCGCGTGGGGCACGACGGTAGAGGTCCGCAACGACACGTTCGCGATCCTGCGCGCGGGCGTGGCCGAACCGCGCGGGGTCGCGGTCGTCTGCGGCGCCGGCATCAACTGTGTCGGCATGCTCCCGGACGGCCGCACCGCGCGCTTCCCCGCGCTCGGCCGCGTCTCCGGCGACTGGGGCGGCGGCTGGGGCCTGGCGGAGGAGGCCCTGTGGTACGCGGCCCGCGCGGAGGACGGCCGCGGCGCGCCCACCGCCCTGTGCCGCACCCTCCCCGCCCACTTCGGGCTGGCCTCCGTGTACGCCCTCATCGAGGCGCTCCACCTGGGGCACGTCGACCACCACCGCCGCCACGAACTGGCCCCGGTCCTGTTCGCCACGGCCGACCAGGGCGATCCGATCGCCCGCACGATCGTCGACCGCCAGGCCGAGGAGGTGGTGGCCATGGCCACGGTCGCGCTGACCCGCCTCGGCCTGCTCGACGAGGAGACCCCGGTCCTCCTCGGCGGCAGTGTCCTCGCCGCCCGCCACCCCCTGCTCGACGACGCCGTACGCGGCCTCCTCGCCGCCCGCGCGCCCAAGGCGGTCCCGCGGGTCGTCACGGCCCGTCCGGTCCTGGGCGCCGCCCTGCTGGGCCTGGACCACGTGGGAGCCCCGGCGGCCGCCCGGGAAAGGGTGCGGGCCCACTTCGAACAGTGAGAGACGGTGGGCATCCCGACGGTGGGCATCCCGCGGACGCGGCCGGGGGAACCGAACTGGTTCCCCCGACGTATTCATGGGCAAGGGGTGGTACGGGGCGAGCGCACTGCGGCCCGGCCGAGTTCCAGTGAAGGTCGGTGCGGATGTCGGTCCCGGCAGCGATACTTGCGGCGACGGATGACCACGGGGGAGGTCAGCAGTGACACAACCGCCGACGAGCAGCTCGGCACCGCCGGGCCCGGGCCTGCCCACCCTGCCGGCGGTCCCGCCGCAGCCCGCGGCCCCCGTCCCCGCCGCGCGGCACCCGGCGCCCCCGCGCCGCACCGCCTTCGCGGAAGGCGCCGAACGCCTGCGCGCCGCCGCCACCACGGAGCCCGGCCGCCTCCGCGTCATCGGCGCCGTCCTCGCCCTTCTCGTCCTGGCCTTCGGCGCCGTCACCGCCCTCCAGGCCACCGACCGCGCCTCGGCCGCCGACGACGTCCTGCACCGCAGCCAGCCGCTCAGTTCCGACGCGGCGGACATCTACCGTTCGCTCGCCGACGCCAACACCATGGCGACCAGCGGCTACCTGGCCGGTCTCCAGGAGACGACGGCCACCCGCGAGCGCTACGAGTCCGATGTCCGCACGGCCGCCGCCAAGCTGGTCACCGCCGCCGCCAACTCCGCCCCCGGCAGCCCCTCCGCGGCCACCATCACCAAGCTCAACCAGCTCCTGCCGCGCTACAAGGGCCTGGTCGAGTCCGCCCGCGCCAACAACCGCCAGGGCTTCCCGGTGGGCGGCGCGTACCTGCGCGCCGCCAACGACACCATGCAGAACGAGATGCTCCCGGCGGCCGAGGACCTGTACCAGAAGGAGAACCAGCGGCTGCGCTCCGACTACGGGGACGCGACACCGTACCCGTGGGCCGCGATCGCCCTCGGCGTCGTCGCCCTGGCCGCTCTCGCCTGGACCCAGCGGCGCAACTACCGGCGCACGAACCGGGTGCTGAACCACGGCCTGGTCGCCGCGACCGCCGCCACCACCGTCGTCCTGCTGTGGCTGGTGATCGGTCACAGCGTCGCGCGCGCGGGACTCAACGGCTCCTACACGCACGGCGTGCGCTCGCTGAACGTGCTGCACGACGCCCGTATCGCCTCCCTCAAGGCACGCAGCGACGAGAACCTGACCCTCGTCAGCCGCGGCGCGGAGACCAAGACGCTGAAGGACGGCACGGTCATGGACGCCTACGACTGGGCGTACGACCAGGAACTCGGCACCCTCGCCCGGACGCTGTCCCGGGCCGGCGCCCTCGCCGAGGACCCGGGGGGCAAAAAGCCGGTGGACACGGCGAACGAGTCGATGAAGGTGTGGAAGCAACGACACGAACTGGCCCGCCAGGCCAACGACTCCGGCGACTACCAGAAGGCACGCGACCGCGTCATCGGCACCACCGCCAAGGACCGGACGGAGTCGACGGGTGAGTGCTTCGACAACGTGGACGCCTCCCTCGCGTCGGCGCTCACCCATGAGACGGGCCGGTTCCGGCAGGCCGCGGAGGACGGCCGGGCCGCCATGACGGGCCTGCCGGTCGGCTCCGCGGTGCTCGCGGTGTTCGGCGCGGCCGGCGCGGTGCTGGGCATCGGGCGCAGGCTTTCGGAGTACCGGTGAAAGGGAGCGTGGCAGCGGTGAAAGGGGGCGTGGCGATGCGAGCACGACGTCTGCGGGCCGGCCTGAAGGGCTGGGGCGGTGTCGGCGCGATGGCGGCCGTCTGCGCCCTGGCACTGGCGTTCGTCCTGCTGCTGCCCCGCACCCAGCCGCAGGGCGCCGGCGGCCCCGCCGCAAGCGGCTCGCGAGCCGCGCAGGGCACGCAGTCCAAGGCGGACAACTGCCAGGACAGCCAGGCGCAGAACCTGAGCCCGTCCCCGTCCGGCGCCGGCGGCCCCACGCTGAGCGCCATCCGATCGCGCGGCTATCTGACGGTCGGCGTCGACCAGAACAGCTACCGCTGGGGCTACCGCAACCCGAACAACGCCTCCGGCGCGCTGGAGGGCTTCGACATCGACCTCGTGCACCGCATCGCCGAGGACATCCTGGGCGACGCGAACAAGGTCCAGTTCAAGGCCATCCCCACCAACGAACGGATACCCGCGATCCGCAGCGGCCGGGTGGACATGGTGGTGCGCACCATGACCATCACCTGCGACCGGCTGAAGCAGGTGGCGTTCTCCGCCCCCTACTTCCTGACCGGCCAGCAGGTCCTGGCCCCCAAGACCTCCGCCATCACCGGCTACGACGGCTCCCTCGCCGGGAAGAGGATCTGCTCGGCGACCGGCTCCACGGCCTACGACCACCTGTCCGCCGACACCAAGGACGGCCGGCTTCCCGCGTCCACCGACATCACCACCACCGTCCCCAACCAGCTGGACTGCCTGGTGCGGCTCCAACTCGGCGAGGTGGACGCGGTGGTGACGGACGGCGCGCTCGCCGCCAGCCAGGCCGCGCAGGACCCCACGGTGGCCTTGAAGGGCGCCTCCTTCACCAAGGAGTTCTACGGTGTGGCCATGAAGCTCGGTGCCGACGATCTGGTCCGCCAGGTCAACCGGACACTGGAGAACTACCGCAAGGACGGAGGCTGGAAGGCGTCGTACGGGACGTGGCTGTCCGCCACGCTGGGTAAGGACTCACCGTCGGCCACCGCGCCGACGCCGAGCTACCGGTGACCGGTCACCGGCCGGCGCGGCACCGACGGAACAGCAGAACCGGCAGCACACAGGCGACACGCAGCAGCGAGAGGTGATCGATGGGCGTCACGGACCCCGCCGGGCCCGTCATGGACCGGGACGAGGTGGACCGTGCGCTGGCGCGGCTCGGCGCGGAGCACGAGGCCATCGAGACCTCGCTGCTCGCCCTTCAGGACCACGCGGGCCGCAGACTCCTTGAGGGCGCCGAGCTGACCGGCGTCACCGAGGAGCGCTGGGCGGCCACGGAGGCGTCGATCACGCTGCTGTGGGCGTACTTCGACGCCTACAGCGGCGCCCTGCGCACCGCCCGTGAGATCCGCGCCCGCCGCCGCTGGTCCAGCCGCGAGGACCTGGTGGAGCTGACCGGGCTGCTGCGCGGCGAGTCCGTCACCGTCTCCGGCGCGGCCGCCGCGGGCACACCCGCCCTGCCCGGTCCAGGCCGGCTCAGCCAGAGCTTCTCCCTGGCCACGCTGGTGGACCGGATGAACGAGCTGTACGCGACCGGTCTGGACATGGTGGTCGCCGCCGACGCGGTGTGGTCGGCGCTGCCCGCGCGGATCGATCTGCTGGCCGCGGAGCTCCAGCGCACCCGCCGGCTCGCGCACTCGGTCGGCGTCCGCCCGGGCGAACACCCGGCGGGCGACGACCTGGAGCGCGTCACGCGCACGCTGACGAGGCTGCGCGCTGAGGTGATCTCCGATCCGCTCGCCTTCTGGGTGCCCGCGCAGGGCAGTTCGGCGCCGGGCGGCGGACGGCCGGACACCACGGTGTACGACCGGGAGGCGCGGGCGCTGGACGAGGTGCGCCGGGAGATCGACGCCGTGCTCGGGGTCCGGCAGGACGCCGAGCAGCGGCTGATCAGGCTGCGGGACGTGCTCTCGCGCGCGGACCGCACGCTCGCCGAGGCGCGCACCGCGCGCGGTGAGGTGCTGGCGAAGATCGCCGCCACGGAGGTACCGGTGGTCAGCGGTCCGCCGACCGCCCTTCAGGAGCAGCTGGCGACGGCCGCCGAGTACCGCAGGCAGGCCCGGTGGCACCGGCTGTCGCCGCTGCTGGAGTCGCTGGAGCAGAAGGCGGAGGACGAACTTCAGCGCGCCCGTGAGTCGTTGACGGCGGTCACCGCGCCGCTGGCGGTCCGTGCCGAGCTGCGCGGGCGGCTGGACGCGTACAAGGCGAAGGTCGCCCGGCACGGCCTGGCGGAGGACCCGCTGCTGGTCGAGCGGTACGACGCGGCGCGCCGCATGCTGTGGAGCGCGCCCTGCGACCTGCGGGTGGCCGAACAGGCCGTGCTGCGCTACCAGCAGGCGGCGGCCGAGTCGCTCGGCGGCTCACGGGTGCCGGAGCACGGCGGGCCCGAGGGACGGTAGGGGGAGTCATGAGTCAGGCGGGGCAGACCTGTCAGCGGCCGGACTGCGGCGGGGCGTACGAGGACGTCGGCGGCGGCGAGCTGTACTGCGACACGTGCGGTCTCGCGCCGGTCGTCTCGGCGACCGGCATGGTGGGCTCGCCGCCCACCGGCGTCACCGGCGGCGGGGACTCGCGGGGTTCGGTGGGCAGCGGCGGTTCGGCGTCCAGCGCCCGCAGTTCCCGTACGTCGTCGCAGTCGTCGAAATCGCGCCGCTCGGTGTCGGGACGGCTCTCGCGCTCGTTGTCGGGCAGGGCGACCGGCCGGTCGGTGTCGGTACGCAGCTCCGGTTCCACGACGGGCTCCTCCGGCCGCGGCCGGCTGGGCGCGGGTCTGGTGCAGGTGCCGCAGGTACCGCGGCCGGACCCGCGTTCGATGGTGCTGGAGAACCCGGAGGTGCCGGAGCGCAAGCGGTTCTGCTCGCGCTCGGACTGCGGCGCGCCGGTCGGGCGCGCGCGGGGGGACCGTCCGGGCCGTACGGAGGGCTTCTGCACCAAGTGCGGGCACCCGTACTCCTTCGTGCCCAAGCTGAGGGCCGGGGACATCGTCCACGGCCAGTACGAGGTCGTGGGCTGTCTGGCGCACGGCGGCCTGGGCTGGATCTACCTCGCCGTGGACCGGGCCGTGTCCGACCGCTGGGTGGTGCTCAAGGGCCTGCTGGACACCGGCGACCAGGACGCGATGGCGGCGGCGATCTCCGAGCGGCGGTTCCTGGCGGAGATCGAGCACGCCAACATCGTGCGGATCTACAACTTCGTCGAGCACCTCGACCAGCGCACCGGCTCCCTCGACGGCTACATCGTGATGGAGTACGTCGGCGGCAAGTCGCTGAAGGAGATCGCCAACACCCGCCGCACCCCGGAGGGCAGACGCGACCCGCTGCCGGTGGAGCAGGCCTGCGCGTACGGGATCGAGGCGCTGGAGGCGCTCGGTCATCTGCACAGCCGCAACCTGCTGTACTGCGACTTCAAGGTCGACAACGCGATCCAGACCGAGGACCAGCTCAAGCTGATCGACATGGGCGCGGTGCGCCGTATGGACGACGACGAGTCGGCCATCTACGGCACGGTCGGCTACCAGGCGCCCGAGGTCGCCGAGGTCGGCCCGTCGGTGGCCAGCGACCTGTACACGGTGGGCCGTACGCTCGCCGTCCTCACCTTCGACTTCCAGGGCTACACGAACGTCTTCGCGGACTCCCTGCCCGACCCCGACAACATCGAGGTCTTCCGCCAGTACGAGTCCTTCTACCGCCTGCTGGTCCGTGCCACCGACCCCGACCCGGCCCGCCGGTTCGCCTCGGCGCAGGAGATGTCCGAGCAGCTCACGGGCGTGCTGCGGGAGGTCGTGTCCCTCCAGACCGGCCGGGCGCGGCCTGCTCTTTCGACGCTGTTCGGCCCGGAGCTGCGGGTGACGGACACGGAGTTGTTCCCGAGGCTGGACGGGGACGTGTCCCGGCTGGGGGCGCGGGCGACACGCTCGCGCGGATCGGCCCCGGCCCTCGCGGCCGGTACCGCGCACGGCCAGGGCGCCCCGAGCACGCCGAACGCCCGGGCTCTCCCGGCGCTCGTCAAGCCCGTCGACACGCCCGCCGCCGCGCTCGCCCTGCCGGTCCCCCACGTCGACCCGAGTGACCCGAACGCGGGTTTTCTGGCAGGCCTGTTGACGTCCGCGCCCGGGGAACTGGCGCACGCGCTCGCGGCGGCGCCCACGCAGTCGGCCGAGACCCGGCTGCGCCAGGTCAGGGCCCGGTTGGAGACCGGCGAGCCGGCCACCGCGCTGGAGGTCCTGCGCCAACTGGAGCAGCGGAACCCGGACGACTGGCGGGTCGTCTGGTACCGGGGCGTGGCCTCCCTGGTCACCGGCGACCACGAGGAGGCGGCCCTCGCCTTCGACGCGGTCTACGACGCCTTCCCCGGAGAGGTCGCGCCGAAGCTGGCGCTCGGCCTGTGCGCCGAGGTGCTCGGCCAGCTCGACAACGCCGCCGAGTACTACCGCCTGGTGTGGTCGACCGACCCGAGCCAGGTCAGCGCCGCTTTCGGGCTGGCCCGCGTGCAGCTCGCCACCGGCGAACGGCCCGGCGCGGTACGGACCCTGGAGTCCGTGCCGGAGTCCTCGATCCACTACACGGCGGCGCGCGTGGCGGCCGTACGGGCACGGCTGCGGCACCGTACGGCGGCGGCGTCCGACACGCCGTTCCTGGACGATCTGACGGCCGCCTCCGGGCAGGTCGAGGCACTTCAGGCCTACGGTCTGGACCCGGCGCGGCGCGAGCTGTTGTCGGCGGAAGTCCTCGGCTGCGCCCTGGACTGGGTACTCTCCGGGGGCCGGGCCACCGACCCGGCCGCCCGGCGGGTGCTGCTCGGGAGCGACCTGGACGAGCGAGGACTCCGCTTCGGCCTGGAGCGTTCGTACCGCACGCTGGCCCGGCTGGCGCCCGGTGGCGAGGAGAGGATCGACCTGGTGGAACGTGCCAACCGTTACCGCCCCCGGACGTGGGTGTAGTTGATGTCGCAGATGCACCAGCAGGCCGCGCTGCCGAAGTGCCCGAGCTGTGCGGAGCCGCTCGAATCGGGTGACCGCTTCTGCGGCGCGTGCGGGTACGACCTGTCCGCGGCCGCCGAGGGACCGGGCGACACGCCGACGCTCACCATGGAACGCGGCGCGGTGCCGCGCCCGGCCGGACCCGGCGAGCGTGCCGACGACGCCGTATGGCCGCGCGCACCGCACCCGGACGCCTCCGAGGCCCCGCCACGGCTGCACCTGCCGACGGACCTGCCGGGCACGGACTCGAGCGGCTCCCCGCTGCCGGCACCGGCACGGCAGGCACAGGCGCAGGCTCAAGCCCAGTCCCAGGCGCAGGCCCGGGCGGCGGTTCAGCAGCGGCCGCATCCGGTGGCGCAGTCCCCGCAGCAACCACAGACGGCTCAACCCCATCCGCAGCCGCAGCCACCAGCCGAGACCCGGGCCGCGGTCCGGCCGCAGCCGCAGGCTCAAGCACAGGCCGCAGGTCAGCAGCAGCCGCAAGGACAAGGGCAGACGCAACCACAGCCTCAGCAGCACCCGCAGCAGCAGCAAGGCCAGGGTCCGCAGCCGCAGGGACAGCCGCAGCAGCAAGAGGCGTCCGCCTCGGGCGTGCGGTTCGACCGGCCGGCGGAGCCCGACGAGTACCCGTTGCAGGCGCCGGACCCGCGCGTGCCCGCCGACTCCGACGCCGCCGCTCCGGCCGAGGGCGCCCCCGGCGACGGCACCCCGGACGAGGCCACCGCGGTGTGCGTGGCCTGCCGGGCCGGCCGGGTCGACAGCGACGGCTACTGCGAGAACTGCGGGCACGCCCAGCCGCGCGAACGCGACCACATGGAACAGGAGTCGGGCCCGATCGCCGCCGTCAGCGACCGCGGCCTGCGCCACCACCGCAACGAGGACGCCTTCGCCCTCGGCCGCACCACGCTGCCCGACGGCTCTCCCGCCCTCGCGGCGGTCGTCTGCGACGGCGTGTCCTCCGCTACCCGCCCCGACGACGCCTCCCTGGCCGCCTCACGAGCGGCGAGCGAGTCGCTGCTGGCCGCGCTGCCCCGCGGCACGCACCCGCAGCAGGCCATGCACGACGCGATCGTCGCCGCCGCGCAGGCGGTCGACGCGCTGGCCGGGGAGCCCGCGTCGGCCGGCCGGCACTCCGCCCACCAGAACGCGCCGGCCTGCACGTTCGTCGGCGCGGTGGTCACCTCCGGACTGCTGGTCGTCGGCTGGGTCGGCGACAGCCGCGCCTACTGGGTCCCGGTGGACCGCGGCGCGCCCCCGGCCCGGCTCACCGAGGACGACTCGTGGGCCGCGCAGATGGTCTCCGCGGGCCTGATGTCCGAGGCGGAGGCGTACGCCGACGAGCGCGCCCACGCGATCACCGGCTGGCTCGGCGCGGACGCCTACGAACTGGAGCCGCACACCGCCTCCTTCAAGCCGGACCGGCCGGGAGTGGTCGTGGTGTGCACGGACGGGCTGTGGAACTACGCCGAGACGGCCCGGGAGATGGCCGAGGCCATCCCCCTCGACGCCGCCGTGCGCCCGCTGCACAGCGCCCGGGTCCTGGTCGGCCACGCCCTGGACGGCGGGGGCCACGACAACGTAACAGTGGCCGTCCTGCCGTTCCCGGCCGCGCCGCAGGGGGCAGGATCGGCCTGAGGGACGTACGCGGGGGCGCGTGACGAGACCCCCCGGCCGAGCCCTCAGCGCGGGGTAGCTCCGCGGGCCGGCGGGGGCCGGTCCGTTCACAGTCGTCGTCCCCGTTCACGGGGTCCAGAGGGGGATCTGGGACAGCATGGCGAATTTCTCGAAGTCCAGCGTGCCGCAGTTCTCGGTGGACGTGTACCAGAACGAGTACCTGCCGGAGGGCGGCCGGGAGGTCAACTCGATCGTCACGGTCAGCGCGACGGGCGGCGGCACGATCGGCAGCGCGGTCGCGGCACCGCACCTGTACACGCCCGGGCAGGGACCGTCCGCCGCGGTGGCGATCATGGTCGACTGCTCGGGTTCGATGGACTACCCGCCGACCAAGATGCGCAACGCCCGGGACGCCACGGCCGCCGCGATCGACACCCTGCGCGACGGTGTGCACTTCGCGGTGATCGGCGGCACGCACGTGGCCAAGGAGGTCTATCCGGGCGGCGGCCGGCTCGCGGTCGCCGACGCGACCACCCGCGACCAGGCCAAGCAGGCGCTGCGCAGGCTCAGCGCGGGCGGCGGCACGGCCATCGGCACCTGGCTGCGGCTGGCCGACCGGCTGCTGTCCTCGGCCGACGTCGCCATCCGGCACGGCATCCTGCTCACCGACGGCCGCAACGAGCACGAGTCGCCCGAGGACCTCCGGCGGACACTCGAGGAATGCGCGGGACGCTTCACATGTGACGCGCGGGGCGTGGGCACCGACTGGGAAGTGAAAGAAGTCACACAGATCGCCTCCGCGCTGCTCGGCACCGCCGACATCGTCGCCGACCCGGCGGGCCTGGCCGCCGACTTCACGCGGATGATGGAGACGGCGATGGGCAAGGAAGTCGCGGACGTCTGGCTGCGGGTGTGGACGCCGGTGGGCACGACCATCAAGTTCGTCAAGCAAGTCGCCCCATCCGTCGAGGAGTTGACCGACCGCCGGGCCGAGGCGGGCCCGCGCGCAGGGGACTATCCCACCGGATCCTGGGGGGACGAGTCCCGCGACTACCACCTCTGTGTGGAGGTGCCCGCGGCCGGCATAGGGCAGGAGATGCTCGCCGCCCGGATCTCCCTGGTGGTGCCCAAACCGGACGGTACGGTGCAGAACCTCGGCGCCCAGGGCCTGGTACGGGCCGTGTGGACCGACGACATGACCGCCTCCACCTCGATCAATCCGCAGGTGGCCCACTACACCGGGCAGGCCGAACTGGCGCAGGCCATCCAGCAGGGCCTCGACCTCCGTAAAGCAGGCGATTTCGATGGAGCAACGGCCAAACTCGGCCGCGCTGTTCAGCTCGCCGGAGCCTCGGGGAACGCGGACACTGCGAAACTGCTTGCGAAGGTGGTGGACGTGGTCGACGCCGCGACCGGTACTGTGCGACTGAAAGCGAAGGTCGACGAGGCCGACGAGATGACTCTCGAAACCCGGTCCACCAAGACCGTTCGTGTGAAGAAGTGACGCGGGAAGACCGCACAGGACAGCGAGCCCGACCCCTCGGGGTGGGAGAAATCCGGCCGCACCGGCCGGAAAAGGAGAGGGGGAAGCGCCGACATGCCGACCTGCCCGAACGGACACCAGTCGGGTTCCGACGACTGGTGCGAGGTGTGCGGTCACCGCATGGCCGGTGCCGTGCCTCCGCCTCCCCCGCCGCCCCCGGTCGGGGGCTACGGCTTCCCGCCCGCGCCGGGGCCCGGCGGTCCCGGTCAGCCGGGTGCGCCCGGCGCGCCCGGTGGGCGCCCGCACCTGTCCGCCGTGCCGGACCCCGAGCCGGAGCTCTGCCCGCAGTGCCGTACGCCCCGTGAGGGCGGCGCGCCGTTCTGCGAGGAGTGCCGGTGGAACTTCCTGACGAACACGGCGACCTCGTACACGCCGGCCGCGCCGCCCGGTCCCGGTCCCGGCCCTGGTCCGCGTTTCCCGCAGCCGCCCGGCCCGGCCTTCGGCGGCGACACGTTCGAGTACCAGGGCTCCCGGCCGTCCCAGGTGAACCGACCCGCCGAGCCGATCCCGCACGCCCCGCCCTTCGGCACCGAGCCCCCGGGCCGCCCCGGCCCCCCGCCCTTCGGCACCGAGCCCCCCGGCCGCCCCGGCCCCCCGAACTTCGGCACCGAGCCCCCCGGCCGCCCCGGCCCCCCGAACTTCGGCGGCGACCCGTCACGGCCGGTTCCACCGCCGCCCGGTGTCCCCGGAGCGCCCGGTGGTGCCCCACAGGCGTTCCAGCAGCCCGGCCCGCCGGCTCCGCCCGGGTTCCCGCAGGAGACCGGCCGGCCGCAGCACGGCGGTGACGACGACTGGGTGATCTCCCCGCCGTCGTCCGCGGGCCCCTCCGGTCCGGGTGTCCCCGGCCGTCCCGGCCCCGGCCAGGCGGGCGGCTACGGCTACCCGCAGCCGGGTGCCACCCAGGCCCCGCCGGGACCGGCCTTCCCGCAGCAGCCGCAGCAGCCCGCGACCTGGACGGCGACGATCGGTCCGGACCGCGACTACTTCATGGCGATGATGCACCGCTCCGGCCCCGAGGCCGCGGGCCTGAACCTGCCCGCGTACTCGCCCGAGCAGCAGCGCACGCTCACCGGCAACCAGGTCACCATCGGCCGCCGCCGGCACTCCACCGGCGACACCCCCGACATCGACCTGTCGGTCCCGCCGGAGGACCCGGGCGTCTCCCACCAGCACGCGGTGCTGGTCCAGCAGCCCGACGGCAGCTGGGCGGTGGTCGACCAGAACTCGACCAACGGCACCACGGTCAACGGCTCGGAGGACCCCATCCAGCCCTTCGTGCCGGTCCCCCTCCAGGACGGCGACCGCGTGCACGTGGGCGCCTGGACGACGATCACGATCAGGCGCGGCTAGGCCTCCTGTCCGGAACACGTCGGGACCGGCGGCCCAGGCCCTGTCGTCGGGCAGGTCCTAGGCCTCCGGTCCTCCGTCCGGCCGTCTGAGAGCATGGACGGGTGAATGAGATTCGGCGTGGCACGCTTCAGGAGCAGACCTTCTACGAGCAGGTCGGCGGCGAGGAGACCTTCCGCCGGCTGGTCCACCGTTTCTACGAGGGGGTGGCCGGGGATCCCGAGCTGCGGGCGATGTATCCCGAGGAGGATCTGGAACCGGCCGAGGAGCGGCTGCGGCTGTTCCTGATCCAGTACTGGGGCGGTCCGACGACGTACGGCGAGCGGCGCGGCCATCCGCGGCTGCGGATGCGGCACGCGCCCTTCCAGGTCGACCGGGCGGCGCACGACGCCTGGCTGCGGCACATGCGGGTGGCCGTCGACGAGCTCGGCCTGTCGCAGGAGCACGAGCAGACGCTGTGGAACTACCTGACGTACGCGGCGGCGTCGATGGTGAACACACCCGACTGAGCCGCCACACAGGAACCTGAGTGCCGGATTCCGGTCATCCGGCGCCGGATTCCGGTCACGATCCGGTCAAGCTCGGCCCACCAACGCTTACCCGCGCCGTACTCCCTCTGACAACATCACCGAAAAGGTCTGGACAACGGCAGGGGGAGCCGGGTGGCGGGGTTCACGGGATTCGTCCTGATGCGTGCGCGGGCGCACCGGCTGCTGCTGGCCGCCGCGTTGCTCACGGTCCTGCTGACCACGGCGGTACTGGCGACACTCACCGCCTACTCGGGCGCGATCGGCGACGCGGCGTTGCGCCACTCCCTGCGGGACCCGCGCAACGCCGCCGACGCCACCTTGGTCGTCCGCGTCGACACACCGTCCGAGAAGCGCGCGGCCGCCGACACCGCCGTACGCGAGCAGGCCCGCAAGGCCTTCGACGGGCTGCCGGTCACCGTGCGCACCCTGGTGCGCTCCGGCCCCTACGGCCTGCCCCTGTCCCTGCGGCCCCCGGCAGAGCGCTCGGGCGACCCGGACCTGACGTACCTCGCGGCGATGGACCGCACCCAGGTGCGGCTCGTCTCCGGACGCCTGCCCGGCGAGACGGCGACGGGTGACCTCGAGGTCGCGCTGCCGCAGACCGCCGCGCAGCGCCTCGGGCTGAAGCCCGGCGCCCGGCTCACCCTCACCGACCGCCTCGACGGCCGGAAGGCCCAGGTGCGGATCACCGGGCTCTACCGCCCCGTCCGCGCCGACGCTCCGTACTGGCGGCTGGACGATCTGGGCGGCCGCGGCGTCCGCAAGGTCGGCTTCACGATGTACGGGCCGCTGCTGGCCGACCCCGCCGTCGTCACCGGCGGCAGGGTGAGCGCGGGACAGACCGCGTGGCAGGCGTCGGCGGACTTCTCCACGCTGACGACCGGACGGATCGGGGCGCTGCGCGACGCGGTGCGCGAGAGTGCCGCGTCCCTGCGGAAGTCCACGGCGGTGAGCGGCACACCGGAGGTCACGTCCTCGCTGCCCGCCGTCCTGGACCGGATCGACCGCTCCCTGCTCGTGGCCCGCTCCACCCTGATGATCGCCGTGCTCCAGCTGGCGTTGCTCGCCGGCTACGCGCTGCTGCTGGTGGCCCGGCTGCTGAGCACCGAACGCGGCGGGGAGACCCGCCTGCTGCGGGCCCGCGGCGGCTCCCGCGCCCGGATCGCCGGCCTCGCCGCCACCGAGGCGCTGCTGCTCGCCGTGCCCGCCGTGGCCTGCGCGCCGCTGCTGGCGGGACCGCTGACCGGACTGCTGGCCGGGCAGGGCGCCCTGGCCCGGATCGGACTGCACCCGGACGTCTCCGCGACCGGGCGGCCAGGGGTCTGGCTGGTGGCGGCGGCCGTGGCGCTGGGCTGCGCTATGGCGGTGACGCTGCCCGCGCTGACCTCGTCGTTCACGACCGGCTCGCGGGCCCGTGCGCTGCCCGCGCCGCTGCGCGCCGGCGCGGACCTGGGGCTGCTGGCGGTGGCCGGTGTGGCGTACTGGCAGCTGAACCGGCAGCCCTCCGGCGCGGTCGGCGGCGACCTCACGGGCGCACTCGGCATCGACCCGCTGCTGGTCGTCGCGCCCGCGCTGGCCCTGCTGGCCGGAACGGTGCTGACCCTGCGGCTGCTGCCGCCGGTGGCCCGGCTGGCCGAGCGCCGCGCGACCGGAGGCCGCGGGCTGCCGGCCGCGCTGGCGGGCTGGCAGTTCAGCCGCCGCCCGATGCGCGGGGCCGGGCCGGTGCTGCTGCTCGTACTCGCCATCGCGCTGGGCATGCTGGCGATCGGTCAGGAAGCTTCCTGGGACCGCTCGCAGGACGACCAGGCGGACTTCCGGGCGGGTGCGCCGGTGCGCGTGCCGGCCGCCGGGGAGGGGGACCTCGGCCGCACCGAGCAGTACGCGGCCCTCCCGCACGTGAGCGCCGCCGCCCCCGCAGTTCGCACCACGCTGCCGCTGTCCGGCAACCGCGCCGCGACCGTGCTCGCGCTGGACACCGCGAACGCGGCGGACACGATGCTGATGCGCCCCGACCTGGCCTCCGATTCCGTACGGCCACTGCTGGCGGGGCTCGCGCCCAAGAGCCCGACGGCGGGGCTGAAGCTGCCCGCCGGGACGGCCCGCCTGCGGTTGACCGCAGGCATCCACGGCTCCGGCACCAGGATGCCGGTGGACATGGGAGCCACCGTCGAGGACAGTCGCGGAGTCCCGTACCGCATGCCGCTGGGCACGCTGCCCGCCGACGGCCGCTCCCGCCCCCTGGACCTGGCCCTCCCCGCGGACGCGGGCCCCCTGACCCTGATCGGTCTCGATCTGTCCCTCAACCAGCCCGTCGACGTCGCCGAGCGGCACCGCCTCACCGTCTCCGAGGTGACCGCCACCGGCGCCGACGGGACAGTACGGCGACTGAGTGCGCCGACGGCCTGGAAGGCGACCTCGGTCGGCAACAACATCGCCTCCACTCCCGACGGCGACGACGGCACCTCCCCGGCCAAGGCGGCCGTGACGTCCACCCGCCCGCTGACCGTCACCTACGGCACCGGCTACGTGCCGCACGACCAGCCCTGGGTGACGGGCTCGGTGACCGTGCGGCTCCAGGTGGCGCAGCCCGCGCAGACGGAGGTCGCGGCCGTGGCGACCGACCGCTTCCTGGACTCCACGGGCGCGCGCGAGGGGCAGCGGGTGGACGTGACCTTCGGCGGCCAGAACGTTCCGGTCCGGATCGTGCGTTCGGTACGGGCGCTGCCGACCACGGGCACTGCCGATCAGGGCGGTTCCCCGGACGCCGCGCACGACGGCGGAGGTCTGCTGATGGACCTGCGGTCGGTCAACCGACTGCTCCAGTCACACTCCGGCGACCGGGCCGCGCCCACCGAGTGGTGGCTGCACGCCGACGCCCACCGGTCGGCGGCCGTGGCCGCGGCCCTGCGGGCCCTGCCCGACATCGACCCGGCGCGAGTGATCGTGCGGGACGAGATCGCCGCCCAGTTGCACGACGACCCGTTCGGCGCCGGGCCCGCGGCCGCCTTCACCGCGGCTTCCGCGGCCGCGGCGGCGCTGGCCGCTGTCGGCTTCGTGGTCGGGGCTGTCGGGGCCCGCAGGGAGCGGGACGCCGAGTTCGCCCTCCTGCGTGCCATGGGCGCCCCGCGCCGCCAACTGGCCCGGACGCTCGCGGCCGAGCAGGGCGTGCTGGTGGCCCTGGCGCTGGCCGTCGGCGTGGTTCTGGGCACCGTACTGGCCCGCACGGTGATCCCGCTGATCGTGCTGACCGGGCAGGCCACGAAACCGCTGCCGACCGTCCTGGTCGAACTGCCGGCCGCTCGGGTGGTCCTGCTGCTGGTGGCCGTCGCCGCCGCGCCGCTCGTCGTCACGGCGGTACTGACCCTGCGCCGGCCCGACCCGGCGCTGTCCCTTCGAGACCGCGGAGGTGAGTGAGCTGAACGCCGTCACTCCCGCCTGGGTCCGGGTACGCCTGCGCACCGCGCCGGGTGCCGCGGCCGCCCTCGCTCTGCTGGTCGCGCTGACCGCGTGCCTCGCGGCCGCGTTCCCCCGCGCGCTCGACCGGTACGAGAACGCCGGTCTGGCCCAGGCCGTCGAGCGGGCCACCCCGCCACGCACCACCTTGACGGTATACGCCCAGGTGCCCGAGGCCCCGGACCGGCAGCGGGAACAGGCGCTGCTCCCGTCGACCCTGGGCCGGCAGCACACCAAGGTCCTCGGCACCATCCCGCGCCCGCTCGTCGCCGACCCCGGCCAGTCGTCGTACGGGGTGGTGAACGGCACCGACCTCCCCGTCCCCGACCGCTGGATCCCCCAGCCCAGCGGGCTGCCCGCGAAAATGCGCCTGGTCGCACCCAGTGGACTGGCCGAGCACTCCTCGCTGCGCGCGGGCCGGATGCCGCGGGCGAACGGGCGGGTGACGGCCTCGACCCCGGACGTGGAGGCCGCCGTGAGCGCCGCGACGGCCAAGAGTCTGCACATCGAGGTCGGTTCGGTCATCCACGTACCCGCCGTGTCCGGCCCGGCGCTCGCGGTCCGCGTCACCGGCATCGTCACCCCGCGCGAGCCCGACGGCGCCTACTGGTCGACCGCGCCGCTGCTGCGCACCCCGGCCCTGGTGCAGGTGCCCTCGGACGAGCCCGAACCGCCGATGTACTGGCTCGGCGCACTGCTCCTGCCGTCCGAGGCCGCCCCCGCTCTGCTGGGCACCGTGGGAACCCCCATGCGCTACTGGCAGGTGGCTCCCGAGACCCGCGCCCTTCAGGCCCACGACCTTGAGGGCCTGAAGTCCGCGATCGCCAACCTGAAGTCCGGGCCGGGCCTGGTACAAGTGCGTGCGGCCACCGACCCGCTCACGCAGGTGGACACCGACCTCGACGACGTCCTCATCTCCTACGGCCGCCTGAGTTCCGGCATCACCCCGCTGGTCGCGGTCGCCGCCTTCGGCAGCGGGACGGTCGCCGCGGTGGTCCTGCTGATGGCCGGTGGCCTGGCCGCCGACCGCCGCCGCTTCGAACTCACCCTGCTGCGCGCCCGCGGCGCCTCCCTGCCCGGTCTGGCCGGCCGGCTGCTCGCCGAGACGGCGGTGGTCGCCGTGCCCGCCGGCGCACTCGGACTCGGTGCGGCCCTGCTCGCGGTCCCCGAGGGCCGCCTGGGTTACGCGGTCCTCGCGGCCGCCGCGGTCACCGCCGTCGCCTGTGCCGCGCTGCCCGTGCGCGCTGTGGTCGCCCACCGCGCGGTCAGCGTCCACGGACCGCGCGAGGACACGGTGTCCGTACGTCCCTCCCAGCGCCGCACGGTCGCCGAGTTGACGCTGCTGGTGATCGCGGCGGGAGCGGTGGAGGCGCTGCGGCGGTACGGGGTCTCGGGGCCGTCGGAGGATGCCGGTGCCTCGGGCGGGTCGGAAAACCAACTGGTGTTCCTGGCCCCGGTGCTGGTGGGCGTGATCGCGGCACTGCTGCTGGTCCGCCTGTACCCGTTGCCGCTGCGCTGGCTGATGCGTCCGGCCGGCCGGCTGCGCGGGGCGGTGGGCCATCTGTCCCTGGCCCGTGCGGGCCGTACGTCCGTCCCGGCGATGCTGCCCCTGCTGGCGCTGCTGACCGCGCTCACCACCGCCGCCTTCGGAGGCTCCGTACTGGCCGGGGTGGCCGGGGCCCGCGACCAAGCGGCTCTCCTCGCCGTCGGCGCCGAAGCCCGCGTCGAGGGAACCGAAGCGCTGCCGGCCGGACTGTCCGACCGGGTCCGCCGGACACCGGGCGTGCGGGAACTCGCCGAAGTGAGCACGGACTACCAGGCCAAGGCGGGAACGGACCTGACCCGGGTGCCCCTGGCGGGCGTCGACCCGGCGTCCTACGCGTCCCTGGCCAGGAGCACCGGCCTCGGCGACTTCCCCGAGCGGCAGTTGCGGCGGCCGGCCGACGGTCCCCGGGGCCCGCTGCCGGCGCTGGCCTCCCCCTCCATCGCCGAGATGTTCGGCAAGCAGCCCTTCAGCGTGATGCTGGGCGACGGGACCTACGTCACCGTCCGGATCGTCACCGTCCGGGACCGGACCCCGGCCGTGGTCGGCACCAGCTTCCTGGTCGTGGACCGGACCGGGCTGAGCCGCGAGACGGCCCGTACGAACACGCTGCTCCTGACCGGCGGCCACCCGGACGCCGGCGCCCTGCGCCGGACGGTGGGCGAGTCGGCGTCCGTGCACCTGCGTTCCGAGGAACGGGCCCAGTACGTCGACTCGCCTCTCCAGTCCGGCGCCGAGCGCGTCTACGCGGTGGCGGTGGCCGCAGGCGCCGGCTACGCCGTCCTGGCCCTGCTGCTCGCCCTGCTGCGCGCCGCGCCCGAGCGTGCCGCGCTCCTCGCCCGCCTGCGCACCATGGGCCTCACCCGCGCGCAGGGCCGCCGCCTGCTCGTCCTGGAGTCCCTACCCCAGGCACTGCTCGCCGCGGCGGGCGGAGCGCTGACGGGCTGGGCGACCGTCCTGCTGCTCTCCCCAGGTATCGACCTGACGGCCATCGCGCTGCCGTCGACGACGGTGGTCACCGGTGGGAACGCGCTGCGGACGGACCCGCTCTCGCTGGCCCTGCCGGCGGCGGCGGTGCTGCTGCTGACCGTGGGGATCGCCGTGAGCCAGGCGTGGTGGACGGGACGCAATGGATCGGTACGGGAGTTGAGAGCGGGGGACGCGAGATGAACCGACCGGACCGCCACAGCCGCCACAGCCGCCGTAGCCGCCGCGCAGGAGAGCCCCGATGACGACGAACCCCACCCTGGCCGACCTGGCCGAGCGCGCCACCGCGAACCGCACCCGCCCGGCCTACGGCCACGACGCGCTGATCAGCTGCGACCGCCTGGTCCGCATCTTCACCGCCGACGGCGTGGAGGTCCAGGCCCTCCAGGGCCTGGACCTGCTGGTCCGCGAGGGCGAGCTGATGGCCCTCGTCGGCGCGTCCGGCAGCGGCAAGTCCACCCTGATGAACATCCTCGCCGGGCTGGACACCCCCACGGCCGGCGCGGCCCGGGTCGCGGATCACGACCTGCTCGCCATGACCGCGAAGGACCGCCTGCGCTACCGCCGCGAGGTCGTCGGCTTCGTCTGGCAGCAGACCTCCCGCAACCTGCTGCCCTATCTGACGGCGGCGCAGAACGTCGCCCTGCCCATGCAGTTGTCCGGCGCCCGGGGGCGCAGCCGTCGCGCCAAGGCCGAACGCGCCGTGGAACTGCTGGAGCTGCTGGAGGTGGGCCACTGCCGGGACCACCGCCCGCACCAGATGTCGGGCGGCCAGCAGCAGCGCGTGGCGATCGCGGTGGCCCTCGCCAACAACCCCGCGGTGCTGCTCGCCGACGAACCCACGGGAGAACTCGACTCCCACACCGGCGAGCAGGTCTTCGCCGCGTTCCGCACCGCCAACGAGCATCTGGGCACGACCATCGTCATCGTCACCCACGACCAGGCGGTCGCCGGCGAGGTCCGCCGCACGGTCGCCATCCGCGACGGCCGCACCTCCACCGAGGTGCTGCGCCGCAGCGAGGTGGACGCGGCGACCGGCGACGAGAAGCTGGTGAGCCGCGAGTACGCGATGCTCGACCGGGCCGGGCGTCTGCAACTGCCCGCCGACTACACCCAGGCCCTGGGGATGCGCGACCGGGTGGCGCTGGAGCTGGAGCCCGACCACATCGCGGTGCGGCCGGACGACAGCGAGGGAAGCTGAGCCGCCGCGTTCAGCGGACGCTGACGTCCAGGGAGGCGAGTCCGGCCTCCGCCCGCCGTACCGCGATCGAACCGTAGGGGGTCCGCAGCCGCAGCCACGTCCCCGACGACAGCAGCGCGAGGTCCTCCTCGCCGGAGGCCGCCGGGGGCCTCGCGGAGTCCCCCTCGCCGACGGCGGCGGGGGGCCTGAGGAACCGCAGCGACTGTGCCGCGTGCACGGCCCGCACGGGCAGTTGGGTCTCGCCGACCAGCCGGGACCAGATCTCCCGCCCGATCCGGTCGAGTTCGGCGCGCGTGCGGTGCTCCTGCGCCAACTCCCGCGTACGGGAGCGGAACTCGGCGACCGCGGCGGCCACCGTGGCGCCCAGGGCCCCGGCCGGAGGCAGCCCCGGCTCCGTCCGCCAGCCGCCGCGCGGCGGCAGCACGCCCGCCCACGGCGGCCCGGTCACCGCCGCCGGGACAGCGGCCGTGGCCTCCGACTCGTCGACGGACTCCAGCAGTTCACCGGCGGAGACGGTCACGTCGAGGGTGGCGTCGGGCTCGTTCCGGTACGGCTCGGCGAGCCGCACCGCGCGCACCGCCAGCACCTCGAAGGACGCCGGCCGCCCGAAGACGGCCAGCGCCGTGCCCGCCGCCTGGAGCCGCACCGCGGCGGAACGGTCGTAGTGCAGCAGCCGGGAGAGGAAGGCGGCGAGGTCGGCCGCCTCCGTCTCGTCGGCGAGGTGGAGGACCGTCATGCGGCGACGGCCTCCTCCTTGTCGCCCGCGCCCGCGGCGTCGTCACCGGTGCCGGCGTCGTCGGTGTACTCCTGGAGGAACTCGCGCTCCTCCGCGGTGATCCGGCGCGGACGCTGCGCCTCGAAGTCGAACGGCACGATCACCGTCGAGGCGCGGACGTAGACCTGGTCGCCGTCCTTGACCTCGTAGGCGAGGGTGAAGGACGCCGCCCTGATCTCGGTGACCCACAGCTCGACGTCCACCGGCGCGTGCCGGTGGACGAGCTGGCGCTTGTAGTCGATCTCGTGACGCGCCACCACGGACCCCTGCTTGAACTCCTTGTCCGGGCGGAACAGGAAATCGATGCGTGCCTCCTCCAGGTAGCGGAGGAACACCACGTTGTTGACGTGGCCGTACGCGTCCATGTCCGCCCAGCGCAGCGGGCAGCGGTAGATGTGGCGCATCTGCTTCGATCAGCCCCGGGTCAGCTTCTTGTAGGTGGCGCGGTGCGGCCGGGCGGCGTCCGGGCCGAGCCGCTCGATCTTGTTCTTCTCGTACGACTCGAAGTTGCCCTCGAACCAGAACCACTTGGAGTCGCCCTCGTAGGCGAGGATGTGCGTCGCCACGCGGTCCAGGAACCAGCGGTCGTGGGAGACGACGACGGCGCAGCCGGGGAACTCCAGCAGCGCGTTCTCCAGGCTGGACAGGGTCTCGACGTCGAGGTCGTTGGTCGGCTCGTCGAGGAGCAGCAGGTTGCCGCCCAGCTTCAGGGTGAGCGCCAGGTTGAGGCGGTTGCGCTCACCGCCGGAGAGCACGCCGGCGGGCTTCTGCTGGTCCGGGCCCTTGAAGCCGAACGCGGACACATACGCCCGGGACGGCATCTCGACCTGGCCGACGTTGATGTAGTCCAGCTCGTCGGAGACGACGGCCCACAGCGTCTTCTTCGGGTCGATGTTCGCGCGGCTCTGGTCGACGTAGGAGATCTTGACGGTCTCGCCGACCTTGATGCTCCCGGAGTCCGGCTGCTCCAGGCCCTGGATCATCTTGAACAGCGTGGTCTTGCCCGCGCCGTTCGGGCCGATGACGCCGACGATGCCGTTGCGGGGCAGCGTGAAGGAGAGGTCGTCGATGAGGACCTTCTCGCCGAAGGCCTTGTTGAGGTTGTTGACCTCGACGACGATGCTGCCCAGACGCGGGCCCGGCGGGATCTGGATCTCCTCGAAGTCCAGCTTCCGCATCTTCTCGGCCTCGGCGGCCATCTCCTCGTAGCGGGCCAGACGCGCCTTGGACTTGGCCTGCCGCCCCTTGGCGTTGGACCGCACCCACTCCAGCTCGTCCTTGAGCCGCTTCTGCCGCTTGGCGTCCTTCTGGCCCTCGACCTTCAGACGGGCGGCCTTCGTCTCCAGGTACTTGGAGTAGTTGCCCTCGTAGCCGTGCAGCCGGCCGCGGTCCACCTCGCAGATCCAGCCGGCCACGTTGTCCAGGAAGTACCGGTCGTGGGTGACGGCCACGACGGTGCCCTCGTACTTGGCCAGGTGCTGCTCCAGCCAGTTCACCGACTCGGCGTCGAGGTGGTTGGTGGGCTCGTCGAGGAGCAGCAGGTCGGGCTGCTCGAGGAGCAGCTTGCACAGCGCGACACGGCGGCGCTCACCACCGGAGAGGGTGGTGACGGGCCAGTCGCCGGGCGGGCAGCCCAGGGCGTCCATGGCCTGCTCGAGCTGGGCGTCGAGGTCCCACGCGTTGGCGTGGTCGAGCTCCTCCTGGAGCTTGCCCATCTCCTCCAGCAGCGCGTCCGAGTAGTCGGTGGCCATCTGCTCGGCGATCTCGTTGAACCGGTCGAGCTTGCCCTTGATCTCGGCCACGCCCTCCTGGACGTTCTCCAGGACCGTCTTGTCCTCGGTCAGCGGGGGCTCCTGCAGCAGGATGCCGACGCTGTAGCCGGGCGACAGGTACGCGTCACCGTTGGACGGCTGCTCCAGCCCCGCCATGATCTTCAGCACGGTCGACTTACCGGCACCGTTCGGGCCGACGACGCCGATCTTGGCACCCGGCAGGAAGTTCAGGGTGACGTCGTCGAGAATCACCTTGTCGCCGTGCGCCTTGCGCGCCTTGCGCATGGTGTAAATGAACTCAGCCAAGAGAAACCGTCCGGCAGCTTGAAATCAGGCAGTGGGCAGATACACCCCATCTTGCCGTACCGCCACCCCTACGCGGAAACCCGTTAGGTCTGAGGGCGCTGACCTGGGGTTTCGCTACCGGCGGCGGTGGCTCGCCTGTCACTGTCGGTTGCCGTCGGGCCCCCTCGGGCGCCTTCCCACGTCCCACGGACGACCCGGTGGCGATCACTCTGCTCGTCCGGCGCCGAGGCCCCGTGCCGGCCGGGGGTGCGCGCTCAGGCCTGTTCCAGCGCGTCGCCGAACTCGCGCAGGGTTTTGCCGCGGTGGCTGCGGGCCAGTTCGTGGCCGACGGCGATGACGAGCGCGACAGGCCATTCGATGACGTCGAAAGCCGTGAGGAGACCGAGGCCCGCGAGGTAGGCGAGCTGGTCCCGAGGCGGCAGTTCGAGCCGGAGACCGCCCAGGGAGACGGTCACCGAATCACCCGAGACGACCCGCTCGGCCGCGGCGCGGGCGCCGTGGGACTTCGTGATCGGAGCCGGTGCGCCGGCAGCCGCCGTGCCGGGGTCTGTCCTGCTCGCTTGCACGGTCATGTCACACCCCGTTCGACGGCCGGTGCCGGGCATCCGCTCGATGTCCCTCCACCACGCTAGGTCAGTTCCCGGCGCTCTTCCTCTTGTGGACGATGCTCAGGGCCGTGGCACCCAGAACCAGCAAGCTGAGGCCGGTGGCGGCGATCAGCGGGGTGGTGCTGGTGCCGCCGGTCTCGGCGAGGTTGGGGTTGGGCGAGGTGCCGCCGCCCGCCGTGACGGGGCTCGGTTCGCCGACGGTCTGGGTCACGGCGCCGCCCGGGCTGCCCTGGGTCCGGCAGTCGAGGACGCCGGTGAAGCGCTCCGCGTGGCCGCCCGGGCCCCTGATCGTGAAGTCGTAGGCCTGGTCCTCCTGGAGCGGGATGGTGATCGTCTCGGACGCGCCCGCGGCGATGCCGTACCGGGTGTCCATCAGCTCGAAGGTGAACGGCTCGTCGCCCTTGTTGGCCGCGGTGATGTCCAGGGCGCCCTTGGCGCAGTTCTTCACCGCGGACAGGGCGGGTATCGCGCCCTCGGCGGCCCAGGTCGCGCCGCTGGTGGCAGCGACCGTGGACTCGCTGGAGCCGGCCAGGATCTGGGTCTGGCTGCGGCTGTCGGAGGTGAAGGCGCGGCCGACCGGCACGGAGGTGGAGGCCTGCGCGGTCAGCGTCGCCGAGCCGTCCCCGGCGTCCTCGGGCACGTCGAAGAACACCTGGCTGCCGTCCCTGGCGGACGTGATCTCCTTGCCGTCCTTGCCGACGATCCGCACGCCGCTCGTGGCGGCGCCCGCGGGAGGTGTCAGGGTCACGCTGCTCGCGTTGGTGTGCACGGTCACCGGGCCGACCCGCTCGCCCGGACGACCGGAGACGGCGGGCGGGTGGAGGGTGAGCGAGGCCCGCGGCTCGGGCAGGGCCCGGGCGCTCTCCTCCAGGTAGTCCGCGAGCTTCTCGGCCCGCGGGTCGACCGCGTCGACGTCCGCGCCGTCGGAGTAGCGCCATATGGCCACCTGGGTGCCGGCCGCCGCGTCCTGCTCGGTGAGGTTCCCGACGCCGGCCTTGGCGGCGAGCGCCGCGAGATCGTTGACCTGGGGGTAGGAGTTCTCCAGGATCCAGCGGATCTTTCCGGCGTTCTTGTTGGCGGCCAGCGAGGTGCCGCTCCAGGGCGTCTCTCGGTACTTGGCGTCCCGCTGCGTGGGGTTGTGCACGTCGATGCAGTAGGTCTGCAGGGTCCCGCCGCCGTCGACGGACATCTCGAACAGGCCCGCGGAGACCTGGTGGTCACCGCCGTCGTCATGGATGACGGCGGTGCCGTAGGTCTTCAGGCCGCCGATGGTGGCGGTCGCGCCGCCCGGACTCTGCGGCATGCCGTCGGCGACGGCCGGGCCGGCGGCGGCCAGCACACCGGCGGCAACGAATCCGGAGACCAGGGTGGCGGCGGCGAGCCGGGCCGCCCCCCGCCTGCGCGCGGACGGCGCAGAGTACCAAGCACACACAGAATTCCCCTTCGAGTAGGACCCGTTGACGTGGGGGTGTGGTCCCACCGGCAGAAACCTCAAGCCCAGAGACAAGCCCAGCGAGCTGTGTCCGGCATCCTATGGATCCCGCACACCAGGACTTCGCTGTCGTATCGTCAGATCGCCGATCCGAATCGCAATCGTTATCGCCAAGATCACCGGGCCCCTCTGAGCGGGGCCCGTCGAGGAGTCCCCTGGGGAGTTCCCGGGCGCATCCCGGGCGCGTGCGCCGACGAGCGGCAGTGACGAGCAGCAGTCCGGCCGGGGGGCTCGGCACACTCCCTTCAGCACACCGCCGCGACCGGCTCCGGCTGTGGCTCCGGCTCCCGCGGAACCTCCGAGTTCGCGGAGGCCGTCTCCCACGTGGGCTCCGGCCGCGGAGGCGGACTCTCCGTCTGCGGCTCCGTCCTGACCGTGCGCCGGAAGGCCGACGTGCCCCGCGCCAGGTCGTGGCCGATCGCCAGGGCGTCGATGTCCGCCCAGGTCCGGCTGGTGCCGTCGCGGCTCTCGGTACGCACCTTCAGCCGGCCCTGCACGATGACGGGGTCGCCCACGGCCAGCGACGCCACCGCGTTGGCGGCGAGCTGGCGATTGGCCCACACCGTGAAGAAGTTGGTGTGACCGTCCGTCCAGGCGCTCTTCTCCCGGTCCCAGTAGCGCGAGGTCACCGCCAGCCGGAACCGCACCGAGGCGCCCGAGGGCAGCTCCCGGTGCACCGGCTGCGTCGCCACGTTGCCCACGGTGCAGACGATCGTCTCGTTCATCGTCGATTCCCCTCCCTCGCCCGGCCGCTCGGTCCGGGCGGACACGCGTACGGGCCCGTCCCGTACGGCTGCGTCTGCCGTGACGACCGCGTCCGTCGCGATCGCCGCGGAACCAGACTGCCTCCGTCCGGGCCGAGCCCGCCGAGCCCTGTGGGCCACCGCCCGCCTGGGGAAAACCCCGTCACCCTCGCGGGCGATGACCGCCCGTCATCCGACCCCCGCTCCCCGCACCAGCGCGTACTGCTCCCGAACTTCCCGATACCGCAAGAGTTCCGCCGCCACCGGATCCAGCACCCGGGCCCGGCCGCATCCCGAGGCCGCCTCCCGTAGTCGGCGCTCGGCATCCTGGCCGTACCGCCGTGCGGGTCCGCGCGCCGCGATCCGGCAGCTCCATTCCACGAGCGGCCCGCCCACGATGCCCGCCAGCATGAGCAGCACCGGCACGCCCAGGTTCGGCGCCGTCACCCCGACGATCTGGCCCACCAGCCACAGACCGCCGGCGACCTGAAAGATCGTCATCGCCGCCTGCGCGAGGACCGCGAGGGGCCACCAGCCCGGGCGCGGGGGCCGCCCCGAGGGCAGCCCGGCCCGCGCCGCCAGCTGGTCCAGCGCCTCGGGCAGCCCGTGCGCACCGCGCACGGCGGCCTCACGCACGGCCTGCGCCCACGGCCCCGGCATGCCTGCCGAGGCCTGGTCGGCCACCGTGCGCACCGCGTGTTCGACACGCTGGCGCGCGGTGGCCTCCTCGTCCTGCTGGTTACCCAGCAGGAACCGTCCGGTGGGCGCCTCGCGCCGGCTCCGGCACCACCGCCACAGCCGCAGCCAGGGCGTGCCGCAGGCCTTGTTGGCGTTGCGCAGCCAGGCCCGCTCGGCCGCCTCGCCGGCGGCGGTGGCGCCCACCGCGTCCGCGAGCCGGGCCGCGAACTCCTCGCGCGCCTCCTCGCTGAGCCCGGCGTTCGACCGGGCGGCGTAGACGGGCCGCAGGCGCTGAGCCGCGGCGTCCACGTCGGCCGAGATCCGCCGCACCGCGGCTCCGCGCTCGGCCACGAACTGACCGAGCGCCTCGCGCAGTTCACCGACGCCGTGCCCGGTGAGCGCGGACAGCGCGAGCACGGTCGCGCCCGGCTCGCCGTACTCGCCGAGGGCGATCCCGTCCTCGTCGAGCAGCCGTCGCAGATCGTCGAGGACCTGGTCGGCGGCCTCGCCGGGCAGCCGGTCGACCTGGTTGAGGACGACGAACATGACCTCCGCGTGACCGGCCATGGGCCGCAGGTAGCGCTCGTGGAGGACGGCGTCGCCGTACTTCTCCGGGTCGACGACCCAGATGACGGCGTCGACGAGCCGCAGGATGCGGTCCACGTGCTCGCGGTGCTGCACGGCCGCCGAGTCGTGGTCGGGCAGGTCGACCAGGACCAGGCCGCGCAGCTGCGGGTCGGCGTCCTGGGCCTGCACCGGGCGCCTGCGCAGCCGTCCCGGGATGCCGAGCCGGTCGATGAGACCGGCCGCCCCGTCGCTCCAGCTGCACGCGATGGGCGCCGCGGTGGTCGGCCGCCGTACTCCGGTCTCCGAGATGGCGACACCGGCGAGGGCGTTGAACAGCTGGGACTTGCCGCTTCCGGTGGCACCGGCGATGGCGACGACGGTGTGCTGCCCGGAGAGCCGGCGCCGCGCCGCGGCCTCGTCGAGGACACGGCCCGCCTCCGCGAGGGTCTGGCTGTCGAGCCGGGTGCGGGACAGGCCGACCAGCTCGCGCAGCGCGTCGAGTCGGGACCGCAGCGGTCCGTCGTACGCCAGCGGGGACACGCCCGGCTGCCGGGCGGTCCGGGGCTCCACGGGTACGAGTTCGGCGGCGGTGTCCGTCTCGGTGACGCGGCGCGCGATCAGCCCGTCGTCCCAGGCGCCCTCGGCCTCCGTACTCCTCGATGTGCCGTCGTACGTCCCGCGCGCGTCGCCGTCGTCATGCTCCACGCGCGCGTGGGCGACGGCGGCCTCCTTCGCCATGCCGACCTGCCCGGTCACCAGGTGGTCGGAGGCGGCCGCCCCGGGGACCCGGTGGCCCTTGGCGTCCCCGGACGTCGCCGCGTCTCCGGTCTCGGGCACGCCTTCGGTGCCGTGGCCGCCCTCGGCCCCGGCGTCTGCCGCCCTGTCGCGGATCCAGGTCTCCCCGCTCGCCCCCTCCCCGTCCGTCCTTTCGTCCGTCCTTCCGTCCGTCTCTCCGTCCGTGAGGACGGTGCCCTGCGTCTGATCGGTGTGTTCCGTTCGGTCCTGGTCAGTGACGGCGGTCACCGGTCACCTCTCCTTCAGCAGTACGGACAGCGCGGCGATGAGTTCGGCCTGGGGCTCGGGGTGTACGTCGAGGGCGTCCAGCGGGGCCATACGGCGCTCGCGCTCGGCGTGGATCACCCGGTCCAGCTGTTCGGTGAGCAGCCGCCCGGCGCGGTCGCGCAGCCGCAGTGCTCCGTGCGCGCCGATCCGTTCGGCGAGGCCCTCTCCCGCCGACCGCGCCCGGCGGCCTCCCAGCAGCCCGGTGGCGGCCAGGGCGGCGACGACCTCGGCGTCCGGCGCGATGTTCCGGTCCAGCCGACGCACCTCGTCCTCGGCGTACTCCTCCAGCTCCCGCCGCCAGCGCCGTACGGCCAGCCCGATGCGTTGCTCGGCGCTCTCCGAGGCGCGGTCGCGGTCGGTGAGCCCCGGCGCCGTGGCGGCTTGCTCGTGCCGCCAGGCATCGTCCACGCGCTCGTCGGCGGCGGTGACCGCACACAACAGCAGGGAGCCCAGACTCTCCACGAGCGCGTCGAGCAGTTCCCCGGCGGAGCAGTCCAGGGGGAAGGCACGCCACCTCTTCAGGGCGTCCCCGGCGAGCACCGCCCCGGCCTGGAGCCGCCCCCGCACGCGCGTGTGCTCGCTCTCGTAGGCGGTCTCGACGGCCGAGGTGAGCCGCAGCGCGGCGGCGTACTGGGCGGTGGCGGCACTGGCCAGCTCGGGCATCCGGGACTTCAGCGAGTCGAGGAGCCCCTGGGCCGTGCGGGCCATGACGTACTGCCGGGCCGCGGAGTCCTGGGTCTGGTGGACCAGCCAGGTGCGCAGATGCGCGACGGCGCTGGCGGGCAGCAGGCCCCCGCCCCAGGCCGACTCGGGCAGCTCGGGCACGGTGAACCGCGGTACCTCGCCGAGTCCGGCCTTGGTGAGCAGTGCCCCGTACTGGCGGGAGACCTCGGAGGCGACCTGGTGCGGCACCCGGTCCAGCACGGTCACCAGCGTGGCGTCGTACTCCTTGGCCGTGCGCAACAGGTGCCACGGGACCGCGTCGGCGTACCGGGCCGCCGTGGTGACCATGACCCAGATGTCGGCGGCGCAGATCAGCTCGGCGGCCAGGACGCGGTTGTCGGCGATCAGGGAGTCGACGTCGGGCGCGTCGAGGAGCGCGAGCCCGGGGGGCAGGGTGTCGACGGTCTCCACGCGCAGCACCCGGGAGGGGGTGCTCTCCTGCATCAGCAGGTCGTCGCCGGCCCCGGGGTCGCCTCTGGGCACCCACACGCGCGTGAGGTCCGGCAGGACGCGCATCCCACTGAACCAGTGGTGGTCCTCCGGATGGCAGACCAGCACCGGGGTCCGTGTGGTCGGCCGCAGCACGCCCGCCTCGCTGACCCGCCGTCCGACGAGCGAGTTGACGAGGGTCGACTTCCCGGCGCCTGTCGATCCCCCGACGACCGCCAGCAACGGCGCTTGGGGCCTTCTCAACCGGGGCACCAAGTAGTCGTCGAGCTGTGCGAGCAGTTCGTCGCGGTTGGCACGCGCGCGCGGAGCCCCCGCCAGGGGCAGCGGGAAGCGTGCGGCGGCGACACGGTCGCGCAGGGCGGAGAGTGCGTCGAGCAGCTGAGGCCGTACGTCCAAGGTCACCACATGCGAAGAATGCCCAATTTTAGGGGAATTCTGAAGCATATGAGCATGTCTGCGCGCCGATTGGACACAACGGACGGAAGGGGCGACTGGGGCGCGGGTACAGTCCAGGCATAACGAGTGCACAACACCAGGTGCGCCGGGCGTCAAAAGCGATGCACGATTCGTACCCGCCTGCGATTATCAGGACCGCTTCACCGAACCTCCACATTGAGCCACGGAGGCGAAGCAACCGGGACATGGATCCGGGAGCCCTATCCTTGTCCCCGGCGATGTCACGGATCAGCCCCCACCAGGGCACCGCGACAGAGGCCACCACACCAGGCCCCCGTAGCTCAGTGGATAGAGCAGGCGCCTTCTAAGCGCTTGGCCGCAGGTTCGAGTCCTGCCGGGGGCGCCAGTCTCCGCCCTCCCTCGCGGGAGGGCTTTTCGCTGGTCAGGCCGGGTTTCTCTGCGCACGACGAAGCCCCGGGCACTCCCCCGACGATCATGGGAGGGCTCCGGGGCTGTCCGGCTGTCACCGGGTTTTCGCGGGTGGCCGTGTCGAATACGTGTCGAAGTTCTCAGCCGGGACGGTCAGCCGACGTCCGGCAGCTCCGGGAGATCCCCCGCGGCTTCGAGCCGCCTCTTGAGATCGGGAAGCTGCCCCTCGACACAGCGGGCGTACGTGGCCAGAAGCACGGGGACGCTGTTGCCGGCCCAGTCCGCCACCTGAGCGGGCGGTATCCCGTCGTTGAGCCACTTCGTCAGGCGCGTGTGCCGGTTGTCGTACACGCGCTTACCCGTCGGCGACTCGAAGACGTGGGGAGCCAGCACCGCCTTGCGCGCGCCGTGCCAGGCCCGGCGGATGACGGAGCCCGCGAGGATGCCGCCGTTCTCCCCCTGGAAGAGCAGGTCACCCGGCTGGAGCAGCTCGTCCTCGATGTGCTGCCGCTGGGTCCGCGTCAGAGCGGGATGCCCCGGCACGGTGCGGGTCTCCCCCTCGGCACGGCCCTTCAGATCGCGCTCTTCGTGGATCTCCCCTGTGTCGGTCCACTGCTTGCCGACCTCCGGCGTCGCAGTGTGGATCAGAAGTTCACTCCACTGGTCCTCGGCACCAGGAGCGGGCAATGTCACATCTTTCACCCGAATGGCCACTGCTTCCTCGGGACGCGGGCCGCAGTAGTACAACGTGGCGAAAAACGCGTGCAGGCGCTTGCCTCCGCGCGGCCGACGCCGGATCCAGTCGAGGAGCGCTGCGGCCTGGTCCGGACCCATCAGGGACCGCTTGTCCACGGCGTTGGTGGTCTTGGTGGCAGCGGTCGTGTCCTTCCCCTTGGGGAGGGGGTTGTCCCGCAGGATGCGCCGCCGCATCGCATGCTTCATGGCGACGTTCAGGATCCGGCGATGCCGCTTACGTGACCATGTGGCGGCCTGCCTGCCGTCGAGACGTGTGTCGAGGGCTCGTAAGACCTCGTCGACCTTGTCCGGGTCCTCCCAGGCCGAGACGGGAAGCGAGTTCCGCTCCACCCACCTGAGGATGCTCTCCACGTCCCGGGGAGCCGCGCCGCGCCGGTTCGTGTTGAACGCCCATTCGCGCAGGGCGGTACGCACCGCAGCGGGTTCGAACTGGGCCGGCTTGACACGCAGGAACGCCACGGTGGTCGCGGTCAGGGTCTTGGCGAGGTTCTTCCGGCTGTTGCCGCCGAGTTGGGCCCAGCGCGCGTCCACGTACTCGACGGCGAACTTGTACCAGCTCATGGCGGCCGACTTGGAACGATGCGATACCGGCAGGCCGGTCGCGATGACGAACGCCTCGCCCTTGCCGGTCGCCGTGATGAGCTCGGAGCGGAAGCCCTCGGCAAGCGCGACAGTGCCGAACGGCTCACGCCAGCGCTTGCCCGCCACCACCCAGCGCACCGTGTAGGTGGTCTTCCGGGCGCCCTTGTACGTGAGGATCTTGTAGATCTTGACCTCGTACGTCGTCTCCATCAGGCGGCGTCCTCACGGTCGTCGAGCCAGTGTTCGAGGTCGCTCCGCCGGATCCTGAGGTCGCCGTTCGGGAGCTTGATGCAACGCGGGGCACGGCGCTTCGCCCGCCAGTCGTAGAAGGTCGAGCGCGAGACGGCCAGTTCCTCGCAGACCTCCGCGAGGGTGAGCATGCTGCGTGACCGGATGGCCGTGGTCATGTCGTGCTCCCTTCGCTCAGGAGGGCGTCGCGAGCGGTCTCGCGGTTGGTCTGGAGGTCACGCGCGACGGTCGCGGCGAGGGCGGCTTCGCCCGGTGTGTGGCCGTGACCGGCGTACTGCCAGTCCGTCAGGACGAGGACCGTGTCCGCCTCCCGGTCGTCGAGGCCCAGGGCGGATGCTTCCTGGGCGGCGCGGTAGTCGGCGCGTTCCTGGCGGAGGGCGCCGAGGGTGGTGGAGTAGGTGCGCGACTTGGACGAGAAGTGCCCGCGGAAGCCGAGCATGTGCGCCCAGGCCCAGAGGCGCCGGTCCGGATACAGGGCGTCCAGGTCGCGGCACGCGGTGATGAGCCGACGGGTGTGGTCGGGGACCCGGTGGCGGTCGAGTTCGGCGAGTTCGCCGATGCGGCGGTCCAGGGTGCCGGTGTTCTCGGCGGCCTTGGTGGCGTACTTGGCCACGTACGAGGCGACGGCCTGTTCGGTGATGTCGGAGCCGTCGCCGAAGGCCTTGACCGGGCGGACGTCGAGCTGTCGACCCCATCGGAACGTCCTGGTCGGCTGGTCATCGGCTGCCGGGACCGAGACGGACGTGTACGAGTGCGCGGCGGCGGCGCGCATCGCGTCCGTGAGGAGGTGGACCGTGGCCCAGGCGGGCGGCGGAGTGCCGGGACCCTCCGGGCCGTCGAGGCGCACGACGGCGTGGAAGTGCAGGGCCCCGCGCTTCTGGAACTCGGCGACTTTGCCGTACGAGACGCGAAGGTGTTCGGCGAGTTCTCGGCGGGGAAGGCCGGCACGGGCGGCGAGTTCACGGCGCAGCCGGGTGGTGAAGCGCTGCCAGAGCTGTCCGGCGTGGTTGTTGAACAGCACGGCGCCCGCGTAGTCGTAGGTGTCCGGGTCGAGGGCGGTGCCCAGCTCCAGGGCGTCGGAAGCGTGCCGGGTGCCGCAGCGGCAGGTGCCGTGGTCGGGGCGGTTGTGGACCGGGCCGAACGAGGGGGCGGTGAGGGTGGCGAAGACGCGCGGGTGATCACGTACGGCGGCGGGGATGTCGCGGCGGTCGTCCCCGGCCAGGCCGGCGCGGATCAGGTGGTAGGTGTCGCCCGCGTAGGTCCAGGCGCAAGCCGGGCAGCGGGAAGCGCGGCGGTTGCCGCAGGCGAGGCGGAGGCGTCCGCCCGGCTCGTTCGCGGTCGAGTAGTGGTGCAGGGTCTCGCCGGTGGTCTTGTCCTTGTGGAGGATCCAGCCGGTGAGATGGATCGGGTCGGCGCAGCCGCCGGTGCGGCGGATCTGGTCTTCCCAGCGGGCGTAGTCGGAGGCCGAGGCCACCCGGAGCACGTCCCGGAGGGTGGTGGGGTCGAGCAACGTGTCTGGCATGGGCGCGCTCGGTGTCGCGGGTGAGGCGCGGTGGGCCATGCTGGGGGTTCCTTCCGGTTGCGAGATCGGACAGGGACGGCGCCCGGGCGGCGGATGCTTGGCGGTATCGAGGCCGCCCGGGAGCCGGTCAGCGTCGCTTGGCATCGGACGCGAGCAGGGAGCGCAGGACGACCGCGCAGACGGCGACCGAGGCGCCGGTGATGGCGACCGCCAGGAGCAGGGAGACCAGGACGGCGCCAAGGACCAGGACGACGGCCGTGCCACCGCCGACGAGGGCGAGCGCGGTGCCGGGCGTGACCTGGACAACCGGGCGGGACGAGGCGGCGGCGACGGGCACCGGCGGCGGGACCGGGGTGCCCGGGGTGATGCTGGTCGGCTCGACGACCGTAAGCGGGGTGGCCGGGCCGGTGGGCTGCGGCATGACCGGGAGCTTGGGCCGGAACATGGGCGGATCTCCTTTCGCGGGCGGGTTACCTGACAGCGGTGTCGATGACGGGGGCCAAGAGGCTGTCGGCGAGGAGGTAGCCGCCGAGGAGCAGCACGGCGATGAGCCACCAGGGCGGGCGAATGAGCTTGACGCCGAGGTAGCCGACGGCCAGCAGGGCGAACCAGAGGGGGACGTCCATGGGCTGTGTCTCCTAGCGGACGGCGCAGCGGTGGGTGCGGGCGGCGAGCTGGGCGGCGGTGTGGCTGGAGTAGTCGGCGGACCAGCCGCAGCGGTCGGCGGTGCAGACAGCGGCGTGCGTGGTCCGGCCGTTGCGGTCGCAGTGGGTGCCGATCTGCACGGGGCCGATCCGCATCACGGAGTGGAAGTTGTCGCGGGCGGGCATCGCGGTGTCTCCTTCCTGGTCAGGCGAGATGGGCGGCGATGGCGTCGGCGAGGTGTGGCGGAACGCCGAGGCGGGAGCGCAGGGTGTCGGGGTCGATCGGGGATCCGGTGCGGGTGCGGTACTCGTCGGCGACCTTGCGGGCGTGGTCGACCAGCACGGCCGGGACCGGAGGAGCAGGCACCGGGGCGGAGGAGACGTGGGCTTCCTGGGCTCTTGCGGTGTCGGGTACGGGTAGGGCTTCCGTGAACGTCGCGCGTTCGGTGTCCGGTACCGACTGCTCGGCCGGGGGCTCGGCGTCCCGCGTGTCCACGACGGGTGCCGGCGGAACCGGCTCCGACTCCGCAGCCGACGAGTGAGCGAGGAGCGTTCCACCCAGGAAGGCGACTGCGGGCCATCCGGCGATGCCGAGGCGGAGCAGGGCGGGCGGGTCGGTGAGGTCGAGGAACCCGGCGGTGGCGACGTTGGCACCGAGCGAGGCGAACAGCGCGACGACGAACCAGCACCAGGCCAGGCGGGACGGGCCCTCACTGCGCAGGCGCCGCCAGGCCGCGACCAGGAGCAGATCGACACTGACCGGGTAGGCCCACGCCTTCCAGCCGTTCTGTCCGGCAGCCGCGGCGAGGTCGTGCAGGTGGGCGAAGGACAGGGCACCGGCGATCACGGCCTGAACCAGGACCGCGTCGACCCGGAGACCGTGACGGGCGCCCATCAGGAAACACCCGGGGAGTCGGGGCCGCTGTCGGGGTCGTCGTCGGACAGGAACGTGCCGAGCGGCGGCTCGGGCAGCGAGACGGCCAGGGACGGGCTGACGGCTTCCACGAAGTCGAGGTCGGCGCCGGCCATGTCGGCGTACAAGGCGAGTTGGCCGAGCAGGAGCACGGTCCGAGCGAAGTCCTCGCAGTTCGGGCACATGGCGGGTTCTCCCTTCTTTGGGCATGGCGGGGGTAGGGACTTGGCGCGATGGCGGTCACGCCGACCGGTGAGGATCGGAGAGATCAGGCAGCGGCCGAGGAGGGCTTGACCAGCGGCAAGGGCACGGCATCGGAGCCGAAGGCGGGCCGGAAGGGGCCCAGTTCGGGCAGGTCCGGGGTCTGGTCGGCGTGCCGGTTGCAGATGTTCACGGCTTGGCGGAGCGAGGTGTGCGGGGCGCGGATGCGGTGCCATCCTCCGGAGGAGTCGCCCGCGATGGCGAGCCCCCGCATCTCGGCCGGGATCTGGATGGCGGCGAGGACGGCGTCCGGGGAGATGTCGCCGAAAGCCATGTTGGCGGATGTCTCGTCGTTGACGCGGTGGGCGGTGCGGCTGGTGAGTTGGGCGCGGAGCATCGTGATGCCCTTGCCGAGTTCAGAGCCGAAGCGCTGCCCGCAGATCTCGAGGTAGATGCCGGCCGCGCGGCCGAGTTGGGCGAGGCGGACCAGCGCGGTGATGACGCGGTCCCGGCGCCTCTCCTCCTCCTTGTTGGCGTACAGGGCGAGTTCGGCGACCTCGTCGACCAGGACCACAACCGGGACCGGGCGCACGTCAGCCGGCAAATCCCAGATGTCGGCGGCGATCTCCGCATCCGGCACGTCAGCGGTGACGCGTTGCTGAGCCCGGATGAGCTGATAGACGCGTTCCATCCGGGCCACAAGCGCATCGAGTACTTCGGCGGCGGTGTCGGGGTCGTCGGCCAGCGCGGAGAACCGGCGGGCCAGCGGGAACAGTTCGACCCCCTGCTTACAGTCGATGCCGACGAGGGCGACGTCCATCGGTGCGAGTCCGGCGACCAGGTTGCGTTGGTAGACGGACTTACCGGACTCCGTGGCTCCGAGGGTGAGGGCATGGGGTACCGCCCGGTAGTCGCGGTAGTGCACCGAACCGTCCTGCCGCAGGGCGACCGGTACTCGCATGGGCCGGGTGTCGATAGCGGCCGGCATCTGCACCCGCTTGAGCACGTCGTAGCCGGTCATACGCACCTCTACGACACCGGAGCGCAGCTCACGCGAGGTCACGCCGTACATCGAGAACGAGTGCCGGAGCCGGTCCGAGGCGGCGGCGATGTCGAAGGCGTCCTGCCCGGGGCGGAGCTTGAGCCGGAGCACCAGGCCGGTGCGAGTCGGTCGCAGCCGCAAGATGCGCGGCGGGCGGGACTCCGGCATCGGCCGGTTGGTGGCTCGGGCAAGGACGAGCCGCCACCGCGCGGGCGGGACGGTCAGTCCGCAGGCGTCCATGACAGAGCCGTAGCGGACCAGGACCCGCACCACGGCCAGCGTGACCCCGAAGGTCAACCAGTACCAGGCGGGGCGCCGCCACCGCAGGAGTCCCACGGCGGCGGCGACCAGCACCAGGGCGACCGTGAAGCCGGTCATGATCAGGCCGCCTCGGGCCTTGCGGCGACGTCGGCGAGCGAGGTGACCGCGACCGCACGGAACGCGATGCCGTGCCGCTTCTGGCCGTTGAAGTCGTTCTCCCAGGGCCGGGCGATCAGGCCGGTGAGCGCGACCGGCGTGCCCATGGACAGCTCGCCGCTGATCCCGGGCTCCGGGACCGTGATGGAAAGGATCTCCACCTCCCCGTTCGCCGCGAACATCACGTCGACCGTCATCAGCTTCGCTCCGGTCTCGATGTCGGTGGCGATCTCGCCGGTACGGCGGTCACGCACCTTGACCTGCGGGGACTTGGCGACCATCGCGATCGCGCCGGAGGTGTCGACGGGAATCTGACGCACGGAAACCACTCCTCTATAGATGCGGGACTCCGTCACTCATGTACAGGAGTGACATGAAGAAGAGTGCCCGACTCCTATACATGAGTCAACCCGCCACGAAGAAGAACCCGTGACGGGCTGCAGGAAGTTGAGGGCGTGTCAGTCGGCGGCAGGGATCCGGTACTCGAAAACGAACTGGTCAGCGGCCATGAGGGTGTCGCACACCTCGACCACGAGACCCGCGGTCGTACGAGCCTCCCGGATCAGGTGGACCACGGGCGCCCCCGGGCTCAACGCCAGCTCCGATGCTTCCACCTTGGAGGCCGGCCGCGCTTGGAGCGTCTCCACGAACTCCGCGAACTCATACCCATGGTCTTCGAGTCGGGCGTAGATGCCACCACCGCCGGGATTCTCGGCGAACAACTCCGGGATCTCCTTCACGACGTCCCAGGGGAGGTAGGACGTGGCAGTCTCGACCGGGGTGCCGTTGCGGAAGTAGAGGCGGCGGCGGGCAAGCACCTGTGTGCCGGCGGGGACGCCCAGACGGTCGGCGGCGTCCTCGGGCGCCTCCACGGGACCGGTGTAAAGGACGCTGACCTTGGCGGTGGCGCCGGACTGCGTGGACTCCGCAAGGTAGGCCGCTTTCCCTCCCTGCCGGAGCGAACGCCGGAAGCGATCGGAGGAGCGGTGCCGCACGGGAGGCCGGTTCTTCACGATCGAGCCCTTGCCGTGCCGGGTCTCGACCAGTCCGCTCGCCCGCACCTCGACCATGGCCTTACGGATCGTCCCGCCGGACACGCCGTAGCGCTCCACCAGCTCGGACTCGCTCGGCACCATGTCGCCGGGCTTCAGGACACCCGCCCGGATCTGCTGCATGATCTCGTCCGCGATCTGCACGTACCGAGGCCCGGAACCGACCCCTCCAGCCGCAGTTCCCATAGTCCTTCTCTGCCTCCTATGCTCCTCTACATGAGTCAACCACAGGAAGCGGCACCGTCTCCCCTGCACTCCGTATCCGTGGCCGGAGTGGTAGTGCGCGAGGACGGCCGCCTCCTGGCGATCCGCCGAGCCGACAACGGCACCTGGGAACTCCCCGGCGGCATCCTCGAACTCGACGAGACCCCCGAGGCTGGCGTGGCCCGCGAGGTCCTGGAGGAGACCGGCATCCACGTCGAGGTAGACGGACTCACCGGCGTCTACAAGAACATGACCCGCGGCGTCGTCGCCCTGGTCTTCCGCTGCAAGCCCTCCGGCGGCTTCGAGCGCACCTCCAGCGAGTCCACGGCCGTCTCCTGGCTCACACCCAACGAGGTCAGCGAGCGCATGACGGAGGCCTTCGCAGTCAGGCTCATGGACGCACTGGACGGCAACGGCCCCCACGTACGCAGCCACGACGGCAAGCACCTCATCCCAGCGGGATAAAACCTTCTCTCCTTCATCAAGCACCCGTCGTCGCTTCGCTCCTCCGGGCGGGCGCGGGCGGCCGGCGGCGCCCGCGCTCATGTCTCCGCCCCGCTCGGCACCGCCGGCCGCCCGCGCCCGCCCAAGAGGGAGGCGCACGGAGCATGGGGTCAGAACACGTCGTGGCTGGGGCGGTCGGCTCCGCGACTTTAGCCAGCCACTTTGGCGCGAGCCTCGAAGATCATGGCCCCAACGTCGTGCTTTAGCGGGCAGGTCCACAGACTGCCCGACGCGCCGGAAGCTTACGGGGCCATGATCACTCGCGCCAAAGCAGCTCCAGGCCAAAGTCGCTACGCCGACCTCGTGCGGACCCTGCCACAATTCGCAGGTGGCGGATCAACCCCTGAGTCTCGAGTTCGCGTCGCTCAATGAAGCCAGAGCGCTGCACAAGATGTTGTTCGAACACAAGTTTGATACGCCTGAGGGGGTCTTCTTTGGGAGCCCGTTGATCGCCGCTATCCAGCATCGCCTCCTGGAGCTCGTCATCGATGCTGACTCCGCCGATGGGCGAGCTGCCGCTCGTCCTCAATGGGAGCAATGGAGGCAGGCTGAGGCTCACCCTCACCTCCTGACCGTCGTGTGCCGTCACCTGACCGAGAACGCCGCGACCGTGGCCGCATGGACACCGGAGCAGCGTGAGGCATACGTCCGGACCATCCTGGCACCACTGATTCCTTCGGCAGCCTTGCTACGCGAGCTGATTACGGCATGACTGGCGCACCGGTCTACTGGCGCGATGTCTGGGCCGTCTGTGGGCCGTGCGAGGCGAACCGGCGTTGACAGATGGTGACAGCTAGTCCCGGCACCCACGCTGGTCACAGGCTCAGCTACAGTGAGCCGCCGCACGTGACAGACTTGGGTCATCACTTCCAGAAGAACTGATCGAGTGCTGCATGCGCCCTTGGCTGGATACCGTGCACGCATGAATCCTGGCGAGCTGGCCTCAACACGTGCCCACCGTGATCCGCTCCTGAGCACACTGGCAGAGGCCATGGCCCATCTCGTGGCAGCAGTGGACACCAGCACGGATGAGGAAGCCTCGCCGGACGCGGCGTCCAGATGGTTCGAGTATCCGGCGTACCTCTTCGACCGCCTCGGCTCGGAAGATCGGCGCCGACTCGCAGACCTGTTCCGCGAAGCGGCCTTGAAGGAGCCGCAGGGTCCGTGGCGCGAGGCCCTGCTGGCTGTGCCGGACGGGTTCGGCCTCGATGAGGACGAGGGCTGAGTCCCAGGCACAACTGACGGCAGTCTGACGGCAACGTCCGCGAACGGGCCGTGTGCCCGCCGCGTGCCCGATGCCGCGGGATGTGACGGGGACTCACGGGGAACAGCGGCGTCACATGCGCTCCCGCACAGGTCAGAGTCCTGCCAGGTCGGCCGTCGTCCGCATACGCACTCTTCCAAACTGGTGCTACTCCACCGACCGCGACTGGTCCGGTCGGGGATCGAAAACCGGTTGCGCCGTAGTACAAGATGAAGGACGTGGTCACCAAGGAACGCGCCGTGGAACTGGTCGAGGCCCTGCTGTCGAGAGAGCGGCAGGAGTCGCCATGGATGGCACGGCTGCCCGAGCTCGCTGTTCTCGACGTGAAGGAGCACGCGCTCGGGTGGCTGGTCACCTGGCAGTCGGTTGAGTACATCCGCAGCCGCGATATCAAAAAGATGTTGGTGGGCAGCGGGCCCTACCTGGTGGACCGCCAGGATGGGAGCATCCACCACATCCCTGTCACCACATACGGGCGCGAGGGCTGGGAGAAGCTCTATCTCCAGCAGGTCAGGGGGGTCCAACCGCCCGATCCGCTGATCACTGCTGTCCAGGCACTCGTGCACTCCGACGGGACGATGGCCGCGATACGCCACCTACGGAAGCAGGCCCCCCGGTTGGGACCACAGCAAGCGAAGGCCTATGTGATGGCCGTCCGGGACGGAAACGAACCTCCGGAGGAACTGGTACTGGTCAGCCTCACCCGGAAGCCGGAGAAGTGTCCTCCATTGCCCATCACCACGCTGGCGGGCCCGGCTTGGTAGCGGTCCGGCAAAGGCGGGGCAGTCTTGTCAAGACCACGTGCGGCGGCTGACACCAGCGGTTGACACCAACAAGCGCGAACAGCAGCGGTCGGCGCCGGACCTCAGTGGACGATCGACCGAGGCGCAGCGGCCGTTGGTCGACGTTGACAGACCCCCGTGATCGACCTGATAAGGATGAGGCCAGATTTCTCGCAGCCGGCATCCGGCACGGCGCCCGGCAGATCACGGAAGCGCAGCGAGTCACAACATAGGCACAGCAACTTCACACACCACGCACGCTAAGCATGATGCGCCTACCGCATCTACACATGGGGGAACCATGCACACCCGCACCATCGCCGTCATCACGGCCGTCCTGCTCGCTGGGCTGGCCGGCTGCGGAACCAGCGACGACGCCGAGGTCAAGAAGTCGACCACGGATATCCGCGCCTCGGTTGAACACCTCCGTCACGCGATAGACGAAGAGACCAAAGCGGTCAAAGGGAAGAGGGACGACGTGCGCGCCCAGGCGGAGAATGTCCGCCTCGTCGCGCAGATCGAGTCCACGAACCTCACGAAGTACGCCAGCCGCGCCCCGGCCGAAACGCAACGCTTCGCCAACGCCGCAAAAAGCTGGGCTGAGAGCGTCGCCACCGCACGCGAGGCGATGCTCAGCGACCAGGAAACCAGCACCATCGCCCTCGCCAACTCCATTACCGAGGAACGGTTCATGGACTCGGCCGCCGCGGACCTCCACGTCACACCATGGACGCCGAGGCCCCCGTGGACGCCGAGCCCCGAAGCCGACAGCAAATAACCCAGCAGCCGGGCAGGCCTCAGCGACCGTCCCGCCCGTAGTTCGCATCGAGGGACGCACCGCGACACCCCCGCTCGGGCCGTCTCTGGGCCGTGCGGGGGTGCTCAACGATGACAGATGACGACAGTCGACGACGGCTCTTTCCCTGCTCAGAGACGGTGCTTCGGGTACCGGCGCAGGTACCGGTCAGTGAAGCAGAGTTGTGGCTGAACTGAGCGCGGTCGGTACGGCTCCGAGTGCGCCAGTGACGGCAACCGTGACGGCAACGACGATGGACGGCGGCAGCACCCGGCAGCCCTGGGCGGCACCGGCAAGGGCTCGTCAGGGCCACACCCACCACGGCGTGCCCGCATCTTCTAAGCGCCGGGTCGCATCCCGGGTGAGTGTCTAACTGCGTGACAACGCCGACACACAGCGGCGGACGAGCGCGGACGGCTGTGGACGCTCACAGCAGGTGAGAAGCCCACCGACCCGTGGTCGGCCACCCGCGCAAGTTCCTTCGGGACGAAGCGGTCGCTCCGTTAAGGTGCGCGGCATGACCGACGAAGCCCCGGCCTGTCCCGAGTGCAGCCAGCCCATGAAGTCCGGCGGCTTCATCCTCTCTCAGCGGGAGGACGATGGCCGGCGGACCTGCCGGACGCTATGGAGGTGTACCGGTCGGCATGTCTGGTGGCGGTGGGCCGACCGGCCGGACGCGCCGTTGGAGGTCTGCCCGGTGCCGGAACTGTTCCGCTGACATCCAAAGCTGACATCAACGACCCCGGACAGCGGCAACACACAGCAGCCAGTCATGGCACCGGTGCACGAGACGGGAGCCGACCAGGCCGAGGGGAGACCGAACTCCTAAAGCTGAGGTCAGCGCGGCATCAGCCTCAGCACGCAGGTAGGCATTTCACCGGGTGGTGGTCCGCCTTACGCGCAGGGGGACACACTGTCGCTCCCGTTTCAGCTGGACCAGGATCGACGCTGCGGTTTCGTCCGTGATCGGCCACTGGTTGTCGTCCCACTCCGGCTCGAAGTAGGGCTCAAGTGCTGCTAGTTGCTGGCGCATCTCATGCATGGCATCTGCCAGTCGCTCGAACCCTCGGATGGCGAGCTGCGCGTTGAAGTCGTCTGCCCGCTGCCGATCGGGACCCAGTTCACCCGGGTCGACGTGCCGCGGGTAGTGCCGGGCCAAGTCTGCTGCCTTGACCGCGGCAATGGCTCGATCGAAGGCCTCACGACGTGCGGTTTGCCAGGACTGACGACGAGTCCCCCAGGGGTTGAGGAAGGCGCCGACCGCCACGCCGGCGAGCGCGAACGTTGGCGCGATCCAGGGTATGAGCCCGGCCAATTGGTCCCCCGATGGTCCGAGTGTCGCAAGTGGAGGGTAGCCCAGGAGCCCCCTAGCTGGGCCGTCTCTTGGCCGTCCGAGGCCGCTCGGCAGTGGCCAACTACGACCAACGACGACTGCTGAAGCGCCCGGGATCACTGACCCGACCAGAAAAAACGCAGGTCACCAAGATCCCCGGCAAGACTGAGGGCACGAAGAAGCCGGGGCCACAGCAGCAATCGACTGGCCAGGGCGTCTCGTCGCCCCCACGATGGGCGCATGGACCGGTTGCAACAAAGCGCTTGGCAGTACATGGCGGAGGTACTCCCAACCGAGGAGCTCCCGATGCTGGCTGCTCATGCGCTCGTCGACGGGCGTGATTCCCCTGCCCTGCGCGAACTGGCTGGCCTGCCGCGCAGGAGCGACGAGACCGAGATCCGTGAACTGTACGTCCAAGCCCTGCACGAACTCGGCATACCCATTCCCGACGAAGAGGCAGCCGGCCGATACCTCCTCGTGGGCCTCGCGTTCGGTCTCGCACAAGGCGAGCTGAGCCCCAAGGACGTGGTCGACCGGTTGTCAATGACGGTCGCAGCCCACACTCAGGAGGAGACGCGGTTCCTCTCCGTCGCAGCGGACTACAGCGAATGGATCGGCCCCGACGAGCTCCCAGGATGGGAGAACGATCTGAGAACCGCGGCCCACTCGTTGACCACCTCCACCGACCTCGGCCCCGGCATCAGCGTGCCGGGTCCGCGGCGCGACTGACTCACCCGCCTGAACGTGCTCCCGTGCCAAAACTCGTGCCAGATAGTGCGGGGAACCACGGGGAACATCGGTCCCCCACCCAGCACGCCCGCAGATCGTGAGGCCGCTCCGCAGCAGGTCAGCAAGCCTATCGACCCCGTAGAACCCGAGCTTCCCAAGCTGATGGCCCCGGAGATACAGAGCTCCGCTCCGTCCTCACGGGCCCGCCGTCGTGCTGTGCTGTGGTCGACGGCGCACGGCAGCGTGGCTCAGCCGGGCGGGGATGCAGCGAGGCACACGCGTGCGTGCTCGGTCGGTGCGCCCATCGTCGTGGCGGACTGTCGTCGGCTGATGCTCAGACGGTGGGGCGAGGACGTCTCTCTGTATCGGTGAGCGCACGGCGTATCGATCGGGGCCGGCATGACGCGACGGGGAGAGGAGCCCGGGTGGGTGACCGGGCTTCTCTCCCCGTGAAGGTGGAACGGAAGGTCGCCGCCGGCGGGCGCCGTTTGCGGCCGCCGCTTCAGAAGTGGTGAGGCTCGCTCACCGCCAGGAGGTGGCCGCGGCTGGTCGCAACGCGGAGTACGTCCCTCAAAGCCCTGGTCAGTTCCTCTGTCAGCCGTCGCAGGTCCTCCGGGCCCGCGTCCTGGTCATCGAGGGTTTCCGAGGCATGCTTCAGCAGCTCAGCCGCCGTGCCGAGTTGGACTGCTTCGATGTTGTCCGCCAGGCGGGACATGTAGCCGTCCCTGTCGTCGGTGCTCAGGTAGCAGGGTTTGCCTTCCGGTCCCACCCACGGGAGGAGGCGCAGTTCGTTCGGTGCGGTCATCCTTGCGTCTGCCTCTCATCGGTCACGTGGTGGGTGGTGAAGACCGCGTCGGCGCGATCCCCGGGGAACACCAGGAGCGCGGCTTCGACGACTCGCCCGGTGGAGTCGGTCGCGATGCGTGTGATCGCGAGGACTGCCGCTGCAGAGCTGGTCCGGAGGGTCGATGCTTCGTCCGGTGTCGGTGGGCGGGCGCAGACCGTCTCGCGGACAGCAGCCGGCGGCGGGCCGAGGACGGCAAATCTCGTGGCCGCCTCCTGGAACGAGGATTCGTCGTCGAGTCCTCCGGCCGGTGCCAGGTCGCGCGGGATATAGATGCGGGCCAGTCCGTGCGGCAACTCTCCCTCGTGGCTGATGCAGCAGAACTCGGCGAGAGGGCTGCCGGTTGGCACGTTCAGCAAGGTCGTCAAATGCCCGTCTGCCTGGACCGTGGTACTGCGAACGGTGACGCGCAGAGCCGCATCAGCGGCGGTCCACGGGTCCAGCGTCCCCCATCCGCCGACGTACATGATCTTGCGGAGCGGGTGACGGACGAAGTTTCCCTTGCCGTGGATCTTCTCGACGAGGCCTTCACCCTGGAGGACCGCGAGGGCACTCCGTAGTGTCACCGTGCTGACCTGGTACCGGTCGGCGAGGCCGGCCTCGGACAGCAGGCGCTCGCCGGGCTTGATGCGGCCGGTCGTGATCTGGTGGCGGAGATCGTCGGCGATGTCGTGATGGCGAGAAGACACGGACCGGTCACCGCCTTCTCAGCGGCCGCGCGGTGACGAGCCGCGTTCGCGTGTGTATGGTCAGCAGCTCGCCCGACTCGAAGAGGAGTTGCTTGGCGCCTTGAGGGAGTTGGAAGAGGTCCCTCACCCGGCAGGCGTGGCCGCCGAGTTGGATGATGTCGCCGCGCTGCACGGTGGTCGCGGTGACCTCGATGTTGGAGACCAACGCGCCGCCGAGCGCCCGTTCGCTCACCGCTTCACCTCCGCAGTCGTGGACCGGTCGAACGCCGAGTGGCACGGGCAGTCGCACGCCTCGTACACCACCGGGAGGTCGACCGGCGCCGAGGCCGGGGAGGACTCCGCGCAGGCAAGGTGCGTTCCGATCCGGCATGCGGTCGATCGGTAGGGGATGGCGGAGGTGTCTGTGAGGTAAGGCCGTTGGCGAGGAGGCATCAGTGGGCCCCCGCGAGGGCCGACCAGGCGTCGGTCGGCAAATGGGGAGCGACGACCACTGAGCGCGTCCGCACGCGCTTCTCCCAGGCCAGCACGTACGGGCGGACGAGAGCGATGTCCTCGCCCGTGAGCGAGTGCCGGTGGTTCGCGCTGTCGGAGGCCCACCCGAGGATGACGGTCGCCCCGTCAGCGGACGCGGAGGAGGCGGGAGCGGCCAGCGGCCGGGCGGGTGTTAAGGGCCGGCGGTGCCTGCCCTTGGGGATGTACCGCGCTCTGGTGAGCCAGACGGCACGGCGGATACGGTTGAGCACGCTACTCAGCTCCTATCGCTGACGGCTCGGTCCCCCGACATCGCCCGTCGTGGGGACCGCTTTGCGTACGACCGCCCAGAGGGTGCGGCCGTTCAAGCTGGTGGCGAGGAGCCCGAACCGATCGGCCTCGGCCACCACTTCCAGGACCTCCCGCCATGACTCGGCAGAGAGCGATTCCGGCACCTCCGCTTCGACCGACGTGTGTCGGGGGTGTTCCTCCACTCGCGTGAGAAGCCCGAGGGCTGACAGCCGGGCGGCGATGGCCGCCGCGCTAACTCCCGAAGCGGGCACAGGGCAGCCTCCGACAACCGGCGATCACTTTGAGTGAAGCTAGTTAACTAGATTAGAGCTAGTGGACTAGATTTTCCATATGCCTGAGCAGCCGCCCTATCTCCGCATCGCCGACGAACTCCGGCGGCGGATCGCGGAGCACGAGTGGGAACCGGGAGACCGCCTGCCCTCCCGCGCCCAGATCGGCCAGGAGTGCGGCGTGGGCGAGAACGTGGTCCGCCGGGCGCAGGAGTTGCTGATCTCCCAGGGTGTGTTGGAGGGCCGTGCCGGTTCGGGCACGTATGTCGCCGAGCCCCGGCAGCGGGTGCGGGTGGTCCGTTCGTCGGCGCGGGAGCGGCCCGACGGGTCGCCGTTCCGGGCGGACATGAAGGCCGTGGGCAAGCAGGGGGATTGGGAGAGCCGGACCGACGCCAAGGTGCCGGCACCGGCAGAGATCACGGCGCGACTGGGCATCGCCGAGGGCGAGCTATGCGTCCGGACGACGTACGAGTTCCTGGCTGACGGCAGGCCGGTGCAGTTGTCGACGAGCTGGGAGCCGTACGACCTCACCGCCGGCAGTCTCGTCGTCCTCCCCGAGGGAGGGCCGCACGCCGGGTCGGGTGTCGTGAACCGAATGGCCGCGATTGGGATCACCGTCAGCCATGCCGTGGAGCAGCCGGAGCCGAGGCAGGCGACCGCCGAGGAGGCGTCGCTCCTGGGTATCCAGAAGGCGGCGCTCGTCACTCACATCCGGCGGACGTACTACAGCGACCAGGGACGGCCTGTGGAGACGGCGGACATCGTGGTGCCCGCCGCTCACTGCGAGATCGTCTACGAGATCCCCATCAACCGTTAACGTTCCACCCCTCGGCTCATATCGTGACCGCATGCGCAACGAGAGGCACGATGAGCGGCTGTCGGACGCGGAGTTGGAGTTGTTCCTCCAGTATCTGCACCGGTTCGCCAACCACGATGTGGATCAGTTCGCCAACATGCAGGTGGGCGATCCTGAGTACCCCGTCTATGTGAGCTTCTCCAGGTCGCCCGGGGAGGGAGTCGACCCAGAGGTCTTCCGGCGACCGTAGCGAACCCCGGGCCCTGTCGAATGCGTGTCGAGGGTCAGCCGATGGGGAGTCGGGGTGGGGGAGCGGTGCAGGTCAGAGGGGGTGCTCCGCGCGACGCGGCAGGCGCCTTCTAAGCGCTTGGCCGCAGGTTCGAGTCCTGCCGGGGGCGCCAGTCTCCGCCCTCCCTCCCGGGAGGGCTTTTCGCTGGTCAGAGCGGGTTTCACCGCGCACGACGAAGCCCCGGCACTTCCCCGACGATCACGGGGAGGCTCCGGGGCTGTCCGGCTGTCGCCGGGTTTTCGCGGGTGGCCGTGTCGAATACGTGTCGAAGTTCTCGGCCGGGCGGTCAGCCGATGTCCGGCAGTTCGGGGAGGTCCCCCGCGGCTACACCCGCTCCCCCGTGGGCGACTCGAGGACGTGGGGAGGCAGCACCGCCTTGCGCGCGCCGCGCCAGGCCCGGCGGACGACGGAGCCCGCGAGGATGCCGCCCCTCTCCCCCTGCAAGAGCAGGTCACCCGGCTGAAGCCGCTCGCCCTCGATGTGCTGCCGCAGCATGCGCGTGAGAGCGGGATGCCCCGGCACGGTCCGGGTCTCCCCCTCGGCACGGCCCTTCAGGTCGCGCTCCTCGTGGATCTCCCCCGTATCGGTCCACTGCTTGCCGACCTCCGGCGTCGCCGTGTGAAATGAGCAGTTCACTCCACTGGTCGTCGGCGCCCGCGGCAGGCAACGTCACATCTTTCACCCGAATGGCCACTGCGGGCCGCAGTAGTACAGCGTGGCGAAAAACGCGTGCAGGCGCTTGCCTCCGCGCGGTCGGCGCCGGATCCAGTCGAGGAGGGCCGCGGCCTGGTCCGGATTCATGAGGGACCGCTTGTCCACGGCGTTGGTGGTCTTGGTGGCAGAGGTCGTGTCCTTCCCCTTGGGGAGGGGGTTGGCCCGCAGGATGGGCCGCCGTATCGCGTGGTTCATGGCGACGTTCAGGATCCGGCGATGCCGCTTGCGGGACCATGCGGCGGCCTGCCTGCATCCCGCTACACCCTCCTCCTGATGCTGTGGCGGGACCTCGGTGAGGCCGGTGGTCGGCGTGATCGACTCACAATCGGTCTCTTGCTCTCAGTCCAGCTCGGCCGAGTCGGGATCTGTCGTCGCGACGGCTCCGGTGATGGCGTCCAGCATGAGTACCTCCTGGATGGAGGGGGCAGTCGAGGACTGTGAGGAGCCTTCGTCGAGGGGGCCATCCTGGGCAACGCCGTCCCGGGGGGCGGCCGTGGCGCCAGGGGGGCCGACGCTCAGCATCCAGTACGGGCGCCAGCGGCCGGCGTTGTCGGTGCGAGCCAGCAGTTCACCGGAGTGGACGACGTCACCGGGGAACTTGCGCGTCGCGATGGCCTGAGCCTGCCGCCGGTCGACGCGAACCGAGGGCAGTTCGGGGTCGGGAATGTGACGTGCGGTGAACGAGATGATCTCGCGGTCGGGACCGACGAGGACGTCCATCCGCATGGGCATCAGCACGCCGTCCCTGCGGGAGCGCCAGGAGACCAGTTTCGAGGGTTGCTGGGGTCCGGCGGCGCTGACGTTCGTACGGCCGGCGAGCGCCCAGGGAAAGTGGTCCTGCACGAAGGCGGTGCCGGCCTTGAGGGCGGCACCGTCGCTGACAGGTGCGGTATCGGGACCGAGGGCCAGACTGGTGGACCGCAGCAGGCCGGACAACACCTCGCGGGAGGGCCACTCGATTTCGAGGACACCACGGTCGGTGTTGGCCGAGATCTGCCCAGGACCTCCAGCCGGCCCGGGGAAGAACTGCACCGATGCGACATGGGCCTGCTCGCCGAGGAAGTCGGCGACGGCTTTCCGGGCGGCTTCCTGCTGTTCAGCGGAGGCGGTGTTCGCCCATGCCACCTCCGCCATCACGAAGGTGACGGTGAAGGCGCTGGTGAGACCGATCGCGGCGATTCCGGTAGCGAACCCGATGAGGGAGCGGCGGACCTGCCGCCTGCTGATCAGGACGGCGGCGTCACGTCCGCCACGGGCGGTGCCCCAGTACAGCCCAGCACTTGCGACGCCGGCACCGGCAAAGGCGCCGATGCTGTTGGTCCACAGGTCGGTGCTGTCACAGGCGCGCCCCATGCCCGGCGCGAGCGCCTGCGTGACCTCGATGGTGGCCGAGAGGGCAACGCAGGCCAGGGTGACCGGAATCGGGCGGGGGGTCAGCCAGGTGGCCAGGGCCGCCAGAGGGATGAAGAGGAGAACGTTCAGCAACCCCTGGGTAGCGAACGTCCCTGTGATGACGTCGCGTTCAATAAAGCAGGTTGCCGAGGCGGGCGCATCAGGAGAAATAGGGTAGAGCGTGGCAGTTACTACACCGGCGAGCGCCGCGCCCGTCAGAGCGCACAGAACTCCGGGCTTTCCGAGACGGCGCCCCAGGAAATAGGACACCAGAGCCGCAATCAAAGAGAAGGCGACACCGGCCACCAACAATCCTTTATTACCATTGAATATTGCCTGAATCATGCGGTCGCTTCCTAAGCTCGCACGGGAGGATCAATACGGATGCGGGGCCCGCCCACGAGCGAGCCCCGCGTTCAGATCATCAGCAATTAGCGACCGCCGCATTGTTGAAGGTCCGCTGACCCTGAACCTCCATCCAGCCGATGATGGGGTCACAGGTGTGCTGAGCTTGGTGCGGGACGTGCCGTAATCGAAGTCACCGCAGGCCATGACGGCCGGGGCGATGGCACCCATGCCAATGAGCACGGCTTCCGAAATGGCGGCAATACGTCAAGCTACAGTTATTTCCCAAACCTTCTTTCCAGAAGATCCACGAAGATCATCTTCTCGGATGCAGAGGAATCTAAAGGCCTCATTGAAGAGACTGCAATGACTTTGTGAAAGTGTGGCGTGGCTCACACGAGAAAGCCGCAAAGGGGAGGTTTGACACACAGTCGACCATAAGTCTTCTTTAATCTCGACTCGCCAGGCCGCTTCTCCGATATTCGCCTCGGATTTTGTCTTTAATTAGCCTTGCCTCGTCAGGCGTGAGTGGCTGCTGCTTGGTTTGGTGATTCGCCCGTTTCCGGCTGCCCACGAGCCATGTTCCTTGTCGGCTGCCTCGTCCCCCGCCTGGTGGTGGTCCAGAGGCGTATCGGCTCCAGGTGCCTCCGGTCCCGGAGGCCGACTTGGCCGTGGTGACCCGGCGATAGCCCAGAGCCTCCGCGAGCCCGGGGTGGGCATCTCCAGCACGTGCCGCCGGATAGTGGCGGTGCGGCCGGCTGTGGTGGGGATGGCGACGTCGTTGAGGAGGGCCGCAGGGACGTCGGGGTGGAGCGGTTGCCCGGCTCGGTATTCGCGGCCGGAATCAGAACAGGTCGGTGGTGCCGACGGCTGCGCGGGGCCTGTTGCGTGCCCATCGTTAGTAGCACCCCAGGCGCCCTGCGGCAGCGCGGCAGCGCTCCGTTCCTGGGCCGTCTGTGAGCCACGGCGTCCGGCTCAACCGAGTAGTAGCGCCCCTCACCAGCAGTGTTCCTACTGTGAGGGGTTGTGTTCGGCGGCGTGGGCCGTCTTTGGACCGTCGTGGGCGTGACCGGCGGCCCGGAACATCGCGGAGATGGCTTTCCGGGTCCGCGCCTCGCTGGACGGCATGTACCCAAGTTGCTTCGGGACGAAGCAGTCAGGGCGCCGAACCCCGGCAGCGGGTGCGGGTGGTTCGGTCATCGGCGCGTGAGAGGCCCGACGTTCGCCCTGGTGTTCCCCGTCCCTCGCGCCGTTCTGTGAGCCGGTAGGCTCGTGGCCGTTTCCGGGAGCTGGAGGAAAGCTCGGACAGCGTTCATCAAGAGCCCGATCCCTCATGTATCCCGTTCAGGAACGACGCTGGATCGTTGGGCGTATCCCGCCTTACGGTGGCGCCATGAGCGATCACTCGGAAACGCCTGTCGCGCCGGTCGAGGCCTATGAACCTCCCTACTACGTGGCTGTCTTCACTACGGTGCGAACCCAGGACCAGAGCGGCTACAGCGAGACCAACGCACGCATGGAAGACCTGGTGAAGGACGTCCCCGGGTTCCTGGGGATGGACCACGCGCAGACTCCTGGCGGGCTGGGCATCACCGTCGGGTACTTCCGCGACGCCGACGCCCTCACGGAGTGGCGGAGCAACGCCGAGCACCGCGCGGCGCAAAAGCGCGGGCAAGCCGAGTGGTACCAGAGCTACACGCTGCATGTGGCGAAAGTGGAGCGAAGCCACGGGTTCACGCGAGCGCAGGTCCCGCAGAACCCGACAGCAGGCTGACCAACCGAAGGGCAAAGGTTCTCTGACACGGCACTGGTCCTGGCTTCGACTCTGCCGCCTGTCGAATGTAGCTTGACGACGTCGCACTGCAGTAGCTCCTCACGGACCGCGTGCTGGAGCGCGTTCCGCAGCACCGCGTGCAGGTACTGGACCATGCGAGGCGACAGCCGACGCTCACAGCACCGCTTGGGTGCCGCAGCGCAGCAACGACGCTTGCCCGCCGGGCGGGTGGCATCCATGGTTCACTGCCCTCGCAAGCAAAATGCGCTGGAGGCGCCGCACACGTCGTGCTGCAATGCACGCCATGATCCTCGGAAATCTTGTACGACTGCGCGCGCTGGCACCGTCCGACGCGGAGTCCTTGTGGCGGTGGAACAACGACCCCGACGTGATGCGCTGGATGGACGCGTATTACGACCAGCACCTGGAGGGGGTGCGCAAACGCCTCGAGGAGCGGGGGCCGAACACGTACGGGGACACGCTGTACGGGATCGAGGTGCGTGACGACGGGACGCTGATCGGGTTGGTGCGGCTGCGGGATGCCGAGCCGGAGACGGGCTGCGCCGAGCTGGACATCTACCTGGGCGAGAAGGACCGCTGGGGCCGAGGCTATGCCACCGACGCGCTGCGCACCATGTGCCGGTACGGGTTCGACACCATGCGGCTGCACAAGATCTCCCTGACAGTGGTCACGGAGAACCATGCGGCTCACCGCATCTACCAGAAGGTCGGCTTCGTCGAAGAGGGCCGGCTGCGGCAGGCGTTCCACCGGGACGGACGTTGGTACGACCAGTACGCCATGGGAATGTTGGAGGGGGAGCTGCGCTAGAACAGGCCCCGAGCCCCAGGCGTGCTTTTACCTTGGTCAGCGGAGCCCCGGCCTGATCTCCGAAACCAGCAGCGTGAAGCACGGTGGCGAAGTCGCGGCCATCTGTCAATAGAGAGGGATGGCGCGTGGCCAGGAACGACCTCTTAGGCAGCCACTTTGGCGCGAGCCTCGAAGATCATGGCCCCAACGTCGCGCTTTAGCGGGCAGGTCCACAGACTGCCCGACGCGCCGGAAGCTTACGGGGCCGTGATCACTTGAGCCAAGGCAACTCCAGCCCAAAGCCGCTCCGTCGACCCATAAGCACGCCAACCCGCCACTCTAGGCTTGCAGTTGATCAATATCATGCCCAGGTCAACAGGCCTCACGGAATCGCGTTGGCCTCGCACGAGCACTGGTTAGGCTGCACAGTTCCGCTTATTCACAAAATTCCCGCCTGAGGAGGACCGTGTACTCCACGAGTGAGAGTTATTACGACGGCAAGGGTCATATGAGGAGGCCCGGAGAGAACTTCGACGATTATGCCGGTTTCAGCAGGAAGCCCGGCGAAGCCTTCACTGACAGCAAGGGTTTCAGCAGGAGGTCCGGCGAATCCTTCTACGACGGCAAGGGTTTCAGCAGGGGGCCCGGCGAATCCATTCCAGCGGTCGTCACGCAGGCCACGATGTTCACGGACAGCGCATCCAGCAGATGCTGCCTACGACGCACTGCTGGGCGGTCGGCCGCAACCTCCCCGTCGCCGGCTGAGGCGAGAGCGTGGTGCGCCGGGCGCAGGAGTTGCTGCTCTCCCAGGGTGTGCTGGAGGGCCGTGCCGGTTCGGGCACGTATGTCGCCGAGCCCCGGCAGCGGGTGCGGGTGGTCCGTTCGTCGGCGCGGGAGCGGCCCGACGGGTCGCCGTTCCGGGCGGACATGAAGGCCGTGGGCAGGCAGGGAGATTGGGAGAGCCGGACCGACGCCAAGGTGCCGGCACCGGCGGAGATCGCGGCGCGGATGGGCATCGCCGAGGGTGAGCTGTGCGTCCGGACCGCGCACGAGTTCATGGCGGACGGCAGGCCGGGCCAGTTGTCGACGAGTCGGGAGCCGTACGACCTCACTGCCGGCAGCCTCGTCGTCCTCCCCGAGGGAGGGCCGCACGCCGGGGCAGGTGTCGTGAACCGGATGGCCGCGATCGGCATCACCGTCAGCCACGCCGTGGAGCAGCCGGAGCCCAGGCAGGCGACCGCTTCCTCGGGACGCGGACCGCGGTGGTGCGGCGTGGCGGAAGACGCGTGCGGGCGTGTGCCGACGGAGCGTAGGACCGACGCGTTCCGGCACACGCCCCGTCGGAGTCCTCACGCTCCGGCGACCTCAGTCACCGGCCGTGCTGCTCGCGGCGGCGGTCTGCTCGTCCCAGTCCTGCATGACGTCCTCGACGTCCTCGACGTTCATCGGGTCGAAGTCCACGACGTCCGCGATGGCACTCACACCCGAGATCATCGAGATGAACCCGACACGCGAGTTCTGCGTGACCATCTTCTGGATCTGCAGGGCCCGCTCCTCGTACTCCTCGCGCAACCGGGTCGGGTCCATGAAGAAGCGCACGTAGGCCAGGATGTCCTTGAACATCTGGCGGTACAGCGCGTCGAACCGCTCCAGGGCGAGCTGCTCCTGCCCCGCGTCCTCCAGTGCGGCACCGATCGCCCGCGCCGCCAGCCAGGCCGCGGAGGTGCCGAGCCACACGCCGGAGGAGAACAGGGGGTCGATGAACGCGGCGGAGTCGCCCACCGCGACCCAGCCCGGACCGTGGAAGGTGTCGCACACATGGGACCAGTCACGTGTGGTCTTCAGCTCGCCGACGGCCCCCAGGTCGACCATGGTCCTGGCGAGGTGACTGGCCTCCAGGCAGTCGAGGAAGACGTCACGCTGGGTGCGGCCGCGACGGGTCTCCTCGGAGAGCTTCCCGGCGGACAGCACGTAGCCCATGCTCAGCCTGGTGTCCGAGAGCGGGATGCCCCAGACCCAGCCGCCGCCCTGAATGGCCTCGACAAGGATGTCGTCCTTGTGCTCGATAGGGGTGTAGGAGTCGAAGTAGGTCCACACCGCGACGTTGCGCAGGTCCTCCTGCCAGGTGGTCTCCGTCATCTGACGGGTCAGCACACGGCCCTGTCCGGAGGCGTCGACCACGAAGCGGCCGGTGGCCCGACGGGGCTCACCGTCCTGCGTGTAAGCCACCCCGGTCACCCTGCCGGTTTCGTCGCGCAGGATCTCGGTGACCTGGGCCGCCTCGTGGACCGTGGCGCCGAGCTTCCGGGCGTTGTCGAGCAGCAGTTGGTCGAACTCGCTCCTGGTGACGTGCCAGGCGTGGGTGAAGTGGCTGCCCGTCGCGGAGAAGGCCGCCGAGAAGTCGCTGCGCCAGGGTTCGGGGTCCCTGCCCCACCGCAGGGAGATTCCGCTCTTGTGCTGGAAGCGCGCGTCCAGCTCTTCTATGAGGCCCAGCTCCTCCATGAGCGGAGCCATGCCGGACACCATGGACTCCCCGATGTGGTAGCGGGGAAAGGTCTCCCGTTCCAGGATGAGCACCGCGTGGCCGGCCTTGGCGAGCAGGCTTCCGATCGTGGAACCGGCGGGGCCCCCTCCCACGACGACGACATCGACGTTCTCGGTACGGGACATGCGGTCACGCCCTCTCTGCTGACGAATGGACAAGTTGTGTGATCAGGGGATGGGAGATGACGCCGTCCCCGGCCGGGAGGACCCGGCTCCTGCGCGCCACGCCGGGCAGGCGCAATGCCCGGCTGCCCACGCGTCATGTCAGTCCGACGTCCGATGCCGACACGCCCGACGCACCGCCCAGGATCTGCAGGAGATCCTGGGCAGCCGCCTTCGGACCGTGGACCTGCGCGACACCGATCGTGTTCAGGACCACCTCGTCCACCCCGGCCGCGCCGAACTCGGCGAGCCGCTCGTGGATCTGCTCGACGGTGCCGTACAGGAACGCGCCCGCGTCCACGACCCGCCCGGCGTCCTGCGCGTCGCCCTGGTCGGACACCGCAATTCCGGCCTTCCGCAGTGCGTCCTGATAGTGGGGCGCCTGAAGGTGGTTTCCGCAGGTCGCCTGAACCAGGGCGGTGACGTCGCGGTCCGGGCGCGCGACCGCCAGCGGCACAATGGCCGTGGTACGCACCGGCTGTTCGAGCTTGCGGTCGGCGCCGCGCATCGCCGGGACCAGCGTTTCGGCGAGATAGCCGGCCGGCAGCAGCCAGGTGATGGCCCGGTCGGCCACCTCGCCCGCGAGGGCCGCCATCTTCGGGCGCAACACCCCCAGGCCCACCTCCACTTGTGGCGCCGGGCGCGGCAGCAGCCGGGCGGCCACCGAGAAGTACTCGCCCTCGACCATGGCGTCTTCACCCGACACCAGGGCCCGCACGATCGTCGCGTACTCCCGGGAGGCCTGCAGCGGTCTGGCGTACGGCCGGCCCAGAAGGGCTCTCTGGAACGACACGGGACCCGGCCCGAACCCGGCCACGACGGAATGACCGGTGGCGAGCGCGACCGAGCGCGCCTCGAAGGCCGCCTGGTAGGGCGACCGCATCGGCATCAGGGACACCCCGAATCCGATCGGGACGCGGATGCCGATTCCGGCGAGCCACTGGGCCAGGTGGTGGGAGTCGAGGACCAGCGACTGCCCCTGCCACAGGCGCTCGGCGGCGGTCCACTGCACGAGGTTCGCGAACATCACCGCCGGCTCGGGGCGGGCCGGCACCACCGGAAGTAACACGGAGTACTTCATCGTCGTCTCACCGCCTCCGCCGACGTGCCGACACGATCAGTGAGATGACGGCGCCGGCCGCCACACCGAGCGCGGCACCGCCCCAGTTGTCCTGCGAGATGGCGACGGTCGCGATGACAACCCCGATGAACAGAGGAAACGCGGGTGCCATACCGCCTTGCTTGTCCTTCTTCATGACTGCTACTTCCTTGCTTCCGGTCGTGATCGCCAGTCTTCCGCAACGACGTTCGCGCCACGCTGCCGCGGCACGGCAGGGACCGGTACGCGCGGTGCGGTCAGCGCGACCGGCACGAAGGCCGGGTCGGTACCGTCGAGTGCGGTGCTCAGCATCAGATCGGTGTGGCCGATGCCCGACCAGCCGAACATGTAGCCCAGCAGCGAGGTTCTTCCCGGGCATCCGGTGTGGAACCCGTTGTCGCGGGCCGTCCGCGCCACTCGCCGCCGGAAGCCGGCCGCCCGGTCGAGCAGGGACCGGTCCCCGAGGGTCCGGCTCGCCGCGATCAGCGACTGGATCACCCCGCTGGTGCCATGACACACCGACAGGTCCACCGGACCCCGGGCCGGCAGCCGTGTCGCCCCGTCCGCCAGCTCCGGCAGGCGGCCGTCCGTCAGTACCTCCGGCCGGCCCGCCGACGTGAGGATCTCCGCCGCGACCAGCAGCAGACCCGCGTGGCCGTTGCACCAGCCGGGAACCGGGGGCAGCTCGCCGTCGGCCAGCTGTTCCGTCAGCCAGTCCCCGGCCGCGGCGGTCAGGCCCCGGTCACCCGTATGGCGGCCGATCCGTGCCAGGGCCCACTGCATCCCGAGGTCGCCGTGCGCGACGTCGAACCACGCGCGGTCCCGTGCCGCCTTGGCCTGATCGAGCACCAGGTCGCACAGACGCGTCAGCCGGCCGTCGTCGAGCAGTGCGTCCTGGCCCGCTTCCAGACGGGCCAGCACGGCCATGAGGAATCCGGCGGGACCGTTGGCCAGGTCCGTCTCCAGCGTGCCGGCCTCGGTCCGCTCCGGGATTCTCCGCAGGAGCTGCCCCACCCAGTCCCGGTCCTGCTGGTCGGGCCGGATGAGCAGCGTCGAGGCCGCGCCGGTGAACACACTCTCGGGGGCGGTCAGCAGCGCCTCCCCGTACGTCTCGAGGAGCGCGTCCAGACCGCGGTCGGCACTCAGGTACAGCTCCCGAAGCCCCGGGTCCCGCTGCGCGGCGTCCTGAAGGAAGGTGACGATCCCTCCGGTGTCGTGGAACGAGAGGTAGTTCCCCGGGATGATGGTGGGCACCCCGCGGTCGGGACCCACTCCGCCGATCCAGCCGGCCTCCGGACCGTGCTCGCCCTGGTGGGACACCCGCGTGTCCTGGAGGATACGGGCCACACCGGGCCACCAGGCCTCGTCCGCGGCGGTGTGGACGACGGGGGCGAAGACGCTGTGGGAGGACATCACGTCCGGTGCGGCGTCGGCGAGTTCGCCGAAGCACTCCTCCAGCACGAACCGGTGGTACACGTCGCTCTGTCCGGCGTTGAGCGCGAGGCCCGCCCGGGCGAAGTCCGCCGGTGACGACCCGTGGGCTCCGTCGAACCGCGAGGTGCCCGAGGCCAGTTCGGTGAAGCCGGCCCGTACCGTGAAGTAGGGCACGTTCCCGGTGTCCATGGCGGCGCGCTCCGCCTCGGCGACGTAGGCGCGGGCCTCGGGCGACAGGTGTCTGGGGTACTGCTTCAGCAGCCCCAGGAGGCGCTGGTTCTCGGCCGTGTCGCGGAGGTAGCGCGGCTGTGTGGCCGCGTCGAGGAAGCGGCCGTACACCATCGTCGAGCGGATCAGGCACCGTACGGGCAGCTCCGCGTACCGGTCGAGCACGCTCTCGATCGCGTCGCGCTCGCGGACGGCCCGGAGCGCGTCGGTGTACCCGGCGACGATGTCCCCGAAGTACCGGACGGACGCCAGCTTCTCCTCGCCGAGCCGCGGCACGTTCTCCTTGTGCTGGTACACAAGGGGTTCCCAGCGCAGGCGGACGGCGTCCGTGCCGGCGTCCTGGATCACGGTCTTCTTCATCTTGCCGGACACCTGCTCGCCGCCGACGCCGACGCCCGCCATGATCACGTCGATCGGCGAGTCGGGCCTGACGTTCGGGACCAGCATGGTCGCCGAGACGGACAGCTCGACGTGGTTGATCAGCCGGTGCTCCAGCGAGTCGTTCTCGGGGCCGACGCCCGGCCGCAACATCATCTCCGAGTCGATGACGCACGGGTGCTCGCCGGCGGCCAGCAGGTTCTCGTCGTGGAGATCGGACGCGCCGATGGCGCCGAAGAGCGCGCACAGCGCGCCGAAGCGGTAGAAGTACCGGGCCGGCTGGTCCGGCGTGGTCATGGCCCGCGGGGTGACGAACTGCTGCCATCCGTGGTCACCGACGGACAGCGACTTCGGCACACATCCGTCGAGGGTGTGGACGAGATAGGGCTCGGCCACGGCATACAGGTCGCGGACGAAGGTGTCGGTGTCCAGCGTGCGCGGCTTGTAGACCAGCTTTCCGCCGGAGGCCAGGCGCACTCCCATGACCCGCCGGTTGTCGTTGTGGGGGTCGCCTCCCGTGGCGAGCAGGCCGGCGAGCAACTCGTCCTCGCTCTCCAGCAGCCCGCGCGCCACGAGCTCCGGCCGGTCCTGACGCCAGGCGGCGAACAGGTCGTCGTAGGCGTCGAGGAAGTGGTCCAGGACCACGGTCAGCCGACGACCGAGCACCTCGTACCGGGCCAGGAGGTCACGGCAGTTGCCGGGATCGGCCAGGTGCCGGCGGAACTTCTGGAGCGCCTCCTCGCTCCGAGCGGACATGGGGAGTCCCCGGGACTCCCGGAATTCGTGGAACTCACCGACCAGCACGCGAAGGGAGTGTCCCTCCACGGTGGTCACCAGGTCTTCCCAGATCTGGTCGACCAGTCCTTCCGCGTGCTCGGGTGCGGCCACCCGGGAGATGCCGGCGAGCAGCCGGTCGGCCACCGTACGGCGGGGTATCCGGTTCGTGTAGAACGGCAGGAACTCGGCGACTGCCACCTGCGGGTCCGTCATGCTCGCTCGCCTCCCACCAGCGTTTCCTCCCGGCGGTCCTCACCGTAGAGATCCGCGTACACGGCGCCTTCGCCGAGGAGTTCCTCGTGTGTCCCGGCCTCCGTGATCGTGCCGTTGTCGAGGACATAGATCCGGTCGGCCGACTGCACGGTGGCGAGGCGGTGCGCGATCACGACCTGAGTGGCCCCGATGTCCTCGATGACCCGCATGACACGGCGTTCGTTGATGTTGTCGAGTGCCGCCGTGGCCTCGTCCATGACCAGGATCTTCGGATTTCCCAGCAGCGCCCGGGCGATGGCGATCCGCTGCCGCTGACCGCCGGAGAAGTTGGCTCCCATGTCGGAGACCAAGGTGTGGAACCCCATGGGCAGTTCGTTGACGAAATCCAGGATGCCCAGCTTGTCGCAGAAGTCGCGGACGTATTCCTCGGACAGGTCCTTGCCCAGCGTCAGGTTCTCCAGGATGGTGCGGTTGTGCATGTGCACCTCCTGGGGGATGTAGCCGATGGTGCGGCGCAGGGAGCTCCTGTCGTACTCCGTCAGGTCATGGCCGCCGAACTCGATCGTGCCGGCCGTGGCCTCGTAGAGACCGCAGATGATCCGGCCGAGCGTGCTCTTCCCCGAGCCCGAGGGGCCGACCAGGGCGATGCGTTCCCCCGCGCCGATGGTCATGGTGACGTCCCGGACCACCAGGTCGCTGTGTTTGGTGAACCGGAAGCCGACGTTCTTGAGGCTGATGGACGGGACGTCGAGCTCGGTACGGCTGCCGCCCGTCGACTCCGGCTCCTCCTCGGAGATCTCCGACAGCCGGGCCACGTACCGGGACACCTCGTTGAACGAGGTGTACGTCTGGAACACCGAACTCGCCAGGGCGAAATAGGTCGCGGAGATGGCCTGGACCGACACGGCGGCCCCGAGGGAGATACGGCCGTGACCGACCAGGTAGAGGCTGAGCAGCAGCAGGACCAGCGGCCCGAACATCTGCGTGGTGGTCGACAGCCCCGCGATGCGGCCCTGCTGGAGACGCATCCGCGTCCTCATCGCGTTCAGCGAGTTGCTGAACGTCTCGTTCCAGCCGTTCAGGAACTCCTGGGCGTAGCCGCCCATCTTGATCGCCGGAATCGACACGATGGCGTCGAGCTGGGTGCCCTGGCTCTTGGCGAGATACGCGATCTCCGAGTCGACGGCCTCGGTGACCCGGTACCGGGTCTTCATCAGGTACAGGGCGTTCAGCAGAAAGACGCCGACGGCCACCGAGCCCAGGCGCCATTCGGTGACCAGCAGATACACCGTGACGCAGATCAGTGTCCCCACGTCGAGCACACCCTGGGCCACCCGGGACGAGATCAGGTCCCGTACCGACGTCACACTGTTGAGCCGGTAGATCAGTTCGCCCGGTGGCCGTGTGGTGAAGAACTTGAACGGCAGGTTGAGGAGCCTGGCGAACGTCTGGCTCATCAGGTCCTTGCCGAGAACGGCGATCAGCGAGGACAGCAGGACGATCCTCGTCAGGTGCAACGCGAAATAGCAGAGGGCGGCGCCCAGCACGGCCCCCAGGAGGACGGCCGAATCGCCGAGTCCGTGCCAGTCGGCGTACCGGTCGACGGCCCACCGGGTGAGGACGGGAATGCCGAGCACCGTCCCGTACCCGCTGAGCGACAGCAGCGCCACCAGGCCTATGCGCTTCTTGGCCTCCGGCGTGATCAGCAGGAACTTGCGCCAGTCGGAGAGCGGTCTGGCCCGCTTCCTCTCGAACCGCTCGCCCGGCTCGGCGGCGATGACGACCTCGGTGAAGCTGCTCTCCAGCTCGTCACGGCTGATCCGGCGCCGTCCGACCGCCGGGTCCATGAGGACCGCCGTCCGGCCGTCGAAGCTCTCCATGACGACGAAGTGGTAGTTCTCCCAGTAGAGAATCACCGGCGAGGTGAACTTCTCCAGGGCGGCGATGTTCCTGACCCGGTACGCCTTGACCCGCATCCCGCGTGATTCCAGGAACTGCGCGAGCTGACTGGCCGACAGACCGTCACGTCCCGCCTCCATGACCTCGCGGGCGCTGACGATCTCCTCCGCGCGCCCGTAGTACCGCAGCACGGCGACGCACGAGCACAGCCCGCACTCCGTCTGCGTGACCTGGGTGACGGTCGGCACCCGGCGGGCCGTGAAGACCTTTGTCCGCTTGTCCGTCGTCATGGTCAGCGCCCTCCCGCGGTGAGCGTGAGCGGGCAGACGCGCAGGTCCGGCTCGATGCGGTTGAGCAGGTGCAGCGCCAGGCCGGCACTGCCGACCATGAGGCTGTTGGTGTGCGCGTAGCGGCTGTGCGGGTCGGCCATCTTGCGGTGGAACACGTCCGGCTGGAGCCACCTGCGTTCCTGCTCCCGCACGTCGGCGTGCAGCGGTGCGCCGGCCGGGCCGGCGATGGAGCGCAGGGCGCCGTGGCTCCCCAGGTCGCCGTGGCACCAGGTGAGATTGCGCCCGAAACCGAGGCTCAGGACGTTCCCGACCGCCTGGTCCAGCGTGGCCGTGACGTCCTCGCCGCCGGGCACGGTCGCGTATGCGGACAGGGCCAGGGCGATACCCGTCGAGCCGTGGCACCAGCCCGTCGCGAAGGTTCCCTGCCCCGACGCCCGGGACGTCCAGTTCCGCTCGTCCGCGTCGAAGAACACGTCGAGCCGCTCCACGAGCGAGGCCAGCGCCGACTCGACCAGTGGTCTGCGTTCCTCCGGCAGCAGGGGATGAGCACGGCTGAGGGCGTGGACGACACCGCTGATGCCATGGGCGAACCCCGACTGGTCCAGTACCGACCGGACGAAGAGTCCATCCCGCTGGAGGGCTTCGACGAGCAGGACCGCCACCTCGGTGACCGCTTCCGGCGCATCAGGGCCACCGATGGCGATCACGCAGCTCAGCACACCCGCGAGGCCACCGATGACGTCCAGCATCAGCCTGTCGGGCCGCTCCCCGCGGATCTGGTCGAGGACCAGCGGCACCGCTCCCTGGGCGGCGCGCACCCAGTCGTCCTCACCGATCAGGCGGCCCGTCGCGGCGAGGCTGAAGAGGGTGCCCGCCATGCCGGTGTAGCCGCCGTAACCGGCCTGTTCGACGCTGCGGGCCTCATAGCGGTGCGAGGACAGGATCTCGGCGGTCGCCGAGAAGATCTGCCGGGACACGTTCAGGTAGCGGTCGTCGTCCAGGACACGTCCGGCGGCGCCCAGGGTGAGGGCGAGTCCGGTCCGCCCGGTGTAGAGGTCGTAGCCGAGCACGCCGGGAGGCCAGGGGCGGTCCGCCTCCGCGGACGCCAGCGGGCCGATCCAGGTCCGGGGCAGATGGGCGAAGCGGTCGGGCAGGGAGGTCTCGACCAGGACGTCGCAGAGTTCACGCGCGAGAGAGACCAGGGCCTGGCGCTCGCCGGAGCCGGCACCGCCGTCCGCGGGGACTCCCGTGTGCTGTGCGGGAATCAGATGGTTGTCCGGGAACTGAGCGGTGAACGCCGAACGGATCAGATGCAGTTGCTGCGCGAGGTCGAACTCGCCGAGTCCGGCTGCCTTCTCGAGGGCGAGGTCCAGAGGGGAGCTGTCGAGCGCGGCCCCGACCTCCGTGCCGTCTCCGTCGCAGACCTCCGTGCCGGTGGCGCCGACCGTGAAGTACGGCACGTCACGCTCGGCCATCTGACGGAGCTCCGAGACGATGATCTCCCGGGCGGAGTTCTTGCTGGCTATGGAGATGCGCTTGAGCAGCGCGAGATAGGTGGCCGGATCGTCGAGCGCGCTCGGTCCGGTGGTCATGCGCAGCGTCTGCCCGTAGAGCGCGGTGGGATTGTGGATGTAGCGGATCCGCAGGCCGTCGGCCGTCGTGCGCAGCAGATCGGTCCATGTGCCGGGTGCCGCCAGGACGGCGCGGTACACCCGGGTGAAACCCTCCGCCATCTTCTGACCGAGCTGGAGGATCTCCTCCTCGGTCCGCTCGCCCACGACGGTCTTCCGCGCGGTCACCTCCTGCTGCTTGAGGAGCAGCCTGATCCGGTCGGTGTACGGATCCTCGAAACTCACCTGCTTGAAGGGAGAGGTACCGGCTCCCGGCCCGCCGAGGAATCCGAGGTCCACATGGCCGGCCCGGTCCTTCTTGCCGGCCATCACCAGCGGCAGGATGCCCACGCCGTAGACCGAGTGCGCGATGGTGTCGTACGCGTTTCCGTCGGCCTCCGGGACCTTTGCGACGTGGATCCGGTCGGGATGGAGGATGGTCTCCAGGTCCACCGGAACGGGGCCGCGCCGGGTCGGCACGATGTTCTCGAAGTGCATGTCACGCGCGTTCAACAGATAGAGGACAGCTCCGAGTTCGCCGCTGTCCCGCATGAAGCGCTCGGACATGTCCGACACGTTCTCGGCCTCGATGTACTCGACGTACCCGTAGCCGTCGCGGGCGAGCACCTTCGCGGCGACGAGACGGGTGCCGAAGGCCGCGTTGAATTCGTCCGCGAGCTTCGCGAAGCCCGCCTCGCAGGACACGTCGCGCGGTTTGCAGACCAGTCGCTTTCCGGACTCGAAGGTGAGCACGCAGACCGCGCGCCCGTGATGGTGGGTGTCGCCTTCGGGGGCGCCGAACGAGGTCAGCCGGTCCTCCGGCGCGAGGCCGAAGGCGTCGCGGAGCGCCTCCCGGTCGGCGACCAGCCTGGCGCAGAGTTCGACGACGCTGTCGACCGTGCCGGCCAGTACGACCGGCGTGAGGTTCCGCAGCACGGGAAAGCTGAGGCCACCGATGTCGGTGAACGAGGTGCGGATCGCCTCGTCCAGGAAGTACCGGTAGCGCTCGTGCGGGGTGTCTCCTTCGAGGAGGCCCTTCTCGCGGGCGTGGTTGACCGCTGCCACCAGCGGGCGGGTGTACATCTCGCGAATGCGGATCTCCGCCCGGCCGAGCAGTTCGACCAGCACGTCGTCCGGGTCGGCGAACAGGTCCGGGAAGGCGGCCAGCGGATCACCGTCCGCGACGCCCGCCGCGACCGCCCTGATCACATGCTGGAAGGAGTATTCCTCCGGCTGTGACACCCAGTCCTTGACGACCGCGGGCCTGCCTGCCGCCGCGGAACCCCCGGCCGGCTTCTGCGGCTCCTCACCGACAACAGCAAGAACATGCTCGTCGAACGACGCCAGCGGTGTGATCGTTTCCTCGATCTCCGTGTCGTCGAACTCCGGATAGAAATTGATCGCAGGTGTCATTGCCTGTCCTTCTGCACGCGATGTCAAGTGACCCCCAAAAGACGGGGCGGGAATGGGATCCTTGGGGGTCCAGACCCATTCCGCCCCGTCCGCTTACACCGACCTACAGAGAACTCAGCAGCTGCTGGTGCACTTGGTGGTCGGGCAGAAAGCGACGCTGGCCGCGACGGTGATCGCCACGGAGACCGGCGTCGTACCGCCGGTGACGTCGGCCTCGCTCAGCTCGATGAGCTCGGCCTCGTCGTACATCCCGAGAATGTTCTTCTCGTCCTTCATGATGCTTTTCCTTCCGTAGACGAGGGTCAGCTGCAGCTGGCCTGGCATTCCTTGGTGAACGTGCACCAACCACCGGTGTTACCCAGGACGTTCGAAAGGGAGAAGGTGTTCGTGGTGCACGCACCGTACGCAACACCCTCGAAGTCCTGCTCCTCGATCTCCTCGAGGAGAGACAGGTCACCCTGGTACATTGGGGCCTCCTTGTGAGATGGGGTTTCGGACGCCGTGCCGGCTGTTCGACCGGCGCCCGAAACCCATCCTGGGAGGGCGACATTCGACTCCCGCGCTCCCGACGACGGGAAGCGCGCATCAGCCGCGCATACGGTCCGCATGCCGGACCACCGCCCGGCCGAACCGTCGGATGTCCCGCTCCCTCCGCTTACACCGACCTACAGAGAACTCAGCAGGACTTGGTGCACTTGGTGGTCGGGCAGAAGGCAACGCTGGCCGCGACGGTGATCGCCACGGAGACCGGCGTCGTACCGCCGGTGACGTCGGCCTCGCTCAGCTCGATGAGCTCGGCCTCGTCGTACATCCCGAGAATGTTCTTCTCGTCCTTCATGACGGTTCTTCCCTTCCCTGGACGAGGGTCAGCTGCAGTTGGGCTGGCATTCCTTGGTGAGCGTGCACCAGCCACCGTGGTTGCCGAGGAAGTCCGAGAGGGAGAAGGTGTTCGTGGTGCACGCACCGTACGCAACACCCTCGAAGTCCTGCTCCTCGATCTCCTCGAGGAGAGACAGGTCACCCTGGTACATTGGGGCCTCCTTGTGTGATGGGGTTTCGGACGCCGTGCCGGCTGTTCGACCGGCGCCCGAAATCCATCTTGGGAGGGCGACATTCGACTCCCGCACTTCCGGCGAAGGGGAGCGCGCATCGGCCGCGCATACGGTCCGCATATACCGGACCGGGAAACTCGCCCACCGGCCCCGGCCCAGCAGGACGACCGATCACGGCTCCGCAGGGCGAGCGGCCCCGGCCCACCACGGCGACCGGTCCCGGCTCTGCCGGACCACCGCCCGGCCGCCGCCGTCAGACGTCCCGGCGCCGCATCGTCAGATACCCGGCCACCGCCGCGGCCGCGGTCCACGCCGCGAGGACCGCCAGCCCCGACCACGCGTTCAGCACGTACCCCTTGGGCGCGTCCCGGTAGAGGACCATCCCGCCGGCCACGTCGGGCAGGAACTGCGCGGCCTTGCCGACGCCGGGGATGCTGGTGAGGATCGTCGAGACCGTGAAGAAGAGCGGCACCAGGATGCCCATGGTGAGCGCGGAGGAGCGCAGGACCGTGGCGACGCCCATGGTGAAGAGGCACAGCATGGTCATGTACAGCACCGCCCCAACCAGCGCGCGCAGCACACCGTCATCCGTGAGAGACACCCTCTGCCCCGCGCCCATGGTCGCCTGGGTGGCGAAGAAACTGGTGACCGCGACGACGACCGACGTCCCGAGCGCCGTCAGCCCGCCGGTGAGCATCTTGGCCGTGTAGAAGGCCCCGCGCCGCGGCACCGCGGCCAGCGAGCTGCGGATCGTCCCGGACGAGTACTCGCTGGTGACGATCAGCACGCCGAACACCACGAGCCCCATCAGGCCCAGCCGCAGCCCGCTGAATCCGGTGGAGATCGGATCGAAGGAGGCACGGGCCGGCTTGTCGGGGTACTGGTGCTGTACGAGCAGTCCGGTCACCACGGCGAGTACGAGACTGAGTACGGCGAAGAGGACAAGGCTCCACACCATGGAGCGCAAGGTGCGCACCTTGGACCATTCGAAGGCGACGGACGCGCTCACATCGCTGCTCATCGCACTGCCTCCTGCTCGGCCTGCGCGGCCCGCTCTGCGCGGAACTCCACGGAACCCGCGGTGAACTGCATGAACGCCTCCTCCAGTGAGGCCGTCCTGGGGCTCACCTCGTAGACCGGGATCCGGTTCTCGGCCGCCAGGGTGCCCACCGTCCTCGGGTCGGTGCCCACCGCCTCGAGGGACCCGTCGGCCCCCTGGTCCACGTGGATGCCACGCGCGGCCAGGAGATCGCGCATACGCTCGGGCTCGGGCGTGCGGACGAGGACGTAGGAACGGGAGTTGCCCGCGATGAACTCCTCGGCGGGGGTGTCGGCCAGGAGCCTGCCGCGTCCGATCACGACCAGATGCCCGGCGGTCAGCGCCATCTCACTCATCAGATGGCTGGAGACCAGAACCGCACGGCCCTCGTCCGCCATGTGCTTCATCAGATCGCGGATCCACTTCACGCCCTCCGGGTCGAGGCCGTTGACCGGTTCGTCGAGCAGAAGTGCCTGTGGGTCACCGAGAAGCGCGGCGGCGATACCGAGACGCTGAGCCATGCCCAGCGACAGCCCCTTGGCCCGCTTGCCGGCCACGCCGGCGAGCCCGACCATCTCGAGGAGCTCGTCGACACGCCGCAGCGGCAGACGGTTGCTGCGGGCCAGACCCGTCAGATGCCCCCGCACGCTCCGTCCACTGTGCACCGCGCGTGCGTCGAGCAGCGCACCCACGGTGGTCAGGGGGCGGGGCAGGTCCTCGTAGCGCTTGCCGTCGATGAGGACTTCTCCCGAGGTGGGGCGGTCGAGACCGATCATCGCGCGGATCGTCGTGGACTTCCCGGCGCCGTTGGGTCCCAGGAATCCGGTCACCCGCCCCGGCTCGACCCGGAAGGTGAGCCCGTCGACCGCCCGGGTCGTTCCGTAGTCCTTTGTCAGCTCTCGAACCTCGATCATTACGATAAGTCTCCCATCGATTACTCTCCGTACATAAGGCGTGGCGCGAAAGAGGAAGGCCTGGCGCGAAAAGGGAAGGCCTGTGGATCACGCCAGGCGTCCGGCGGGAAACGCGCGTCCTACGGCTGGTCGGACTCGTCGGCCGGCATGGCGTGCGCCGTCGCCGCGATCCGCTGCAGTGCCGCCGCATGCCGCACGAAGGCCTCCCGGCCCTTCGGAGTGAGCCGTACGAGCGTGCGCCGCGTCCCGGTGCCGAACTGCTTGCGCACCTCGACATATCCTTCGCCGGCGAGCGCCGACAGCTGCTTGGACAGCGCGGAGTCGCCCATCGCGAGCGAATCCCGGATGAACGCGAACTCGGTCCACCCGGCGGGTGCCAGCAGCGCGACGATCGTCAACCGTGGTACGGCGTGCAGGAACTCGTCGAAGTCGCTGCCCGTGTCCATCAGCCCCGCCCGCCCGTCCGGCGGCGCAGGCGCGCCTCGGCGACCCCTCGGGCGCGGGGGGCCACCAGCAGGCCCGCGCCCACCACGACCACCGCCGCGATGAGATGCGGCACCGGCGCCCCAGCCGCCTCGATCGCCGCCGCCAGGCCGCTGAACACCGCGAACACCGCGATCCCGCCGACGATCGCGACCAGCCACGCACCGGCGCCCGGCTTGCCGCGGACCGGCGCCCGGTACGCCCAGCGGGACGCCATCAGCGCCACCAGGACCAGCCCCGGGAGCAGCACCGCCCCGCCCCAGGGATTGGGCAGGTCGAAGGAGGCGAAGGCGGCGAACAGCAGCAGCGCCGCCGCCAAGAGATAGAAGCGGGACAGACCGTGCCGCAACTCGGCCATGCCGGACTGTTCCCGCCGCCTGCGGATGTCGTCGAGCGCGGCCTGCGCGGCGGCCGGCGTCACCTCCTGCCGGTCCGGGTGGCTGCTGCCCTGCGTGTCGTCGGATCCCATGGCCCCTCGCATCCTCCTCGGGAGCACTCCTACTTTCCTCTTGGGAAAGTAGCAGGTACTTTCCCAAGAGGAAAGTACGCTCCGCGGAAGACCATGCGACTGGGAAGCAGAAGGAGGGGGTGGGCTCGTGAAGCCTCTCGGACTCGAGAGCGTGTCGAAGAGCTTCGGATCCCAACAGGCACTGGACTCGCTGACGTTCACCGTCAGACCGGGTGAGATCTTCGGTTTCGTCGGCGGCAACGGGGCGGGCAAGACCACCGCCATGCGCATCGGCGTCGGGGTCCTCGCACCGGACCACGGGCAGGTGCTCTGGGGCGAAGCGCCCGTCGGACGGTTGGAGTCGGCGCGGTTCGGCTACATGCCGGAGGAGCGCGGACTGTATCCCAAGATGACCGTCGCCCGGCAACTGATCTATCTCGGCCGGCTCCACGGCCTGTCCCGGGCCGACGCCCAGGACGCGATGGTGCGTTGGACGGAACGGCTGCGGATCGCGCACCACCGCGAGAAACCGGTGGACAACCTCAGCCTGGGCAACCAGCAGCGCGTCCAGCTGGCCGCCGCCCTGGTCCACGACCCCGAAGTCCTCATCCTGGACGAGCCCTTCTCCGGTCTCGACCCGATTGCCGTGGACGCCATGAGCGAGGTCCTGCGCGACAAGGCAGCACAGGGCGTGCCCGTGCTCTTCTCCAGCCACCAGCTGGAGCTGGTCGAGCAACTCTGCGACCGGGTCGGAATCGTGCGCGCCGGGCGCCTCGCGGCCTGCGGCTCCCTGGAGGAACTGCGGCCCACGGAGGCGAACAGCCAGGTGTACGTCGAGGTCGAGGGCGCCCCCGAGGACTGGCCCGCGCATTGCGCGGCGGTCGCCGGGTTCCGGGCTCACCAGCAGGGTGTCCTGGTCGACCTCGCCGCGGAGCGTGTCGAGAACGACCTGCTGGCGCAGGCCATGCGGCACGGCACCGTACGGCGGCTGCAGCGGCAGACGCCCAGTCTTGCCGAGCTGTTCCGGGACCTGATCGAACCGGCCAAGGACTTACCGTCGGCGAACGCCGAGGCCCCTCAGAAGCCCCGTATCGCCGAGCTGGACGAGGTGTCCTCATGAAGCGCCCCGACACCGAGCAGCGCTCGCTGCGCCCCTCCCGTGTCCGCCTGGTCTACCTCCGGGAACTGAGGGCGCGGATGATGACCAGGGGCTATCTCATGAGCCTGGTCTTCCTGTCCCTCATCACCTTCGGTCTGGTGTTCGGCTTCAACCTGATCGGGAGGAGCAGCTCCGCCGATGTGGCCGTCTGCGGCGCTCCGGCCTCGTCTTTCGGTACCGCGCCTCCCGACGTCCGGCTGAAGACGTGCGCCGGCGCGGGAGAGGCGCGGAAGCTCGTCGAGGACAAGCACGTGGACGCGGCCGTGGTCGTCGCGGGCGGCCGCACGTCCGTACTGGTCCGCGCCGACACCGGCGACCAGGCACGGGCCGGAGCCGCCGCACTGGCCGGGAACCGGGCCACCACCCAGGCCCTGATCCGGCAGAAGGTGGACCTGGGGCAACTGGCCCAGGACACCGCGGCCGCGGCGCCCACCACGGTGACCGTGGGGAACGCCGCCGGCGGCCTCCAGGTGGGCGTCGCCGCCAGCCTGATCGTGATCCTTTTCATGCAGATCGTCGGTCAGGGATCGATGATCGCGCAGGGCGTGGTCGAGGAGAAGTCCACGCGTGTGGTGGAGGTGCTGCTCGCCACGCTCACCCCCCTGGAACTGCTCATCGGCAAGGTCTCCGGCATCGCCACGTCCGCCATGGTGCAGGTGGGCACGATGCTGGGCGGGGTGGTCGCGGCCCAGTCGATGGTGTCCGACCAGGTCGCCGCGATGCCGGGGCCGAAGGACATGATGGTGACGGTGCTGTGGTTCCTCCTGACCTTCGCCATGTTCGCCTCGCTGTACGCCGCGGCGGGGTCACTGGTGTCAAGGCCGGAGGACCTGCAGGGTGTGCTGACACCGGTGATGGTGCTCGCGCTGGCCCCGGTGGGCGTCGCGACGGCGGCCGCCGCCCATCTGTCCGCGCCCTGGGTGTCGGTCGTGCAGTACATACCGCCCTTCTCCGGTCTGGTGATGCCGCTCAAGTCCTCGGTCGGCACGGTGACGACGGTCCAGCAGCTCGCCGCCGCCGGCGCCCTGCTCATGGTCACGGCCTGCTGCATGGCCCTCGCCGCGCGGATCTACCGCAACTCGGTACTGAGGGTCGGTGCGCCGGTCCGGTGGCGGCAGGCTCTGGCCGCCTGACCGGTGTTTCCGGCGGCAGGAGGCAGGGGCCCGGCGGCGAACCACCAGGCCCCTGCCCTGCCCTCGATGCCGGTCCTTCGCCCCGCCCCTCCCATGGGTGGGCGGGCCGTTCCCTCTTCCCGAGAGCCGGAGGATGCCATGGGCACCAACCCTGACCTTGTGCACCTGTTAGTGGGACTCGCCGCCGCCGTGCTGCTGTCCCGGATCGCCGGACGGGTCGCCGTCCGGCTGCGGCAGCCACCCGTGGTCGGCGAGATCGCCGCCGGCGTGCTGATGGGCCCCACGGTCCTCCACGGCGCCGTCGGCGAGTTCCTCTTCCCCCATGACGTACGCCCGCTGCTCACCGCGGTCGCCGACATCGGGCTCGCCCTCTTCATGTTCGGCGTCGGCCTGCACCTGCAACCGGCAGCGCTGCGGGGCCAGTTGAGAGTGGCGGGAGTCGTCGCGGCCGGTGCGACGGCTCCCGTGTTCCTGCTCGGCACCGGCCTTGGACTGCTGTTCGTACCGGAAGGCGCCGGCGACCGGACCGGCGGCGGTCAGGCCGGTGCCGTCATCTTCCTCGCCCTCGCGCTCTCCGTCACCGCCCTGCCCGTTCTGGCCCGGATCCTCGTCGACCGGGGCCTGGCCACCACCCGCGAGGGTACCGTGGCCATGGCGTCCGCCGCGGCGGTGGACGTGCTGGCCTGGATCGGGCTCGCCGCCGTCACCGCGGCCGTGTCGGGCGGCGGGGCCGGTGCCCTGCTCTTCGTGCCGTATCTGCTGTTCATGCTGTTGGTGGTACGGCCGCTGCTCGCGCGTACCACCTGGCGGCCCGGGCCGCTCCTGCTGATCGTCGGCGCGTTGCTCTCGGCTGCCGCCACCGAGGCGATGGGAACGCATCTCGTCTTCGGTGCGCTCCTCTTCGGCCTCGTCGCCCCGCGCGACCACGGCAACTCCGGCTCCGCGTCCCCGGGCTCCGCGCCCTCCGGCTCCGCCCCCTCGGCGTACGACCGGCTGCGCGACACCGTGGAACAGTCCTCCTCCCTCCTGATGCCGGCCTTCTTCGTGCTCAGCGGCCTCACGGTGGACCTCACCGGCCTGAACGGCCACGGGTTGCTCGAGCTGGTGCTGATCCTGGTGATTGCGGTGGTGGGCAAGACGGGCGGCACCTACGCCGCCGCACGGCTCGGCCGCCTGCCGGCCCGTTCGGCTGCCGTGCTCGCCATCCTGATGAACACCCGCGGCCTGACGGAGCTGGTGATGCTCTCCGTCGGCCGCCAACTGGGCCTGCTCGACCAGGACCTGTACTCGATCATGGTGGTGATGGCCCTGGTCACCACTGCCATGACCGGCCCGCTCCTCACCCTCCTCGAACGCCGTCACCCGACATCGGATCCGGCGCCCGAAGACGCCGGATCCGACGACAGGCCCGTGGCCGACGCCGGGCACCCGACGCCCTCCGACACCTTCGGCTGAGGCCCACGGCACCTTTCGCTCGACGCCTCACGGATGGAGGGCCGAGTAGGACCGGCGGAATGCTCGTGCTCACTCGCACCAAAACCGCTCGGCCGACCGCCGGTCCGCTCTCCCCCACACAAAGGCGACGGAGGCGAAATCCGATCACGGCCCAGATCTCCCATGTGCCCGATGCGAACTCTTCACTTGTGGTGAGATCCCGCGTATTCAATGTCCCATCCACCCATGGAATACAAAGACTGGTCACAGCGTCGGCAAATTCACCCCACAGCCGCGACTCATCGGGTTCGAAGACAGAAACGAACCCGGATTCCGCACAGCACGGACTGTCAGCGCAGCTCAGCGGCGCGCGCACCCGAGGCGCCGGCCCGCCACCCCTCGGCCCTTTGGTCCTCGCTCTTTCAATCAATCCTGACCGCAGGCGCGCTTCGCACAGCCACGCCATGCATTTCGCGAGGAGATCCACCCGGTTGCTTGAACGTCACATCGGGCACAACGATGCACTGTTCCTTCAAACAAAATCCTCCTGCCCTCCCTGGAGTCGAGGATGTGACGTAGGTAAAGTCCGCTGAAATTTGAAGGAAAACATCCGTACGCATCGGCTTCCGGCCCGCGGTCATCTGAGCGCGCAAGTCAGCAAGTCCGTGCTCAGGGATGGTGATCGGCCTGGAGCCCCCGAAGTTGTCAGCAATGCCCCCGCCCGCTCGGTCGCGCACCGCCGCGGCGCGCCTCCTCCTGCCCGCAGTGCTCGCCCTGTCGTTCGCCGCTCAGGCAGTAGGTGCCCTTCTCCCCAGCGTTCCCCTGCTCGTGGCCTCCACCGCTGTCGGGCTGGCGGCGGACATGGCCCTGCACCGGTGGCAGCGGAACGTGACCACCGCCCTCGGGAAGCTGCACGCGACCGTGACCGTGCGCCAAGTCCTCCGGGACCTTCTGCTGGTGACCGGCCTGATCCGCATCAGCAACGAGGACTACGAGACGAAATACCTGGCTCTGGTCTGCGGCCTGCTGCTCTTCTACACCCTGCATTTCGCATCCCAGGCGCTTGCGATCCTCGTACGCCGCACCCGCACCCTGCCCGTGGTGACCCGGAACATCGACGCCTCGCCACTGCTGCTGAGCCCCGCTCCCCCGGCGCTGCTGACGCAGCGCTCCGGGCAGCGGCTCCTCGCGTTCGGTCTGCCCTCGGCCGCCGGACTGCTGGCCACCGCGGTGGGAGGCTCGGCCTGGTGGGCCGTCGCGGGAATCGCCCTGTCCGCCGCCCTCGCCCTGGTGGCCATCGGCGTACTGCTGCTGCGGCTGCTCCCGGGTCGCAGGCCGGTGACGAGCGAGCAGGCTCTGGAGTGGTTCGACGCCTGGCTCGCGGAGTACCGGCCGACGGTGGGCATGTACTTCTCCGGCGGTACGAGCTCGGCCTATCAGGCGAACATGTGGCTGGAGCCGCTGGCCCGGCTGGAGGGCCGCCCGCTGATCGTGCTGCGTGAGCGCTTCATGGTGAACCAGATCGCGTCCACCGACATCCCGATCGTGTGTCTGCCGAAGGTCGCCGACCTGATGAGGCTGGAGCACTCGACCCTGACGATGATGATCCACCCGTCGAACTCCGGGAAGACCTCGCAGGTGTTGCGCATCCCCACCATCAAGCACGCGTTCGTCAACCACGGCGAGAGCGACAAGCTGTCCAGCTGCAATCCGTATGCGAAGGCGTACGACGAGGTGTGGGTGGCCGGTCCCGCGGCGCGCGAGCGGTACGCCCTGGCCGACGTGGGTGTCGACGACGACGACGTCGTGGAGATCGGACGCCCGCAGCTGGACGCGATCGAACCGTACGCCGGTGCGCCCGTGGGCCCGTACACCACGGTTCTCTACGCCCCCACGTGGGAGGGGTGGGACGGCAACCCGGGCAACACCTCGGTCATCGAGGCCGGCGAGAACATCGTCCGCGCCCTCCTGGCCGACCCGGGGGTCCGGCTCCTGTACAAGCCGCACCCGCTGACCGGCTCGGTCGATCCCCGGGCGGCAACGGCGAACGCCCGGATCCAGGAAATGATCCGCGCCGCGAACATTCTCCGTGCCGCGGAACACTCCGATGAGCGGCCGGCGCCCTCCGCGGCGACGGAACTGGCCCGGCGGACCGCCGAACTCGACCGGCTGACCACGTCCTCGTTCCGGGCGAGCGCGGACACCGCGGAGCGGATGCTGCTTCAGACGGTCCCGGAATCCGGTCGGGCCGAGGCCGTGGCAGCCGCGACCACCGCCTGGGAGACCGCGTACTGGGCCTCGTTCCCCGCGTGGGAGCACCGGATCATCACCGAGGCGCGGCCGACCGTCTACGCCTGCTTCAACGTGGCCGACCTGCTGGTCAGCGATGTCTCCAGCGTCATATCCGACTACCTGGCGAGCGAGAAGCCGTACGCCGTCGCCAACACCAGCGGCCTTCCGGAGCAGGAGTTCCGCGACACCTTCCCCACTGTTCGGGCAGGCGCCGTCCTCGCTCCGGACGCCTCCGCCGTACCGGCCCTGCTGGAGTCCGTGCGCCACCCCGAGAAGGACACCCACGCCGAGGCCCGCGCCGAGCTCAAGCAGCACCTGCTGGGCCCGTCCGATCCGCCGTCCACCGTCCGCTTCAACGAGGCGGCCCGCGCGCTGCGCGCGGTCACCGACGGACACCGGGCGGGTATGGCGGTGCGAGCGCTCGCCGCCATCCCGGCACAGCGGGACACCAGGTCACCACTGGACAGCAAGCGCGTCAGGCGCTGATTCCGCGGGTGTGCGCGCCGGTGCCGCCCGTGGGGCGGACATCCCCGCGGACAAGAAGCCCTTGCCCAAGCGGGCAGCGGGCGGTCAGGGACGTGTCACAGCGACCCGTCGTCCCACTGGTCGAGCAGGTCGTCGCCCACGGGGCCGTCGGCCGACCCCGCCCCGCCGTGCAGGGGCTGCTCGGTCCAGATGACCTTGCCGGTGGGGGTGTACCGGGTTCCCCAGCGCTCGGCGTACCGGGCGACCAGGAACAGACCGCGTCCGCCCTCGTCCGTCGTCGCCGCGTACCGCAGGTGGGGCGAGGTGCTGCTGCCGTCGGAGACCTCGCAGATCAGCTTGCGGTCGCGCAGCAGGCGGACGTGGATGGGGGCACTGCCGTAGCGGATGGCGTTGGTGACCAGTTCGCTGAGGACGAGTTCGGTGGTGAAGCTCGCGTCCTCCAGGCCCCAGTCCTTCAGCTGCCGGGCGACGTCGGCGCGGACGCGGGAGACGGCCGCGGGGTCGGCCGGCACGTCCCAGTCGGCGACCAGATCGGGATCGAGTACGCGGGTACGGGCCGCCAGCAGCACGATGTCGTCGATGGCGTGGTCCGGGGGAAGGGCGTCGAGCACCGCCTGGCAGGTCTGCTCCGGGGGCCGGTCGGGATGGGCCAGTGCGGCACGCAGGAGTTCGAGGCCGGCGCCGATGTCCCGTTCGCGGTCCTCGACGAGCCCGTCCGTGTAGAGGACCATCTGGCTCCCCTCGAGCAGCCGCAGTTCGGTGGCCTCGAAGGGCAGGCCGCCCAGGCCCAGGGGCGGTCCCGCGGGCAGGTCGGGGAAGGCCACGGTGCCGTCCGGGCGGACGAGGGCGGGCGGCGGGTGGCCGGCCCGGGCCAGGGAGCAGGTGCCCGAGGACGGGTCGTAGACGGCGTACAGGCAGGTGGCCCCCACGAGCCCCTCCTCACTGCCTCCGGCCGCGCCGTCCCGGTCGAGCCGGGCCACCAGGTCGTCCAGGCGGGCCAACAGCTCGTCCGGGGCGAGGTCCAGGGAGGAGAAGTTGTGCACAGCGGTGCGCAGCCGTCCCATGGTGGCCGCCGCGTGCAGCCCGTGTCCCACCACGTCGCCGACCACCAGGGCCACCCGGGCACCGGACAGTTCGATCACGTCGAACCAGTCCCCGCCCACCCCCGCCCGGGCCGGCAGATAGCGGTAGGCCACCTCCAGGGCGCTGTATTCGGGCAGGCGCCGGGGCAGCAGGCTGCGTTGCAGGGTGACCGCCATGGTGTGCTCGCGGGTGTAGCGGCGGGCGTTGTCGAGGGCGACGGCGGCCCGGGCGGCCAGTTCCTCGGCGAACGGTACGTCCTCCGCGTCGAAGGCCTCCTCCCGGCAGCGCCAGAAGTCCACCACCCCCAGTACCGTGCCGCGGGCGCGCAGCGGCACCGCGATCAGGGAGTGGATGCCGCGCTCCAGGACGCGCCGCGCGCGATCGGGATCCGCCGCCCGCCACTCCCGGGCTTCCGTCAGCTCCGCCTCGAGCACCCCTCGGCCGCTCTCCACACACCGGGCCTGCGGCGAGCTGGGCGCGAAACTGAGCCGTCGGCCCACCTCCACCAGCGGCTGGTGCCCGGGACGGCCCCGCACCGCGGCCCGGAGCATCTCGCTGATCGCCCCGGTCGGCTCCTGGCCGCGCAGGACCTCCTCGACCAGTTCGACGGTGACGGCGTCGGCGAAGCGGGGAACGGCCACGTCCGCCAGTTCCTGCGCGGTGCGCGACACGTCCAGGGTGGTGCCGATCTTCATGCCCGCGTCGTAGAGGAGTTTCAGGCGCTCGCGCGCCACCTCGGCGCGTCCCGACAGCGCCCGCAGTTCCGTGGTGTCCCTGAGTGTCACCACACTCCCCTCGTACCCGCCGTACGGGGCGGTGGGCCGCTTGTTGACCGCGAGGAGGCGGTCGGCCGTGAGGTGGACCTCGTCGCTGGCCGTGCGCTCCGACGTCAGCAGTTCGGCGATTCCGGCGTCCAGGGGCAGGTCGGTGACCTTGTGCCCCTCCGCGTCCGGCGGCAGTTCCAGCAGCCGCAGCGCCTCGTCGTTGGCGAGCAGCAGCTGTCCGTCGCCTCCGACGATCAGCACTCCCTCGCGCACCGCGTGCAGCACGGCGTCGTGGTGGTCGTACATCCGGGTCATCTCGGCCGGTCCCAGGCCGTGGGTCTGGCGCAGCAGCCGCCGGCTCACCAGCGCCGTGCCGGCCGCGGCCAGGACCAGCGCCCCGGCCGCCGTCCCCAGCAGGACGGGAAGCTGCCGGCCCGCCGTGGTCTCCACCTTCTGGACCGTGATCGCGACCGCGACGGTGCCGACGGCCCCGCCGCCCGGCTTGGTGACGGGGACGTACGAGACCACCGAGCGTCCCTGGGTGGTCTGGAGGGTCTGGGTGACGGGGGAGGGCGGCGGCTTGCGGGGGCCGAGGACCGGTTTGCCGATGAAGGTCGGGTTGGCGTGGGTGTAGCGGATCCCGTCCTTCGAGAAGATGACGACGAGGTCGACGTCGGCCCCCTTCATGATCTTTTCCGCGACGGGCTGAAGCACCTTGGTGGGGTTGGGACCGGTCATGGCCTTCAGCGTGTCCGGCGCGTACGCCAGCGTCTCGGCGATGCCCAGGGAGCGTTCCCGGGCGTCCTTGGTGCTGTCGTCCCCGGCCTGGAGCACGAGGGCGACCAGTGCGGCGGCGACGATCAGTACCGCGATGACCACTTGCAGCAGGAACACCTGGCCCGCGACGGTGCGCGGCCTGAACAGTGACCGCAGCCGCCCCGTGGGCGGCGTCGGCGAGTTGTCGCGCCCGCCGCGCCGGAGGGATCGACGGGATTGTGCGATCACCCCTCCATTTTGCTCCCTGTGTCCCGGTCGGCATTCCGGCAAGGGCATGATGGAGCGCACCATGGCAGGCAATACGACGGACGAGATCCCCGACAACGGTGCGGCCGGCTCCGGGCGCGGTATGACCGTGCTGCGCAACGGCATCGGGGTGCTGCGCACCTTCAGCGTCGACGAGCCCGAGCTGGGCGTCACCGAGATCGCCACCCGGGTCGGACTGCACAAGTCCACCGTGTCCCGCATCCTCGCCACGCTGGAGCAGGACGGCCTGGTCGAGCGCGACCCGGGCTCCCGGCGGTTCCGGCTGGGGCTCGGCGTGATCGCGATGGCGGGTCCGCTGCTGGCCGACCTCGATGTGCGCCGGGCGGCGTATCCGGTCCTCCAGGAACTGAGCCACCGCACCGGGGAGACCGCGGCGCTGCTGGTGTGGAACGGCGCCGAGGCGGTCTGCGTGGAGCAGGTGGCGAGCCGGCACGAGGTCAAGCACAGCACTCCGCTGGGGACCCGCTACCAGACGGCGGCGAGTTCCTCGGTGCAGGTGTTCCTCGGCCGGCTGCCCTCCGAGCGCGTACGGGCCCTGGTCACCAGCGGGGCCGTGGTCCACCCCGGGCTCAGCGACGCCGCGGTCGACGCCTATCTGCTCCGCCTCGCGGAGAGCGCCGAGCGCGGCTACGCCGTCAACTACGGCGAGACCTCGGTCGAGGAAGTGGGCGTCGCCGCCCCGGTCTTCGACCACCGAGGCGAGGCGGTCGCCTCGGTTCTGGTCTCCGCGCCCCGGTTCCGGGTCTCCCCCGAAGGGCTCCCGGTTCTGGGCGAGACGGTGCGCGAATCCGCCGCCCAGGTCACCGAGCGCCTCGGCGGACGCCGGCCCACGTCGGACGGCTGACGTCTCTGCGTGGCCGCTACAGGCCGGGACCGGCCGTCAGGTCGGCTCCCGGGGCGGTGCGCAGTACGGGGGCGAGGACGGACAGCTCCGGCTGCTTCAGGGTGGGCAGTTCGCCGGGGTCCGGGGCGGTCAGGGGGGCGTCCAGGGCGAGGCCCGGGGTCAGGGTCCGCACGTCGGAGGCGGGCAGGCCGACGCCGACGTGGTCGAAGCCGTCGTCGAGGGTGTGGGCCAGCGGGGCGCGCAGCTCCAGGCCGGGCAGCCCGCTGTCGACCGGCAGCCGTGGCACGGCGCGCTCGGGCAGGAGCCGTCCCTGGACGAAGCGCGGGGGCTCCGGCACGCCCGCCGTGGGCATCGGCAGCTGTCCGCCGACCTCGGGCAGTTCCGTGCCGAGGGCCGCCTCCGCGCCGCCCAGCGGGACGGGGACGGGAACCGTGCCGGCCGCGGCGGCGGGGGTCGCTGCCGCGCCCATGGCTGCGGCGACGCCCGTGATGAGGGCGGCGAGGGTTCCTCGAGTGGTCGACTTCATGTCAGGTACGGTCCCTTTCCGGGTTCGGGGCTCGACGTCCGTACCGCCCAACGATCCTGACGCCACCAACAGCACGGGATTCCCCCGAGTGCCGCAGTAGTACGACGGGTCCGGCCGGTACGGTGGCGCCGAGTTCACGCCTCGCGCGGCTCAGCGCTGCAGCGCCAGGCCGCCGAGCAGCGGCTTGGGGGCGTTCAGGGTCTGGGTGGCGCCGTTCACCGTGTGGAGCAGCGAGTGCTGGTTCTCGGTGTCGAGGGCGTTGGACTGGTGCTGGAGCGGCATGACGTCGACGGGGCCCTTGGTGAGTGTGTTCACGGCGCCGTTGAGGCTGTTGGGCGTGAGGTCGGCGGCGTTCTGGGCGAACGCGGGCACGGCGGCGGCGGTGAGGGCAAGGGATCCGGCGAGGACGGCGGCAGCCTTCAGGGACTTCATCGTGTTCCTTTCTTCGGCGACGTCGGTCACCGCGGGGGATTGCGTCGCCCTGCCCAACGAGCCCCGGCCGGACCGGAAACCCCGGCGGCCCGAATTCGCCGCGTTCTGATACGGGATCTGCGACACAGGGATCTGCTACGCGTCCGGCCGCCGTCCCACGGAGGAACCCGGGGGCGGCGGCCGGACGGAGGAACGCGCGCGGATGTCAGCCGTTGACGCAGGCGTTGCCGAACGTCGGGTTCAGCACGCCGATGACGTCGATGGTGTTGCCGCAGACGTTGACCGGGACGTGCACGGGAACCTGGATGACGTTGCCCGACAGCACGCCCGGGGAGTTGGCGGCGCCGCCGGTCGCGCCGCTGCTGGCGGCGGCGATGCCGGCACCACCGGCGACGGCCGCGGCGGCGACGGAGGTAAGGACCAGGCCCTTGGCGATACGCGACATGGAGAAGTGCTCCTTGGGTTGACGCAAAAACACCCGGGCGGGGATGCCCGGCGTTGTGTCAACGCGTGGCAGTCCCGCGAGTTGTGCCGCCAAAGGGGTGATCTCAAAAGTTTCCTCGAACACGGCGGGCCGGTCCGCGTCCCGACTCCGGGGACGGACCAGGACCGAGTGCCGACCGGGGGCGGGGGCGAACCAGGACCGGAAACCGGCCAGGACCGAGGGCGCACCAGGACCGGCAGCCGGCCGGGACCGGGGCGGCCGGAGACTGAGGGCGGGCCACGGCCGGCAGCGAACCAGGACCGGGAGCGGACCAGGACCGAAAGCCGGCCAGAACCGAGGGCGAGTCAGGACCGGCGGCAGGCCGGGACCGGGGCGGGGGCGGGCCATGACCGAGTGCCGGCCGGGGCGGGGGCGAACCAGGACCGGAAACCGGCCAGGACCGGAGGGCGGCCGAGGACTGGGGCGGCCGGGGACTGGGGCGGCCGGGGACTGGGGGCGGGCCACAGCCAGCAGCGAACCAGGACCGGAAACAGACCAGGATCGGAGGCCGACCGGGAGCGGCAGCCGACCGGGAGCGGACTAGGACCAGCAGCGAACCAGGACCAGCAGCGGTCGGGGGCCGGCCAGGGGCAGAGGTGCGGCAGGGTCGGCGCCGACCCAGGACCGGAAGCAGGCCGGGGACTGGGGGCGGGCGACGACCAGCAGCGAGCCAGGACCGGCAGCGAGCCAGGACCAGCAGCAGACCAGGACCGGAGGCCGGCCGGGACCGCAGCGGCCGGAGACTGGGGGCAGGCCACGGCCAGCAGCGAACCAGGACCGGAAGCAAGCCAGGACCAGCAACGGTCGGAATCCGGGGGCCGACCAGAGCCAGAGGCGGGCCAGGACCGGCGCGGGCCGAAACTGTTGGCCGGCCGGCCGCGGGCGGCCGCTCCGGACGTCGGCAAGACAAGTGCGCCCGGACGCCAGGCAGGTGAGCGCGCGGCCGTCGGCAAGACGAACGCGACGGCTGGCAGGAAGACGAACCCGCCGGCCCCAGCCAGACGAGCCCGTCGGCCTTCAGGAGGACAAGCGCGAACCCGCCTGCCGCCAGAAAGACGAGCCCTGAGCCCACTGACAGCCGGCAAGACGCGCACGCCGGCCAGCAGGAAGACGAACCCGCCGGCCGCCAGCAGGACGAGCGCGACGCCCGGCAGGAAGAAGAGCCCTGAGCCCACCGGCAGTCAGCCAGACGCGCACGCGACGGACGTCGGCAAGACGGGCACGCCAGCCGGCAGGGAAGACAGGAACGGGTGCCGGACATCATGTCCGGCACCCGTTGGGCGCCGCTTCGCCGGCCCGGCGATCCAGCCCTAGCGGTGCGTCGCCGCCCGGCCGCGGCGGTAGAGGATCACGCCGCCGGCGATCAGGGCCGCGCTTGCCGCCGAGGACGCCAGCAGGGCGCCGGTGCCGGTCTCGGCCAGCTGCGGGGCCGCGTCAGGCGTGGCGTGCTCGAAAGCCGCCGGAGCCGGCAGGGTCTGGGCACGCTGAGGCTCGTCCACCGGCTCGCCCGGCTCGTCCACCGGCTCGCCCACCGACTCGCCCGGCTCGTCCACCGGCTCGTCCACCACGCGCGGCGGGGTGCCCGTGGTCGGCGTTTCGGCGGCCGGCGTGGGCGTCGGCGTGGCTGGGGAAGGCGGAGTCGTGGAGCCGCCGTCGGTCGGCGGCGTGACACCGGGTTCCGGCACCGTGACGGGCCCGGGCCGGGGCGCCGGTGAGCCGTTGGCGCAGCCGTTGCCGAACGCCGGGTTGAGCACCGCAACCACGTCCACGGTGTTGCCGCAGACGTTCACCGGCACCGAGACCGGTGCCTGGATGGTGTTCCCGGACAGCACGCCGGGCGAGTCGGAGGCGACACCGTCGGCCTGCGAGTCGGCCAGGGCGGAGCTGCCGCACAGGGTCAGCATGCTCGTCGCGGCGGCGGCCGCGAACACTCCCCTGCTCAGAGTCTGTCGCAATCTCGTTGTCTTCCTGCTTGCAGCCGCTCGGTCGATGCGGCTTGAAGAAGTGGGAAGGCCGGCCTTGGGCAGGAGATCGATGTCCAAGGCCGGCCGTGACACAGCCGGTGCGGCTGGGTGCGCCGGACGGTCAGCCGTTGGCGCAGACGTTGCCGAACGTCGGGTTCAGCAACGCGATGACGTTGACGGTGTTGCCGCAGGCGTTGACCGGAACGTGCACGGGAACCTGGATGACGTTGCCCGAGAGCACGCCCGGGGAGTTCGTGGCGGTACCCGTGGCCCCGGAGTCGGCGAAGGCGGGGCCGGCCATGCCCAGGGCCACGAGGGCGCCGGTGACGACAGCAACGCTCTTCTTCATGAAATGTTCCCTTCTTGGGGTCGACGCCCCGATGACGGTCAGAAACCGATTGAACACAACCGATACGGTCGTGATGCTGAACGAGGAATAGCCGTAATGGGAAAACGCGCAACGTGAGTCGCCGAGCACTTCACTCGATTGACCCTCGCGACCATACGATTCACCCTCGACTGCATTGCCGGAAAGAGTTCTTCGGAAAGGTACGGGCAGTCCTCGGCCGAAGCGGCGAAGGACCATGGGCCACCTGACTCGGCTCAGCTCCCGGTATTGGCGGAGAGAACCGACAGGTTGTCCAGGAGGTGCGAAAGCGCGGCGTCCCGCTTGGCCCGGGTGGAGGTGTCCGAGCACTGCTGGTTCTGCCGGCCCGACAGAACCGCATCGTCCTGGACGTTGACGGCCTGCAGCACGCCGGCGCTGGTGTCGCCCACGCCGAGGCACGGCTTGTCGAGCGCCCCCTGGGTCAGCGAGAACTGCGGACTCGTAGTGCCCGTCGTGGCCGAGTCACCGAACGACGTCGAGGCTCCGGCGCCGTTCGAGACGGTCGGGCCACTGCCGTTCCCGACGGCAAGCGCCGCGGGAGCGACCGCCACCGGCGTACCGACGACAGAAGCGGCGGCCGCCGCGGCGACCTCTGCCCTCTTGAGCACTGCGCGTTCCTTTCCTCGTAGCGACGCAAGTCCTACGCCCTCATCAACCCGGCGCCGCATGTTTGGTTGCGGGGGTTCACCCGCTTGGACGCCACCGCATTCAAAACTCCGGAAAATCACGGAGTCCAAAAAACACACAAGCAGTCCGCACCCTCGACCGGCGGAGTGAACGGGGAAACCAGGGTGTGGCCGCGCAGTAGGCCGGAGCACTCCGGTGTGGACGGGCTTATTCGGAAAGGACTGATGAGCGATCAGGAAAGCGGGACGGTACGCCGGCACATCTGCTGGAGGACATGTCGATCCTGTCGCAGAGCTCCGAGCCCCGCGCCTGACTCCGGCGGGTACGCGGCGGGACGCCCGATGGTTCGGGCGGGCCCGCCGCGACGTCTGCCGCTACGACACCACGTCCTTGCGGGCGAACCCGCGGAAGGCCAGGGCGAACAGCACCAGCGCGTAGCTGACGGAGACCGCCGTGCCCTGGATCATCCCGGACCACTCGGGGTGCGGCTGCACGGCGTCGGCCCAGGCGTACTGCCAGTGCGCGGGCAGGAAGTCGCGCCAGTGCCCGAGGGCCGTGACGGCGTCCAGGACGTTGCCCACGATGGTCAGGCCGACCGCCCCGCCCACGGCGCCGAGCGGCGCGTCCGTCCTGGTGGACAGCCAGAACGCCAGTGCCGCGGTGACCAGTTGCGACACGAAGATGTACGCCACGACCACCAGCAGCCGCTGCGCTGCCGTCCCCGCGTCCAGCGCGCCGCCGGTGGGGATCTCCAGCGGGCCCCAGCCGTAGACGGCCGTGCCGACGGCGAGCGCCACCAGCGGCAGCAGCAGCATCGCCGCCAGGCTGAGCCCGAGTCCGACGACGAGCTTGGACCACAGCAGCCGGGCCCGCGGCACGGGCGCGGCGAGCAGGTAGCGCAGGGAGGACCAGCTCGCCTCCGAGGCCACCGTGTCCCCGCAGAACAGCGCCACCGGGATCACCAGCAGGAAGCCCGCCGAGACGAACAGGTTCACCGCGGCGAAGTTGGCCGCGGACGCGGTGGCCGTGTCCATCAGCGTCACCCGGCCGCTGCGGCCGCCCGGACCGCCGCCGATCGCGAAGGCGACGGCCAGCACGAAGGGCAGCGCGGCCAGGATGCCGCCCATGACGAGCGTGCGGCGCCGCTTGAACTGCCGCACCAGCTCCACCCTCAGGGGCAGGGTGCGGCCCGCCCGGTAACCGGAGGCGACCTCGGTGCTCTCGGCGAGCGTGCTCATGCGGAACCTCCGATCAGGGTGAGGAAGGCGTCTTCGAGCCGGCGGTGGGGGCCGACCGAGACGACGGGCACCTCCAGCCGCACCAGCTCCACGACCAGGTCCCGCGCCGTGCCGCCGGTCTCCAGCCGGACCAGGAGGCCGTCCTCGGTCCGCAGTGCCGAGGCGACGCCCGGCAGGGCGGACACCTTCTCCACGACCGGGTCCTCCACCGGGGTGGCGGTGCCGACCAGCAGGGTGTCCCCGGAGCCGACGATCTCGCCGACCGGACCCGCCTGCACCAGCCGTCCCCGGTCCATCACGACCAGGTGCGTGCAGGACTGTTCGACCTCCGAGAGCAGATGGCTGGAGACGATCACCGTCCGGCCGGCGGCCGCGTAACGGATCATCACCTCGCGCATCTCGCGGATCTGGGGCGGGTCGAGGCCGTTGGTCGGCTCGTCCAGGATCAGCAGGTCCGGCAGGCCCAGCATGGCCTGCGCGATCGCCAGGCGCTGGCGCATGCCCTGCGAGTAGGTGCGTACCGCGCGGGCCAGGGCGTCGCCGAGGCCGGCGATCCGGAGGGCCTCGTCCAGGTGTGCGTCCTCGGGCGGGCGGCCGGTGGCCCGCCAGTACAGCTCCAGGTTCTCCCGGCCGGACAGATGGGGCAGGAAGCCGGCGCCTTCGACGAAGGCGCCGACCCGCGACAGCACGGGCGCGCCGGGCCGGACGGCGTGGCCGAAGACGCGGATCTCGCCGGCGTCCGGCTGGATCAGGCCCATCAGCATGCGCAGGGTGGTCGTCTTGCCCGCGCCGTTCGGCCCGAGCAGGCCGAGGACCTGGCCCTTGTCCACCTGGAACGACAGGTCCCGTACCGCGTACCGGTCCGCCGACCTCGCGTACCGCTTGCTCAGGCCCGTGATCCGCAGCGGGACGTCGGCCGACTCCGGGTCGGGAGCGGGCGCGGCGGTGCGGCGGCGGGCGGTCAGCAGCAGGGCGAGCGCGACCGCCGCGCCGGCCGCCGGCAGCCACCACACCCAGCCGGGCAGCGGCGCCGCCGCGGTGGTCACGCCCGGCGCGGTCGGCACCTTCAGGTCGCTCTTCAGGCCGACGGTGTACGTCGCGGGGGCGGCCGGTGAGGCGTAGCCGAGGTCGGTGGAGGCGAGGACCAGGCGGAGCCGGTGGCCCTTCTGCACCTCGTGGTCGATCGCCGGGAGGGTGAGGGTGACGTCCTTGCCGGCCTTGGCGCCCTCGACGCGCACGGGAGCCACCAGCTGGGCGGGCAGCACCGGCTGCTCCTTGCCCGGTCCGACGTCGTACAGCTTGGCGAAGAGCACCGCGTCGTCGGTGGTCGAGGTGACGTGGACGGTCACCGTGGGCGAGCCGGTGATGCGCAGGCCGCCGCCGAGCGGCGCGGAGTCGAACCGCGCGTACTGTCCGGGGAAGTCCAGGGACACCCCGACGCCGAGCGAGGACAGCTGGGCCAGACCGCCGAAGCCGCCGAGGCCCGGCAGGGAGGACACGGCGGGCGGGTTGGCCCCGGCGGGGTTCTCGAAGCGCCGCTCGCCTCCGCGCAGGGCGATGGACCGCTGCCCGCCGTCCAGTCCCGGGTACGCGCTGCCGCTCGCGCCCCGCAGCAGGGCCCGGCCGTCGGTGGAGTCGACCCCGCCGGTGCGGGTGATGCGGAAGGCGGGGCCCGTGCCGGCGTTCTTGTCGCCCTTGAGGTACCGGTCGAACCAGTTCTTCACGCGTTCCTGGACCCGGCCGGTCTCCATGTCGCCGCCGTCGTGGCCGCCCGCGATCCAGTCGACGTCGACCGGGGCGCCGTTCGCCCGGATCGCCCTGGCGGCGGCGTCGGCCTGGCCGAGCGGGAAGAGGGAGTCGGTCTGGCCCTGCACCAGCAGCGTCGGCACCTTGATGCGGTCGGCGACGGCGGACGGCGAGCGCTCCTGGAGCAGTGCGCGCGCCTCCGCGTCCGGCTTGCCCGACTCGGCGACCCGCTCGTACATCCGGCACAGCACGGGCTCGAACCTGGCGCATCCGCCGCCGGAGTTGATGAAGGCGCCCGCCCACAACTTCTTGAAGACGCCGCCCGGGAAGAGCGCGTCCGCGAGGTTCCAGTAGGTGATCGCCGGGGCGATGGCGTCCACCCTGCGGTCGCGTCCGGCGGCGAGCAGGGAGATCGCTCCGCCGTAGGAGGCTCCGGCCACGCCCACGCGCGGGTCGCCGGGCCCGTCGAGCCGCACCTCGGGCCGCCGCGCGAGCCAGTCGATCAGCCTGGAGACGTCGGCGACCTCGCCCTCGGGATCGTTCAGCCCGATCTTGCCGGTGGATCTGCCGAAGCCGCGCGCCGACCACGTCAGCACCGCATATCCGTCCCTGGCGAGGTCCTGGGCCTGCCGTCGTACGTCGTCCTTGCTGCCCCCGAAGCCGTGCCCGAGCAGGACGGCGGGGTGGCGGCCGGACGTGGCCGGGGTGAAGTACGAGGTGTCGATCCGCACCCCGTCGCCCGTGGTCATCATCCGGTCGGCGCGGTGCACCGGGGGCGGGTCGTCGGAGGCGACCGCCGTCCACGTGCCGGCACCGGCCAGCACGACGACGGCGGCCCCGGCGGCCAGCAGGCGCCGGGGCCTCCGCGGCAGCCCGCGCAATCCGGGCAGTCGAAGATCCATGTCCTCCACGGTACGGGCCGCCGCCGGCAACCGAAGCCGCCGCCGGACCGAACCTCCGCACCTACTCGGGGAGTACGGGGCCGCCGCGGCGTACCGCGGACGCGGTACGCGGCCCGTCGTCCTACGGCTGGGTGTCCTCCGGGATCGACACCAGCCAGCGGGTGTCGCGGCGGGGACGGAGGTAGAACGCCCAGTAGAGGGTGGCGACCGCCATGATGCCGCCGGTCCACAGCAGGTAGGTGACCTCCTGCCGGCTGAGGATGTAGGCGAGGAGCGCGATGAGCAGCACGGGCACGGCCGGCCACAGCGGCATCCGCCAGGCGGCCGTGTGCTTGTGGGAGCCGCGGCGGGACAGCAGCGCGGCGACCGCGACGAGCAGGTACATGCCGGTCACCGAGACGCCCGTGACGCCGTACAGGGTGTCCAGGTTGACGAAGCACAGCAGCGCGCCGGGGACGCCCACCGCGAGGGTGGCGACCCAGGGGGAGCCGAAGCGGCCGAGCCGGGAGAAGACGTTGTTGACCGGCGAGGGCCAGGCCTTGTCGCGGGCGGAGGCGAACAGCACGCGGGAGTTCTGGATGACCATGACGATGCCGGCGTTGATGATCGCCAGGGCCACGCAGAGGCTGACGAAGGTGCCGACGGCGGAGTTGGACCAGGCGGTCACCATCGAGCTCAGGTTGCCGTCGGTCAGCTGCTTGATGTCGGAGGCGCCCATGGTGATGGCGGCGACCGGCACCAGGATGATCACGGACGAGATGGCGAGGGTGGCGAGCACGGTGCGGGCGACGTTGCGGCGCGGGTTCTCCAGTTCCTCGGAGAGGTAGACGGCCGTCGAGAAGCCCTGGGTGACGAAGAGGGCGATGGCGAGACCGGAGACGACCAGCATGGCCGTCACGGCGTCCGTGTGCCCGTCCGCGCCGGCCACCTGCATGGAGATCAGGCTGCCGGGACCGCGGTGGCTGTGCGCGAAGCCCAGCAGGGCGACCACGCCTGCCGCGATGACCTCCAGGACCAGGAAGATGCCGGTGATCCAGGCGTTGGCACGCAGGTCCAGCAGACCGGCGAGGGTGGCCAGCAGCATCACGCCGGCGCCGGTCCAGGCCGGGTCAAGGTGCACGATCGGCGCCAGGTAGTCCGCGGTGCCCATCGCGATCACCGGCGGGACGATCATGACGACGAGCAGGGACAGCACGAAGACCAGCCAGCCCGCCAGCCGCCCGGCCATGGTCGACACCATGGCGTACTCGCCGCCCGCGCTGGGGATGAGGGTGCCCAGCTCCGAGTAGCAGAACGCCACGGCGATGCACAGCAGGGAGCCGATGGCGATGGTGAGGGCGGTGGCGGTGCCGAGCGTGCCGAGGAGGTCGGGCACGACCACGAACAGCGTGGAGGCGGGGGTCACGCACGAGAGGGTGAGGAGGGTGCCGCCGACGACCCCGATGGAGCGCTTGAGCTTGGTGGGGCTGTCCGTCGCCTCTGTAGGACTGCCGGCCACTTCGGGGGCGGCGTTCTCGACAGAGCGGAGCATGTCGGTCATGCGGCGGTTCCGATCGACTTGTGCAACAGGTGAGGGGCCGGGGAGCGCGCTATCGCCTCCGGCGGTTCGCGGTCGTCTCTCGTCCGCTCCCGGCCCGGATATCGAACATCAACGAAAACCGCTGAGTCAATGGTCGTTAACCTACGGAATTCGTGGCGGAACAGCGATCTACAACTGATTCACTCGTCGAACGGTCCGATTGTTCGGGCCCTTACGGGCGTGCGGGAACCGCAGCCCGCACCCGAAAAAAGATGAGGCCGTCCGCATAGCGGACGGCCTCGTCATCGCCTGCGGCGACGGTCGGGGGTCGACGGTCAGTGGTTGCGCGGGAACCCGAGGTCCACGCCCGCCGGGGCCTCGGACGGGTCCGGCCAGCGGGTGGTGACGACCTTGCCGCGCGTGTAGAAGTGCGTGCCGTCGTTGCCGTAGATGTGGTGGTCGCCGAAGAGCGAGTCCTTCCAGCCGCCGAAGGAGTGGTAGCCCACCGGCACCGGAATCGGCACGTTGACGCCGACCATGCCGGCCTCGATCTCCAGCTGGAAGCGGCGGGCGGCGCCGCCGTCCCGGGTGAAGATCGCGGTGCCGTTGCCGAACGGCGAGGCGTTGATGAGCGCCACGCCCTCGTCGTAGCTGTCCACGCGCAGCACGCACAGCACCGGGCCGAAGATCTCGTCCTGGTAGGCCTTGGCGCTGGTCGGCACCCTGTCCAGCAGCGAGATGCCGACCCAGTGGCCGTCCTCGAAGCCCTCGACCGTGTAACCGGTGCCGTCCAGGACGACCTCGGCACCCTCGCTCGCGGCGTTCTCCACGTACGAGGCCACCTTGTCGCGGTGCGCCTTGGTGATCAGCGGGCCCATCTCGGAGGACGGGTCGTTGCCCGGGCCGATCTTGATCTTCTCGGCGCGCTCGCGGATCTTCTCCACCAGCTCGTCGCCGATCGCGCCGACCGCGACGACGGCCGAGATGGCCATGCAGCGCTCGCCCGCCGAGCCGTACGCGGCCGAGACGGCGGCGTCGGCGGCCGCGTCCAGGTCGGCGTCCGGCAGCACCAGCATGTGGTTCTTGGCGCCGCCGAGGGCCTGCACGCGCTTGCCGTTGGCGGAGGCGGTGGTGTGGATGTAGCGGGCGATCGGGGTGGAGCCGACGAAGGAGACCGCCTTGACGTCCGGGTGCTCCAGGAGGCGGTCCACGGCCACCTTGTCGCCGTGGACGACGTTGAAGACGCCGTCGGGCAGCCCGGCCTCGGCCAGCAGCTCGGCGATCTTCAGGGACGCCGACGGGTCCTTCTCGCTCGGCTTCAGCACGAAGGTGTTGCCGCACGCGATGGCGATGGGGAACATCCACATGGGGACCATCGCCGGGAAGTTGAACGGCGTGATGCCGGCGACCACGCCGAGCGGCTGCCGGATCGCGGCCACGTCGACGCGGGTGGCGACCTGCGTGGACAGCTCGCCCTTGAGCTGCACGTTGATGCCGCAGGCCAGGTCGACGATCTCCAGGCCGCGCGCGACCTCGCCGAGCGCGTCGGAGTGGACCTTGCCGTGCTCGGCGGTGATCAGCTCGGCGATCTCGTCGCGGTGCGCGTCCAGCAGCGCGCGGAACTTGAACAGGATCGAGGTCCGCTGGGCCAGCGAGGACTGGCCCCAGGTCAGGTACGCGTCCTTGGCGGCGGCGACCGCGGCGTCCACCTCCTCCACGGAGGCGAACGCGACCTTCGTGGTGACCTCGCCGGTCGCCGGGTCCGTGACCGGCCCGAACGTCCCCGAGGCGCCTTCGACGGCCTTCCCGCCGATCCAGTGGTTGACGATCTTCGTCATGCCCGGTTACTCCTTCACAGATGGCGGCGACGGGTCGAAGCGTGCCGTTCGTTGAGCTCGTGTGCCGTGACCGGCGACGGGCGCGTCGCGGTTTCGGCCACAGGTACATCCCACCAGGCACGCGCCCAGCACGCGCCCGACACTGTGTCTGCGGTTTCCGTCTCCGCGTAGACACATGTGGGAGTGTCCGCCGCACGCGCCCCGCGGAGGACGGCATGCGGATTCCGCGGTCGGGCGGAGTGCGGGCGGCCGCCGCCTCGCGGTGGGTTGTCGGGACCTCCGGCGCGGGGCCGTAGCGGGCGGGGAGTCGACGCTCGCACTTCGCTCCTGCCAGGGCGAAGCGGCGTCCCGCGCCGGAGGCGTTCTGTGCCCGGGCGCCACGGGGCGCGTGCGGGTCTGCACCCAGCGTGCCCTCGCCGCTCGGGTGGGGAAACTCTTGGCCGGACGGGCCGTCCCGGGCGCGTCGGCGAGTACGGCCCGGCGGTGATCAGGTCGCACGCCATCGGCTGCCCTCGGCTTCCCTTCGCCTCGACTCCCCCGGCTCCCCCGGTTCTAGTGCCGGGCACGGACCCCTGTCAATGCTTTGTCCGGACATACGGACGAGAGGATCCGCCATCCGGTCGCGTAAACCCCCGGCAGGCAGGTCGCCTGCTTCAGCTCTGTCACAAAAACCTCTGCCGTGTCACGCATGTCGCGGGTACGCGGCCCCCCGGTCACACCCGGCCGACAGCCGCTTGCCGGTGCGCACTCCGTGTCGTTCACCGGTCACAGGCTTGAAGATCGCCAGCGCGGCGCCCGGCTCCCCCGACGGCCTCTCCGGCCGCCGCCGTGGTGCGCGCGGGGAGGTGCACGTCATGACCGACCGAAAGCTCTGGTCGTACAAGGAGATCGCGGCGCACATCCGGGTGCAGCCGGACACCGTGCGGTCCTACCGCAAGCACGGTCTGCTGCCGCCGCCCGACCACGTGGAGAGAGGCAGGCCCTACTGGTACGCGGACACCGTCCGCGCCTGGGTCGCCGCCCGGCCCGGCAACCGCGGCCGCAGAGCCGACTGAGACACCGCCGCCGGGCCGCGGGCCCGACCCCCTTCCCCGTTCGCCGGCATGACGGTGCCCCACGCGAGGTGGGGCACCGTCACGTCAGCTCCACGGCTCGATGACCGTGACCCCGGATCCCGGTGCCGTGCCCATCGCCGCGAGCGCGTCCGGGACGGCCGCCAGCGGGATGGCCGACGTCACCAGCAGGTCGGGGCGCAGCACACCGGCCCGTACCAGCTCCAGCATCTCCGGATAGGCGTGCGCGGCCATGCCGTGGCTGCCCAGGAGTTCGAGTTCCAGGGCGATCGCGCGGGCCATGGGCACCGGGGTGGTGCCCGTCGTGGAGGGCAGCAGACCGACCTGGACGTGACGGCCCCGGCGGCGCAGGCCGTTCACCGAGGCCGCGCAGGTGGCGGGCGAGCCGAGCGCGTCGAGCGAGAGATGGGCGCCGCCGCCGGTCAGCTCGCGCACCCGCTCCGCCGTGTCCTTGACGTCGGACGCGTCCACGCACTGCGCGGCGCCGAACCTCCGCGCCAGGTCCAGGGCCCGGGCGGACACGTCCACCGCGACCACCCTGGCCCCCGCGGCCGCCGCGATCATCACCGCCGACAGGCCCACGCCCCCGCAGCCGTGCACGGCGACCCAGTCGCCGGCGGCGGCCCGGCCCTGCTGGACCACCGCGCGGTACGCCGTGGCGAACCGGCAGCCGAGCGAGGCCGCCGTGGCGAAGGACAGACCCTCGGGCACGGCGACCAGGTTCACGTCGGCGTGGTCGAGCGCCACGTACTGGGCGAAGGAGCCCCAGTGCGTGAAGCCCGGCTGGGTCTGCCGCTCGCACACCTGCTGGTCGCCCGCCGCACAGGCGGGGCAGGTGCCGCAGGCGCAGACGAAGGGGACGGTCACCCGGTCGCCGGGTCGCCAGCGGGTCACCCGGGGGCCCACCTCCTCGACGGTCCCGGCGAGTTCGTGCCCCGGCACGTGCGGCAGCGCGACGTCGGGGTCGTGGCCCTGCCAGCCGTGCCAGTCGCTGCGGCACAGGCCGGTCGCCTCGACGCGTACCACGACCCCGTGCTCCGCGGGCCTCGGGTCGGCCACCTCGCGCACCTCGGCCCGCTCCCCGTACCGCTCGAACACCACAGCCCGCATCCCGCCGCCTCGCCTTCCGTCCGGTTCACCGCGGCTCACCGCCGCCGGCGAAACCGTAGTACGCGGGCACATCCCGGGCACGGGCGGCCTGGAGGGTGGCCTGCCACGACCCGGCTCCGGTCATCGGCCGCGGTTCCTTGGATGAATACCCCCTAGGGGTATAGTCTGGGAAATGGCGGGCCCCCGCGGCCCCCTGTGCCCCACCCACCACGACGAGGAGAACGACATGACCACCCAGACCGGCACCCCGGACACCGTCACCACCGTCTACAAGGTGAGCGGGATGAGCTGCGGACACTGCGAGGGTTCCGTGTCCGCCGAGATCTCCGAACTGCCGGGCGTCAGCTCGGTGAAGGCCGTCGCCTCCACCGGCGAGGTCACCGTCGTCTCCGCCTCCCCGCTGGAGACGGAGGCGGTGCGCGCCGCCGTGGACGAGGCCGGCTTCGAACTCGTCGGCGAGGCCTGACGAGGGCCGGCCCACCCGCCCGTACGTCGTCTGGAGTTCCGAGGATGAACACCCACGCCGCCCCGCAGACGCCCACGGCCGACCGGCCGGGCGCCGCCGAGGTCGAGCTGCTCATCGGGGGAATGACCTGCGCCTCCTGCGCGGCCCGCGTCGAGAAGAAGCTCAACCGCATGGACGGCGTCACCGCGACGGTCAACTTCGCCACGGAGAAGGCCAGGGTCTCCTACCCCACCGAGGTATCGGTCGCCGATCTGATCGCCACCGTGGTCAAGACCGGTTACACGGCGGAGGAGCCCCCGCCGCCGGCAGCCGAACCGGCGGCGGACGCGGAGTCCCGGCCGGACGCGGAGCGGGCGCCTCGGGATCCCGAAGCGGCCTCCCTGCGCGGACGCCTGATCGTCTCCGCGCTCCTCGCCGCCCCCGTCGTGCTGCTCGCGATGGTCCCTGCCCTTCAGTTCACGTACTGGCAGTGGCTCTCGCTCACCCTCGCCGCGCCGGTCGTCGTCTGGGGCGGACTGCCGTTCCACCGGGCGGCCCTGGCCAACGCCCGGCACGGCGCGGCCACCATGGACACCCTCGTCTCGATCGGCACCCTGGCCGCGTTCGCCTGGTCGCTGTGGGCGCTGTTCCTGGGCGACGCGGGCATGCCCGGCATGCGCCACGAGTTCCGACTCACCGTCTCCCGGGTGGACGCGGCCTCCACGATCTACCTGGAGGTCGCCGCCGGGGTCGTCGCGTTCATCCTGCTCGGCCGCTACCTGGAGGCCCGCTCCAAGCGGCGGGCGGGCGCGGCGCTGCGGGCGCTGCTGGAACTGGGCGCGAAGGACGTCTCCGTACTGCGGGACGGAGTGGAGACGAGGATCCCGGTGGCCGCGCTGGCGGTCGGGGACCGGTTCGTCGTACGGCCCGGTGAGAAGATCGCCACCGATGGCACGGTCGTCGAGGGCAGCTCGGCGGTGGACGCCTCGATGCTCACCGGCGAGTCGGTGCCCGTGGACGTCGGCCCCGGCGACACGGTCACCGGCGCCACGGTCAACGCGGGCGGCCGGCTGGTCGTCGAGGCCGGCCGGATCGGCGCGGACACGCAGCTCGCGCGGATGGCGCAGCTCGTCGAGGACGCGCAGAGCGGCAAGGCCGAGGTGCAACGGCTGGCCGACCGCATATCGGCGGTCTTCGTGCCGGTCGTCCTGCTCATCGCCGTCGGCACCCTGCTCACCTGGCTGTTCGCCACCGGTGAGGTGACCGCCGCGTTCACCGCGGCCGTCGCGGTGCTGATCATCGCCTGCCCGTGCGCGCTGGGCCTGGCCACGCCGACCGCCCTGATGGTCGGCACCGGCCGGGGCGCCCAGCTCGGCATCCTCATCAAGGGGCCCGAGGTGCTGGAGTCCACCCGCCGTGTGGACACCGTCGTCCTGGACAAGACCGGAACGGTCACCACGGGCCGGATGACCGTGCAGGAGGTGTACGCCGCCGAGGGCACCGACGAGAAGCAGCTGCTGCGCCTCGCGGGCGCCCTGGAGCACGCCTCCGAGCACCCGATCGCGCGGGCCGTGGCCGCCGGCGCCGAGGAACGGGTCGGACCGCTGCCCCCGGTCGAGCACTTCGAGAACGTCCCCGGACGTGGCGTACGCGGACGCGTGGAGGGCCACGACGTGGCCGTGGGACGGCTCGTCGAGCTCACCGCCGAGCTGCCGGAGGAGGTGGCCCGCGCCCGGCGCGAGGCGGAGAGCGAGGGCCGTACGGCGGTCGTCGTCGGCTGGGACGGGGCGGCACGCGGTGTCATCGCCGTCGCGGACGCGGTCAAGGAGACCAGCGCGCGGGCGGTCGCGCAGTTGCGCGCGCTGGGGCTGCGGCCCGTCCTGCTGACCGGCGACAACCGCGCCGTCGCCGAGGCCGTGGCACGGGCCGTCGGGATCGCCCCGCAGGACGTGGTCGCCGAGGTGCTGCCCGAGGAGAAGGTCGAGGCCGTCAGGCGGCTGCGGGCCGAGGGGCGCACGGTGGCGATGGTCGGCGACGGGGTCAACGACGCCGCCGCGCTGGCCACCGCCGACCTGGGTCTGGCCATGGGAACCGGGACGGACGCCGCCATCGAGGCCGGCGATCTGACCCTGGTGCGCGGGGACCTCCGGGCGGCCGCGGACGCCATCCGCCTGTCCCGGCGGACGCTGGCCACCATCAAGGGCAACCTCGTGTGGGCCTTCGGCTACAACGTGGCCGCGCTGCCGCTGGCCGCCGCCGGACTGCTCAACCCGATGATCGCGGGAGCGGCGATGGCGTTCTCGTCGGTGTTCGTGGTGACGAACAGTCTGCGGCTGCGCACGTTCCGCTGAATGAAAAGCAGTCGAGACCGAAGTAAGAGTCCCTCTAGAGTCCAACGCGCGCCTCACATAAGCTCTTCACAAGGCTCGCGCATCATCCTTACGCTTGGGTTCCTGTCGCCATACTTGGGCTCTTGCGTACCTAACGGACATATGCAAGAGACGCAGATCACAGTGATGTGAACGTAACCATCGAAGGGGTTCGAAGGTCTAAGTTGGCGATGTCGGGCAGCGTCTTGGGGGGCGCTGACCGGCATCTGGGGATGTCTTGGGGGACTTCCTCAGAGGTGCGTTGCCGGGGCACGTACACCGGGGAGCTTTGAGCGGCCCTCCCGCGCGTGCGCGTCCCGGCAGACCGCACAGCACCAGGTGCGACGAGTTCTGCTCGTTGTGCTCACAGCGATTCAGGCGCTGGTCCTTGAACGCCCGGCCGGATCCCGTGGGGGGAATCCGCACCGGGACATGGGAAGGCGCCCTGGCCGTCGGCCCGTGGGGGGACCGGCACGCCGGGGCGCCTTCCGCTTCTCTCGCGACCTTCCTTCCGCGGTGCTCTTCCGGGCCGCGTGTCCCCTGTGGTCCGCTCCCGCACCGGTACGCATCCGGGGCGCTCCGCGCAGCACGAGGCCCCGCACCCGCGAGCTCGCGCGGGATACGGGGCCGGTGGGCCGGTGAGGCTACGGGGCCGGTGGCGCCGCCGGGAGGCTCAGCGCTCCTCGACCGGGACGAAGTCGCGCTCGACCACGCCCGTGTAGATCTGGCGCGGGCGGCCGATGCGGGAGCCCGGCTCCTTGATCATCTCGTGCCACTGGGCGATCCAGCCCGGCAGCCGGCCGAGGGCGAACAGGACCGTGAACATCTCGGTCGGGAAGCCCATGGCCCGGTAGATCAGACCGGTGTAGAAGTCGACGTTCGGGTAGAGCTTGCGCTCGACGAAGTAGTCGTCGGACAGGGCGTGCTCCTCCAGCTTCAGGGCGATGTCGAGGAGCTCGTCCTCCTTGCCCAGCGCGGAGAGCACGTCGTGCGCGGCGGCCTTGATGATCTTGGCGCGGGGGTCGAAGTTCTTGTAGACCCGGTGGCCGAAGCCCATCAGGCGGACGCCGTCCTCCTTGTTCTTCACCTTGCGGATGAAGGTGTCGACGTCGTTGCCCGAGTCGCGGATGCCCTCGAGCATCTCCAGGACGGACTGGTTGGCGCCGCCGTGCAGCGGGCCCCACAGGGCGCTGATGCCGGCCGAGATCGAGGCGAACATGTTGGCCTGCGAGGAGCCGACCAGGCGGACCGTCGAGGTCGAGCAGTTCTGCTCGTGGTCGGCGTGCAGGATCAGCAGCTTGTCCAGCGCGGCGGCCACGACCGGGTCCGGCTCGAACTCCTGTGCGGGCACCGAGAAGGTCATGCGCAGGAAGTTCTCGACGTAACCGAGGTCGTTGCGCGGGTAGACGAACGGGTGACCGATCGACTTCTTGTACGCGTACGCCGCGATCGTCGGGAGCTTGGCGAGCAGGCGGATCGTGGAGAGGTTGCGCTGCTTCTCGTCGAACGGGTTGTGGCTGTCCTGGTAGAAGGTCGACAGCGCCGAGACGACCGACGACAGCATCGCCATCGGGTGGGCGTCGCGCGGGAAGCCCGTGTAGAAGTTCTTGACGTCCTCGTGCAGCAGGGTGTGCTGCGTGACCTCGTTCTTGAACGAGGAGAGCTCGTCGACGGTCGGCAGCTCACCGTTGATCAGCAGGTAGGCCACCTCCAGGAAGGTGGAGCGCTCGGCCAGCTGCTCGATCGGGTAGCCGCGGTACCGGAGGATGCCCTGCTCACCGTCGAGATAGGTGATGGCGGATTTGTAGGCGGCCGTGTTGCCGTATCCGCTGTCCAAGGTCACGAGACCGGTCTGGGCGCGCAGCTTCCCGATGTCGAAGCCCTTGTCGCCGACGGTGCTGTCGACCACCGGGTAGGTGTACTCGCCGCCGTCGTACCGCAGAACTACAGAGTTGTCGCTCACGTCTTCCCTCACCGACGTAGTGCCTCATCTTCGAGGTGCCCTGACTGTCTCTACCATCCCCCATTTGGCTCAGGAGAGTGCACTCGGGGTCGACCGTTGGGCCCATTGGCGGCACTCAGTGCCGTCAACCTGTTCATCCTGCCCCCTCGCTCCGGCCACGGGAAGTGCTGTGTGACCTTTACGACTCATTTGATCGATCATTTTTTGTGACGCGGTGTCAGACAGCGGCTTCAGGCCCGCCGGACGGCGGTTTTCAGCCGCCGCCGAGGCGGAAGTCCAGCGCCGTGCAGCGCCGCCCCGCCGACACCGTGCGCACCGCCTGGCCGATCGCCCTGCGGGAGCCGACGAGGACGACCAGCTTCTTGGCCCGGGTCACCGCCGTGTAGAGCAGGTTGCGCTGGAGCATCATCCAGGCGCCGGTGGTGACCGGGATCACCACGGCCGGATACTCGCTGCCCTGCGAGCGGTGGATGGTCACCGCGTACGCGTGCGCCAGTTCGTCCAGTTCGTCGAACTCGTACGGCACCTCCTCGTCCTCGTCCGTCAGCACCGTCAGACGCTGGTCGACCGGGTCGAGCGAGGTGACCACGCCCACGGTGCCGTTGAAGACGCCGTTCTTCCCTTTCTCGTAATTGTTGCGAATCTGGGTGACCTTGTCTCCGACGCGGAAGACCCGGCCGCCGAACCGCTTCTCCGGCAGGTCGGGCCGGCCCGGGGTGACCGCCTGCTGGAGCAGGCCGTTCAGCGTGCCGGCACCCGCCGGGCCCCGGTGCATGGGCGCGAGCACCTGCACGTCCCGGCGCGGGTCGAGCCCGAACCGGGCCGGGATCCGGCGCGCCGCCACGTCCACGGTGAGCCGGCCGGCCTCCTCGGTGTCGTCCTCGACGAAGAGGAAGAAGTCCTTCATGCCGTCGGTCAGCGGGTGCTGCCCGGCGTTGATCCGGTGCGCGTTGGTCACCACACCCGACTGCTGGGCCTGGCGGAAGACGCGCGTGAGGCGGACGGCGGGCACCGGGCTGCCGTCGGCCAGCAGATCGCGCAGCACCTCGCCGGCGCCCACGCTGGGGAGCTGGTCCACGTCCCCGACGAACAGCAGGTGCGCGCCCGGGGGCACGGCCTTGACCAGCTTGTTGGCCAGCAGCAGGTCCAGCATGGACGCCTCGTCCACGACCACCAGATCGGCGTCCAGCGGGCGGTCCCGGTCGTAGGCCGCGTCCCCGCCGGGCCTGAGCTCCAGCAGGCGGTGCACGGTGGAGGCCTCGGCGCCGGTGAGCTCCGACAGGCGCTTGGCGGCCCGGCCGGTGGGCGCGGCCAGCACCACCTTGGCCTTCTTGGCCCGCGCCAGCTCCACGATCGAGCGCACCGTGAAGGACTTGCCGCAGCCGGGGCCGCCGGTCAGCACGGCCACCTTCTCGGTCAGCGCCAGCCTGACCGCCGCCTCCTGCTCGGGGGCGAGGTCGGCCCCCGTACGGCCCTTCAGCCAGGTCAGCGCCTTGTCCCAGGCGACGTCCCGGAAGGCGGGCATCCGGTCGGCGTCGGCGCGCAGCAGGCGCAGCAGCTGGGCGGACAGGGACAGCTCGGCCCGGTGGAAGGGCACGAGGTAGATCGCCGTCACCGCCTCGCCGCCGTCCGGGCCTGGCACCTTCTCCCGTACGACACCGGGGTCGGCGTCGTCCTCGGGGGGCTCGGCGAGTGCGGCGAGGCACTCGATGACGAGCCCGGTGTCCACCTGGAGGAGCTTGACCGCGTCCGTGATCAGCCGCTCCTCGGGCAGGAAGCAGTGGCCCTGGTCGGTGGACTGCGACAGCGCGTACTGGAGGCCCGCCTTGACCCGCTCCGGGCTGTCGTGCGGGATGCCGACCGACTGCGCGATCTTGTCGGCGGTCAGGAAGCCGATGCCCCAGACGTCGGCGGCCAGCCGGTACGGCTGGTTCTTCACCACCGAGATCGACGCGTCGCCGTACTTCTTGTAGATGCGCACCGCGATCGAGGTGGAGACCTCGACGGTCTGGAGGAAGAGCATCACCTCCTTGATCGCCTTCTGCTCCTCCCAGGCGTCGGCGATCTTCCTGGTCCGCTTGGGGCCGAGGCCGGGCACCTCGATCAGGCGCTTGGGCTCCTCCTCGATGACCTTCAGGGTGTCCAGGCCGAAGTGCTGGGTGATGCGGTCGGCGAAGACCGGTCCGATGCCCTTGACCAGACCGGAGCCGAGATAGCGGCGGATGCCCTGGACGGTGGCCGGGAGCACGGTGGTGTAGTTGTCCACCTGGAACTGCTTGCCGTACTGCGGGTGGGAGCCCCAGCGGCCCTCCATCCGCAGCGACTCGCCGACCTGGGCGCCGAGCAGTGCGCCGACGACCGTGAGGAGGTCACCGGCGCCCCGTCCGGTGTCGACGCGGGCCACCGTGTAGCCGTTCTCCTCGTTGGCGTACGTGATCCGCTCGAGCACGCCCTCCAGCACGGCCGGACGCCGCTCCCCGGCACCGGCCTGCCCGCTCCGACTCGCCTCCGTGGTCATGACCCGACGGTACCGCCGGGCTGTGACAGCTCCGCCGGGCGAGCCGGGGCGGTCCGGCTCCGCGCCGACGGATCCGCCGTCCGGGCCGCCGGCGGAGCCCGCCGCTCACCCGGCCTTGCCCTCGGCGAGCGTGTGGGCCACCAGGGCGTTGGCGTGGCCGTGCCCCAGGCCGTGCTCGGACTTGAGCCAGTTGACCAGTTCCATGTGCTTGGTCAGCGGCGAGGAGCGGATGAGGTCCTTCCACTCGGCGATCGGCCGGCCGTACTTCTTCTCGATGGAGGGGAAGTAGCTCGCGGGGCCCTTGGCGGCGGCGGTCATGGCGGATGCCTTCCTGTGACGGACGTTGTCGCAGGTGATGACTGACGCCGGAGGCCGGCCTCATCGCTCGGGCGGAGGCGATTTCGCGCCACTTCCGGGCCCCGAAGGGCAACGATCCGGCAACGGGCCCTTGCGGCCGGCGTGTGTAATCGTTTCCAATCGATTGTGTAATCGATTCCACGAGGAGGTGGAACGGCGATGGCGAGCATCAAGGACGTCGCCGCCGCGGCAGGCGTGTCCGTCGCCACGGTCTCGCGCGTCCTGAACGAGCACCCGTCGGTCAGCGCCGACGCACGCGCACGCGTGCTGGCCTCCGTCGAGGCACTGGGCTACCGCCCGAACGCCGTCGCCCGGTCCCTGCGCACCCACCGGACCCGCACCCTCGGCCTGGTCATCAGCGATGTGCTCAACCCGTACTTCACCGCGCTGGCGCGCTCCGTCGAGGAGGAGGCCCGCGCCCTCGGCTACAGCGTCGTCATCGGCAACGCCGACGAGCGGCCCGGCCTCCAGGACCACCACGTACGGACCCTGCTCGACCGCCGTATCGACGGTCTCCTGGTCTCCCCCACCGACGGCGGCTCCCCGCTGATGCTGGACGCCGCACGCGCGGGCACGCCGATGGTGTTCGTGGACCGGTGGATCGAGGGCGTGGACGTGCCCGTGGTCCGTTCGGACGGGCGGGCGGCGGTGCGGGATCTCGTCGCGCACCTGCACGGGCTCGGCCACCGGCGGCTGGCGATCATCGCGGGCCCCGCGGCCACCACCACCGGACGCGAGCGCGTCGAGGCGTTCCGCGAGGCGCTGGCCGCCCACGGCCTCCCGCTCCCGGACGCGTACGTCGGCCAGGGCGACTTCAGGGCCGGGAGCGGCCGGCGGGTCACCGAGGGCTTCCTCGGGCTGCCCGAGCCTCCCGAGGCCGTCTTCGCCGCCGACAACCTGATGGCGCTCGGCGCGCTGGACGCCATCCGCGCGCACGGGCGGCGGGTGCCCGACGACATCGCGCTGGCCGCGTTCGACGACATCCCGTGGTTCCCGCACACCGACCCGCCGATCACCGCGATCGCCCAGCCCACCGACGAGCTGGGGCGGGCCGCCGTACGCGCCCTGGTCGACCGGATAGCGGGACGGCCCGCGCGGTCCGTCACCCTCCCCGCCCGGCTGGTCGTACGCCGCTCCTGCGGCGAGCCGGGGGCGGCGCGGTGACGGCGACCTGACCGGTTTCCACCAGTCGTCCGGGCCCGCCCCCTCATGAGTCAGCCCCCGTGGCGGCCCCCTCGTGAATCACCCCGTAAGGAGAAAGCGCACATGTACGACTACGACCTCCTGGTCGTGGGGTCGGCCAACGCCGACCTGGTGATCGGTGTCGAACGGCGGCCCGCCGCCGGGGAGACCGTGCTCGGTTCCGATCTGAGCGTCCATCCCGGCGGCAAGGGCGCCAACCAGGCCGCGGCCGCCGCCCGGCTCGGGGCCCGGACGGCCCTGCTGGCCCGGGTCGGCGACGACGCCCACGGCCGGCTGCTGCTCGACGCCCAGCACGCGGCCGGGGTCGACCCGGCGGGCGTGCTGGTCGGCGGGGCGCCCACCGGGGTCGCGCTGATCACGGTGGACCCGTCCGGCGACAACAGCATCGTGGTCTCGCCGGGCGCCAACGGCCGGCTCACCCCCGAGGACGTCCGCGCGGCCGGCGACCTCCTGCGCGCCTCCCGGGTGGTCTCGGCGCAACTGGAGATCCCGCTGGAGACGGTCGTGGAGGCCGTGCGGAACCTGGCGCCGGGCAGCCGCTTCGTGCTGAACCCGTCGCCGCCGCGCCCCCTGCCGCAGGAACTCCTGAAGGCCTGCGACCCGCTGATCGTGAACGAGCACGAGGCGAAGGTGATCCTGGGCGGCGCCGAGGCGGGCGACACCCCCGAGAGCTGGGCGCGGGACCTGCTCGCCCTCGGCCCGCACTCGGTCGTGATCACCCTGGGCGGCGAGGGCGCGCTGGTGGCGTCCGCCGAGGGGATCGCCCGGGTCCCGTCGGTGAAGGTGGACGCCGTGGACACCACGGGCGCGGGCGACGCGTTCACCGCGGCGCTGGCCTGGCGGCTGGGCGCGGGCACGTACCTGGAGGAGGCGGCGGCCTACGCGGCCCGGGTCGGCGCGGTCGCCGTCACCCGGCGGGGCGCGCAGGAGTCCTACCCGACGGCGGCGGAGGTCGACGCTCTGTAAGCGGGGCGGGGTGTCCGACGTGAGCCGTGCGGGGCGTTCGGCTCGAGCCGGTGCAAGGTGTCCGACGTGAGCCGTGCGGGGCGTTCGGCTCGAGCCGGTGCAGGGTGCCCGACGTGAGCCGTGCGGGGCGTTCGGCGGGGGGCCTGTCCGGGGCGCGGCGGCCGGACGGCTTCGAGGGGGCCGGGTCCGTCGGCCCGGCCCCCTCGCCTCTTCGCCCGCGTCAGACGGTCATCGGATCGCGTGCTCCACGAACCGGTCCGCCGTCTCCGCCAGTACCTCCCGTCCGTCCCGGGCCCACAACTCGTCGTTGAACAGCTCGACTTCGATGGCGCCGGTGTAGCCGGCCGCCTCCACGTACCGCTTCCACTCCCGCATGTCGATCGAGCCGTCGCCGATCTGGCCGCGGCCGTTGAGCACGCCCTCGGGCAGCGGGGTGGTCCAGTCGGCGAGCTGGAAGGTGTGGATGCGGCCGCCCGCGCCCGCCCGCGCGATCTGCTCCGGAGCGGTGTCGTCCCACCAGATGTGGTACGTGTCGACGGTGACGCCGACCTGGTCGGCGGGGAAGCGCTCGGCGAGGTCGAGCGCCTGGGCGAGCGTGGAGACCACGCAGCGGTCGGCGGCGTACATGGGGTGCAGCGGCTCGATGGCCAGGCGGACACCGCGCTCGGCCGCGTACGGGCCGAGGACGGCGAGGGCGTCCGCGATGCGCTCACGAGCGCCGCGCAGGTCCTTGCTCCCGGCGGGCAGTCCGCCGGAGACCAGCACCAGCGTGTCCGTGCCGAGCGCCGCGGCCTCGTCGATCGCCGCGTGGTTGTCGCCCAGCGCCTCGGCCCGCTCGACCGGGTCGATCGCCGTGAGGAAGCCGCCCCGGCACAGGGTGGTGACGGCGAGGCCCGCGTCCCGTACGAGCTTGGCGGCGGCCTCCACCCCGTACGCCCGCACCGGTTCGCGCCACAGGCCTACGCCCGGCACACCCAACTCCAGGCAGCCGTCCACCAGTTCCGGCAGTGACAGTTGCTTGACCGTCATCTGGTTGATCGAGAAGCGTTCCAGGCCCGTGCTCATTGGTTCACCCCGTACAGCGACAGCAGGTTCCTCATCCGCTCCTCGGCGAGCTTCGGATCCGGGAACAGGCCGATTCCGTCGGCGAGTTCGTAGGCGCGGGCGAGGTGCGGCAGGGAGCGGGCCGACTGGAGGCCGCCGACCATCGTGAAGTGCGTCTGGTGCCCGGCGAGCCAGGCCAGGAACACCACGCCGGTCTTGTAGAAGCGGGTGGGGGCCTGGAAGAGGTGCCGGGACAGTTCGACCGTGGGGTCGAGCAGGCCGCGGAACCCCTTGACGTCCCCGGTGTCCAGAACCCGTACCGCCTCGGCCGCCAGCGGTCCGAGCGGGTCGAAGATGCCGAGCAGCGCGTGGCTGAAGCCCTGCTCGTCGCCGGCGATCAGCTCCGGGTAGTTGAAGTCGTCGCCGGTGTAGCAGCGCACGCCCTGCGGCAGGCGGCGGCGCAGGTCGATCTCCCGCTGGGCGTCCAGCAGCGAGATCTTCACTCCGTCGACCTTGTCGGGGTGGGCGGCGATGACCTCGAGGAAGGTGTCGGTGGCCGCGTCCAGGTCGGCCGAGCCCCAGTAGCCGTCGAGGGCCGGGTCGAACATGGGACCGAGCCAGTGCAGGATCACCGGGTCGGCGGCCTGGCGGAGCAGGTGGCCGTAGACCTCCAGGTAGTCCTCCGGGCCCTCGGCCGTGGCCGCCAGGGCGCGCGAGGCCATCAGGATCGCCTGGGCGCCCGCCTCCTCCACGACGGCGAGCTGCTCCTCGTACGCGGCGCGGATCTGCGCGAGCGAGCCGCCGGTGAGCTGGTCGGTGCCGACGCCGCAGGCGATCCGCCCACCGACGCCGCGGGCCTCGGCCGCGGACCGGCGGATCAGCTCGGCCGCGCCCGCCCAGTCCAGGCCCATGCCGCGCTGCGCGGTGTCCATCGCCTCGGCGACGCCGAGCCCGTGGGCCCACAGATGACGGCGGAAGGCGAGGGTGGCGTCCCAGTCGACGGCGGCGGGCGAGTCGGGCGACACATCCGCGAACGGGTCGGCGACGACGTGCGCCGCCGAGAGGACCGTGCGGGAGGTGAAGGGCGTGCCCGGGGTGGGGGCGAACGGCTCGGTGCGGGGCTCGTAGGCCCGCAGCGTCCCGCCCGCGCCGGGCAGTCGGATGGTCACGGCTGGATCTCCGGTACGTCGAGGCGGCGGCCCTCGGCCGAGGACTTCAGGCCCAGCTCGGCGAGCTGGACGCCGCGGGCACCGGCGAGCAGGTCCCAGTGGTAGGGGGCGTCCGCGTAGACGTGCTTGAGGAACAGCTCCCACTGGGCCTTGAAGCCGTTGTCGAAGTCCTGGTTGTCGGGCACCTCCTGCCACTGGTCGCGGAAGGCCTCGGTGGCGGGGATGTCGGGGTTCCAGACCGGCTTGGGGGTGGCGGAGCGGTGCTGGACGCGGCAGTTGCGCAGCCCGGCGACGGCCGACCCCTCGGTGCCGTCCACCTGGAACTCGACGAGTTCGTCGCGGTTGACGCGGACCGCCCAGGAGGAGTTGATCTGGGCGATCACGCCGCCCTCCAGCTCGAAGACGCCGTAGGCGGCGTCGTCGGCGGTGGCCTCGTAGGGCTTGCCGTTCTCGTCCCAGCGCTGGGGGATGTGGGTGGCGGTGAGGGCCTGCACGGAGGTGACCCGGCCGAACAGCTCGTGCAGCACGTACTCCCAGTGCGGGAACATGTCGACGACGATGCCGCCGCCGTCCTCGGCCCGGTAGTTCCAGGACGGGCGCTGGGCGTCCTGCCAGTCGCCCTCGAAGACCCAGTAGCCGAACTCGCCGCGCACGGACAGGATCCGGCCGAAGAAGCCGCCGTCGATCAGCCGCTTCAGCTTGAGCAGTCCGGGCAGGAAGATCTTGTCCTGGACGACGCCGTGCTTGACGCCGGCCTCGCGGGCGAGCCGGGCGAGCTCCAGGGCACCCTCCAGGCCGGTGGCCGTGGGCTTCTCGGTGTAGACGTGCTTTCCGGCGGCGATCGCCCTCTTGATCGCCTCCTCGCGGGCCGAGGTGACCTGCGCGTCGAAGTAGATGTCGACCGCCGGGTCGGCGAGGACCGCGTCCAGGTCGGTCGAGACGTGCTCCAGGCCGTGCTGCTCGGCGAGCGCCCGCAGGGCGTGCTCGCGCCGGCCGACCAGGACCGGTTCCGGCCACAGCACGGTGCCGTCGCCGAGGTCGAGTCCGCCCTGCTCGCGCAGGGCGAGGATCGAGCGGACCAGATGCTGGCGGTACCCCATGCGACCGGTCACGCCGTTCATGGCGATCCGCACCGTCTTGCGTGTCACGTCAGTCCCTTCGTACGCGGTCCACGCGCCGCGTACGCCCCCGGTGGTCGCACTGGTGAGCGTTGCAGCAAGCGCTTTCTATACACAGAGAAGCTAGCCTCTGGACAGCGGTCCGGACAAGAGCGCGTCCAGGACGTGGTCGTTCGGGGGGGCGAACGGGCGGGCCGGGTGGCCGTAAGGTCTGCTCGACACCCTGAGCGGCCGCATCCCCGCGGCGGACCGCGGGTGGTGCGTACCGGCTGAGCACGGCACGTACGACGACGAGACGCGCGACCGGAGGACGACGAGATGACGGTGACCCTGGCGGACGTGGCGGCCCGCGCACAGGTCTCTCCCGCGACGGTGTCGCGCGTGCTGAACGGCAACTACCCGGTCGCCGCCTCCACCCGGGAGCGGGTGCTGAAGGCGGTCGACGAGCTGGACTACGTGCTCAACGGCCCCGCGAGCGCGCTCGCCGCCGCGACCTCCGACCTGGTCGGCATCCTGGTGAACGACATCGCCGACCCCTTCTTCGGGATCATGGCGAGCGCCATCCAGTCGGAGATCGGCGGCCCCGGGGGCCGGGCCGGCGGGGAACGGCTGGCGGTGGTCTGCAACACGGGCGGCTCACCGGACCGCGAGCTGACCTACCTGACCCTGCTGCAACGGCAGCGGGCGGCGGCGGTGGTGCTCACCGGCGGGGCCGTGGAGGACGAGCCGCACGCGGCGGCGGTCTCGGCGAAGCTGCGCAAGCTGGCCGACGCCGGGACGCGCGTGGTGCTGTGCGGGCGGCCGCCGGCGCCCGGCACCCAGGCGATCGCGCTGGCCTTCGACAACCGGGGCGGCGGACGGCGGTTGACGGAGCATCTGATCGCCCTGGGCCACCGGCGGCTCGGCTACATCGCGGGCCCCGAGGAACGGACGACCACCCGCCACCGGCTGGAGGGCCACCGGGAGGCGCTCGCGGCGGCGGGCATCGAGGACGACCCCGGCCGTACGGTCCACGGCCGGTACGACCGCTCCTCCGGCCACGAGGGCACCCTGGAGCTGCTGCGTCGCGACCCGTCCCTCACGGCGGTCGTCGCCGCGAACGACTCCGTCGCCCTGGGCGCCTGCGCCGCGCTGCGCGAGTCCGGTCTGCGCATCCCCCAGGACGTCTCGGTGGCGGGCTTCGACGACCTGCCCTTCAGCGTCGACACGGTCCCCGCCCTCACGACGGTCCGGCTGCCGCTCGCGGAAGCGGGTGCGCGCGCGGGCCGCATCGCGATGGGCCGCGAGGAACCGCCGTCCGGAGGGGTCGCGACCGTCCCGGGGGAACTGATGGTGCGCGGGTCCACGGGGGCACCGCGGGGGGCGTGAGGCGGGTGGGAGTCGTGGACGGGTGGTCGTCGCGGGGATAGCCTCGGGGTGAGCGGTTTCTCTGACTGGGTCAAGTATCTGTGTTGTCCGGGCCGGCGGCGGAACCGCGCCCGTCTCCCACCCCCTCACCCACGGGTCCCGACATGACCGTCCAGGACATCCGCGCCTTCAACCGCTTCTACACCAACGCCATCGGCGCCCTCGACTACGGCCGCCACCTCTACGCCCCCTACACGCTCACCGAGTCCAGGGTGCTCTACGAACTCGCCCACACGCCCCGGACCGACGCGGCCGACCTGCGCGCCGAACTCTCGCTGGACGCCGGGTACCTGAGCCGGATCCTCAACAAGTTCGAGCGGGAGGGGCTGGTCGAGCGCGGGCCGTCCGAGCGTGATCCCCGGCGCCGGAGCGTCACTCTCACCCCGCGGGGCAGGGAGGCCGCCGGCCTGCTGGAGGAGCGGGCGCGGGAGTCCGTCGGCCGGCTGCTGCTCTCCGTACCGCCGCCGGACCGGCCGCGACTGGCGGACGCGATGCGCACCGTACGGGAGATCCTGTCCGAGGGGCGGGCGCCCCGGCCGGAGGACGTCGTGCTGCGCGGGCCCGGACCCGGCGACCTGGGCTGGATCGTGCAGCGCAACGGCGCGGTGTACGCCGCCGAGTACGGCTGGAACGCCGACTACGAGGGCCTGGTGGCGAGGATCGTCGCCGGCTTCGCCGAGGACCACGACCCGGCCCTGGAGCGGGTGTGGATCGCCGAGCTCGACGGGCGGCCGGTGGGGTGCGTGATGTGCGTACGGGACGAGGCCCCGGGCACCGCCCGGCTGAGGCTGCTGCTCGTCGGGCCCGAGGCGCGCGGGCTGGGCATCGGCGACCGGCTGGTGCGTGCGGTGGTCGACTTCGCGCGCGGGGCCGGCTACCGGGACCTGGTGCTGTGGACCAACGACGTGCTCGGCGGCGCCCGCCGCATCTACCAGCGGCACGGGTTCGTCCTGGTCGCCGAGCAGCCGCACCACTCCTTCGGCAAGGACCTGGTGGGGCAGGACTGGCGGATGAATCTGGGCGAACCGGGCGCATGACATGACGCGACGAGGGAGTAGGGTCCGTGCCCATGAAGTTCGCCTACTCCACTCTGGGAGTGCCCGGTCTGCCCGTGCCGGACGTGGTCCGGCTCGCCGCCGCGCACGGCTACCACGGTGTCGAACTGCGCGCCCACCCCGAGGAACCGGTGCACCCCGGGCTCGGGGCCGGTGAACGGGCCGAGGTGGCCGCCGAGTTCGAGGCGGGCGGGGTCGAGATCCTGGGGCTCGCCGGGTACCCGCGGGTCGCCGCGCCCGGCGACGACGCGGCCGTGGACCGTGAGCTCCGCGAACTACTTGAGCTCGCCGGGGACTTGGGCGCTTCCTTCGTACGGGTGTTCCCCGGCGCGGATCCGCGGCGGCCGGCCCCGGAGGGCGACGCCGTCGCCGCGCGGCGGCTGGCGGCCGTCGCCGGACACGCCGCCGACCTGGGCGTCCGCATCCTCCTGGAGACCCACGACTCGCACCGCACGGGCGCGGACGTCCTGCGCGTCCTCGGCCCGGTCGGCCACCGCCGGATCGGCGCCCTGTGGGACGTGATGCACACCTGGCTGGGCGGCGAGCAGCCTCCGGAGACCTTCGCCGCCCTCTCCCCGTACCTCGGCTACGTCCAGGTCAAGGACATCGCCTCGGCCGACGACACGACGCCCCTCCCCCTGGGCGCGGGCGCCCTGCCGCTCGCCGAGTGCGTGGAGGTCCTCGCCCGCCACGGCTGGGACGGCTGGCTGTGCTGGGAGTACGAGAAGCGCTGGTACGAGACGGCGGCACCGTTGCCGGACCTGCTCGGTCCGGGGCGGGAGCATCTGGCCCGGCTGCTGACCGAGTCGGCCTGACCCCGGCCGGGCCGGACGGCCACCGTGGTGCCGCCGGCCGCACCGCGGCTGCCCGGCGAAGTGGTCTCACCGCGGCTGCCCGGCGGGGTGCGACCGCGCGGGGCCTTCGGCGTGGACGGTGGCCTCCGGGGCCGGGACCGGGGCCGGCGGCTGCTCGCGGCGGCGGCTCGGTGCGAGCGACGTCAGCGTCACCCCGCCGACCAGCAGCGCCGCCGCGCACCAGCGCAGGGGGCTCACCGATTCGCCGAGGAAGAGCGCCGCCGAGGACATGCCGAAGACCGGGACCAGCAGCGAGAACGGCGCGACCGTGGATGCCGGGTGGCGGCGCAGCAGCCAGCCCCAGGCGCCGAAGCCGAAGACCGTGGTGATCCAGGCGACGTAGAGGACCGTGCCCGCGCCCTGCCAGTCCAGGGCGCGCAGCGCGGCCAGGTCCCGGGAGGGGCCTTCCAGCAGCATCGACAGGCCGAGCAGCGGCAGGACCGGGACCGTGCTGACCCAGACCATGAAGTTCAGCGCGTCCGGGGAGGCCGCCTTGCGGGTCAGGACGTTGGAGACGCCCCAGCAGGCGGCCGCGGCGACGACGAGCGCGAAGGCACCGAGGGGGCCCGCGGCGCCCTCGTCCACGGCCGCGACGCCGATGCCGGCGAGCGCCACGCCCATGCCCAGCACCCGTACGCCCGAGGGCCGTTCGCCCAGCACCAGGAAGGCGAACAGGGCCGTGAACACCGCCTGGATCTGCAGCACCAGGGAGGAGAGCCCGGCGGGCATCCCGGCGTCCATCCCGACGAACAGCAGCCCGAACTTGGCGACGCCGAGCACCAGTCCCACCGCCACGATCCATTTGCACGCCACCTTCGGCCGGCCCACCAGGAAGACGGCGGGGAGCGCGGCCGCCAGGAAGCGCAGGGCCGAGAAGAGCAGGGGCGGGAAGTGGCCGAGGCCGACCTCGATGACGGTGAAGTTCACACCCCAGACGGCGGCGACGAGGACGGCGAGCAGGACATGGACAGGTCGCATGTACCGAGGATCACTTCCGCGGACCATGAAGCACCAGCGATGATTGCTGCACCATTGAGTGAAGCACCGCTAACCATTCGGCCCGTCGGAGGAACCGTGCTCGATCTCCAGCGTCTGCGCGCCCTGCACGCCGTCTCCGTGCACGGCACCGTCGGGGCGGCCGCCGCCGCGCTCGGGTACACCTCGTCGGCGGTGTCGCAGCAGATCGCCAAGCTGGAGCGGGAGACCAGGACCGTACTCCTCGAACGCGAGGGACGCGGGGTGCGGCTCACCGACGAGGCACACCAACTGGTCGCCACAGCCGGGGAGTTGCTGGCGATCGTGGAGCGCGCCGAGACCGAGCTGGAGGAGCGGCGCGGGGTGCCCGCCGGGCGGCTGCTGGTGGCGGCGTTCGCCTCGGCCGCGCGCGGGCTCATGCCCCGCGTCCTCGCGGACCTGGCCCGCCGGCACCCGACCCTGGACGCCCGGCTCAGCGAGGTCGATCCGCATCTTTCGGTGGACCTGGTCGCCAAGGGCGCCGTCGACCTGGCCGTCGCGCACGACTGGGACATCGCCCCGCTGCCCGCGCCGTCCGGGGTGGAACAGGCGGTCATCGGGGACGACTTGTGCGACCTGCTGGTGCCGGCGGGGCACCCGTTCGCGAGGCGGACGGGGGTACGGCGCGAGGAGCTGGGCGGCGAGCGGTGGATCTGCCAGCCGCCGGGCCGGGTGTGCAGCGACTGGCTGCTGCGTACCCTGCGCGCCGCCGGGCACGAGCCGGACGTGGTCCACCAGGCCGACGAGAACCCGACCCTGGTCGCCCTGGTCGCCGCGGGCCTGGGTGTCGCGCTGATCCCGCGCCTGGGCCGGGGCCCGCTGCCCGAGGAGGTCGTGGAGGTGCCGCTGGACCCCATGCCCGTACGGCGGTTGTACGCGCTGTGGCGCACGGGCGCCGCCCGCCGGCCGGCCATCGCGGAGACGGTGCGCACCCTGCGGGAGCACTGGCCCGAGGTGTCCGCCCACACGCCCCGCTGAGCCCCGCTGCCGCATCCGCACCGACATGCGGGAATCCGGGCCCGGCCGGGAACCCGGCCCCGCTCCCGCCCGTCCAACCGGTGAGCTGCCGGAGGAGTCCGCGCGGTGCGGTGTCGGCCTCGACGGCTGCGATCGCCGACCACCCTCTCCTCCGCACCGCGACCGGCAGCCCGCCGCCGTCGGCGCGCCCCCCTCCGGCAGCGCCGGCGGCGGCCCTCACCGGTTCCTGTGCACTCCCTTGACTGGCAGAAACTTCCCGGATATTGGTGACTCCTCGGAAGTTTCCTTCAGTGGTACTCCAGCGGATCTCCTCCGGAAGGGGCGCACGTGCACGACACCAGCACGGGAACCACCGCACTTCCCTCCAGACGTACCCTCCTCGCCGCCACCGCCGGCATCACCGCCGCCCTGGCGGTCCAAGGCACCGGCACCGCCCACGCCGCTTCCTCCAACGACAAGAAGCTGCGTGCCCTCATCTCCCGGATGACGCTCGAGGAGAAGGTCGGCCAGCTCTTCGTGATGCGGGTCTACGGCCACTCGGCCACCGCCCCGACGCAGGCCGACATCGACGCCAACCTCAAGGAGATCGGCGTCCGCACGGCCGCCGAGCTGATCGCCAAGTACCGTGTCGGCGGCATCATCTACTTCGCCTGGGCCAACAACACCCAGAACCCGCACCAGATCGCCGACCTGTCCAACGGGATCCAGCAGGCGGCCCTCGGGCAGCCGCGCGGCCTGCCCCTGCTCGTGGCCACCGACCAGGAGCACGGCATCGTGTGCCGCGTGGGCAAGCCCGCGACCCTCTTCCCGGGCGCCATGGCGATAGGCGCGGGCGGCTCGCCCGCCGACGCCCACACCCTGGGCCGTGTCTCCGGCGCGGAGCTGCGCGCCCTCGGCATCAACCAGGACTACTCCCCCGACGCCGACGTGAACGTCAACCCGGCCAACCCGGTCATCGGCGTACGGTCCTTCGGCGCCGACCCGGACGCGGTGGCGGGGCTGGTGGCCGCGGAGGTGAAGGGCTACCAGAGCTCCCGGGTGGCGGCGACCGCCAAGCACTTCCCGGGGCACGGGGACACCGCGACCGACAGCCACTACGGCTTCCCGGTCATCACGCACAGCCGCGAGCTGTGGGAGAAACTGGACGCGGTGCCGTTCCGGGCCGCGATCAAGGCCGGCATCGACTCGATCATGACCGCGCACATCCAGTTCCCGGCGCTGGACGACTCCGGCGACCCGGCCACCCTCTCCCACCCGGTCCTCACCGGCATCCTGCGCGGCGAACTCGGCTACGACGGCGTCGTGGTGACCGACTCGCTCGGCATGGACGGCGTGCGCACCAAGTACGGCGACGACCGGGTGCCGGTGCTGGCGCTGAAGGCGGGCGTGGACCAGTTGCTCAACCCGCCCTCGCTGGACGTGGCCTGGAACGCGGTGCTGAACGCGGTGCGCGCCGGCGAGCTGACCGAGGCCCGGCTCGACGAGTCGATCCTGCGCATCCTGCGGCTGAAGGCGAAGCTGGGACTGCTCGACGACCCCTACGTCAGCCAGGCGAACGTCGACCGTGTCGTGGGCATCGGCACCCACCTGGCGGCGGCCGACCGCGTCGCCGAGCGGACCACGACCCTGCTGGCCAACGAGGGCCGCCTGCTGCCGCTGTCCCGCCGCAGCCACAAGAAGCTGCTCGTCGTCGGCGCCGACCCCGCCTCCCCGTCGGGCACCACGGGCCCGCCCACCGGAGTGCTCGCCGCCGCCCTCAGCGAACTCGGCTTCCAGGCCACGGCGTTGTCGACGGGCACCGCCCCGTCGGCGGCGACCGCCGACAAGGCGGTGGCCGCGGCGCAGGACGCGGACGCGGTGGTGGTCGGGACGTACAACGTCACGGCGGGCAGCTCACAGAAGACGCTGGTGGAACGGCTCGTAGCCACCGGCCGCCCGGTGATCGCGGTCGCGATCCGCAACCCCTACGACATCGCGCAACTACCCACGGTTCCGGCCCACTTGGCGGCCTACTCCTGGACCGACGTGGAACTGCGCGCCGCCGCACGGGTGATCGCGGGGCAGGTGCGGCCGCGCGGCAGGCTCCCGGTGCCGGTCCAGCGGGCGGACGACCCGACGCAGGTCCTGTATCCCATCGGGTACGGCCTGTCGTACTAGCCGCCCTCGCGCGCCGGGCGTACGGCGCTTACGACGCACCCCCGGCGCGCCACCGCCAACTGGCCCGAAGCACCCCGCACGCCTGGCGTGGCCCCGCTGTGGCGGGCCACGCTGGGCCGGGGGGTGGACCGGGGGATGGCGATGCGCGGGAAATGGTCCGTGGGGGTGACGTGCGCCCTGCCGGCGCTGCTCGTGGCTCTGTTGACGGGCTGCGGGCAGCCGTCCGGGTCCACGGGCGGCCAGGAGCGGGGCGGTGTCCCGGCCTCCGCGAGGCCCTCCGGTCACGGCGCGGTGTTCCTCGGCCTGGGCGAGTGCAGTTCCTTCGGCACGACGAGCTTCACCGAGGTGCCGTGCTCCGGGGAGCGGGCGGCGGCCCGGGTGATCGCCCGCCACGACGGCCCGCCCGGCGACGGCCCGCCCTGCCCGCCGGACACCGACTTCGTCCTGCACATCGGCGCCCAGCAGGCCGCCGCCGGCCAGGAGGGCGGCGCGATCCCGCGGGGCTACGCCTGCATGCGCAATCTCCAGCCGCCGCACCCCGGCGACCCCGGCGGCGGGGGCGGCCCGCGCACCGTCGTCGGCGACTGCCTCTACGGCTCCGGCCGCGGCCAGGTCCGGGAGACCGCGTGCGACGGCACGGGCGGGAGGAAGCCGGAGTACCGGGTGACACGGGCCGTGCGCGACCGCGACCAGTGCCCGGCGTCGACCGCCCTGTACGTCCGGCTCGGCGGCGACGAACCGGTGGGCTGCGCCCGGAAACTGTGACTCCGGGCGCAGCCCACCGGTGGATCAGCGCCTTTCGGCCGGCGCGTGTGTGTCAGCGGGTGCCTGCCGGCGCCTCACGGCCTGAGCGCGGGCTCGCGCTCCACGTCCCGCACGTCCAGCTTCGCGTCGAAGCCGGCCAGCGGCTTGGCCACCGACGGGTTCACCTGGACCGCCGGGGTGGCGACTCCGGCCCACTCGAGGATCCTCGCCGTGGCGAGCGCCTTCTCGTCCGGCACGAGACCGGCGACGTTCGCCCCGTGGTTCATGCCGGGCGCCGTGAACACGTACGAGTCCCGTGCCCCGTTGCCGAGCCGGAACGGCTCCGCGCCCCACGGGTCGTTCTGCCCGTAGACGAAAAGCATCTGGTTCGCGTGCTGGCGCACCCAGGTGTCCACGTCACGCATCGCCGACGGCTGGAACTTCATCGGGATGGACTGCGGCACGAAGTTGCGCGGCGGCTGGTAGCCGTAGCGGATCAGCTTCTTCTCGATGTGCGGGAACTGGATGGTCGGCGCGCCGAGCTGCGTGCCGGCCTGGTAGTAGTACGGCGTGTAGGTCTCGAGGCCCTGGTCCGTGTATGCGTCGAACCCGGAGATGGTGTTGACGGAGTCCCAGATCTGCTGGTCGGTGGCGTTCTTGGCGTCACCCGGGATGGTGCCGCAGTCCTTCAGCAGGCTGTACTGCCAAAAGCCCCACACGTAGTCGAGGACGACGGCCTCGTACGCCTTGTCCAGGTTGCCGATGGTGGTGAAGGTGTAGCCGTTGTCGGCGGCGAACTTCGCGTACTTGTTCTCCAGCGACTCCCGGCGCACCAGCGCCTCCCGCTGCACGCCGTTCAGCCGGTCGCGGCACTCCTTGGTGCCGACGGTGGCGAAGAAGCGGTCGTAGGCGGAATCTTCCTTGTTGACCACGTCGTTGGGCGCGACGTAGGCGACCACGCCGTCCATGTCACCGGGGTAGAAGCGCTTGTAGTAGGTGGCCGTCATGCCGCCCTTGGAGCCGCCGGTGGCGATCCAGTTGTGGGAGTAGACCGGCTTCAGCGCCTGGTAGATGCGGTGCTGGTCGCTGGCGGCCTGCCAGATGTCGAGCTTGGACCAGTCGGCCGGGGCGGGCCGGGACGGGGTGAAGAACCGGTACTCCATGGAGACCTGGTTGCCGTCCACGATCTGGGTGGGCTCGCGGCGGCTCGGGGTCGTGGAGACGTTGTAGCCGCCGGTGTAGAAGACCGTCGGGCGGTCGACTCCCTTGTGCAGCACGGTGATCCGCTGCTGGAAGGTGCCCTTCGACGGATTGCGGTGGTCGACCGGCTGGGTGTAGTTGAGGACGAAGTAGCGGTAGCCGGCGTAGGGCTTCTCCTGGATCAGGCTCATGCCCGGAATGGCCAGGAGCTGGTTCAGGATGTCGGCTTCCGTGCTGCTTGCGGGGCCGTTCGTGGCCTCCGGCTGGGCCGCGGTAGCCACCCCCGCCGTGCTCAGCGTGCCGATGGACACTGTGAGCGCGAGCAGCCATCTGAGCGCCTTGCGCATGCACCCTCCCTATGAGACAGATGTTCGCCGGAAGCTATCGGAGCAACTCGGGTGCACACCAGGGGAGCAGGGAAAATACCTGAACGCGTTTCAGGGGCTCAGCACAGGATCCAGTCCGTGTGCACCGACTTCGACCCCACCGATCCGGCGACCCGCACGCACCGGTGGCCCGCGTGCACGGTGACCGGGCCGGCGTGCCGGGAGTAGCGGCCCTTGTCGGTGACCGGACGGTTGCCGCGGGCCTGCACCGTCACCGACATCGGCCGCTTGGGACCGGGTTTCCTGGCGACGGTGAGGGCGCAGACGTAGCCGTCGCGCTTGTGGACGTGGACGGTGCCGGTGGCGAAGGAGAGCGTTCTGACTTCGCGGCCGGCGCAGGCGGTGGCCGCCTGGGCGGTGCCGGGCGCGGCGAACGCCAGCAGCACCGCCCCGGTCAGCACGGCCACCAGCGCCAGCGGCCTCCGGCGTGTCGCACCACTGTCCACAGTCCCCCCTGACGCGAGCGTACAAGTGTACGGATGTACGGACGCGGCCCGCAGGCCGGTTGGTTGCGCCCGCGGGCTCAGCGGGACGCGCTGACCGGCTCCTCCGGTTCGGCCGCGCCGACGAACGTCCGCCACAGCTCGGCGTACCGCCCTCCGCGGGCCAGCAGCTCCTCGTGCGTGCCGTCCTCGGCGACCCGGCCGTGGTCCATCACCACCACCCGGTCGGCGCGGGCGGCCGTCGTCAGCCGGTGGGCGACCACCAGTGTCGTACGGCGGCCCGCGAGCCGGTCGGTGGCCTGGTTGACCTGTGCCTCGGTGGCCAGGTCGAGCGCGGCGGTCGCCTCGTCGAGGAGCAGCACGTCGGGGTCGACGAGTTCGGCGCGGGCCAGCGCGATCAACTGACGCTGACCGGCCGACAGATTCCGTCCGCGCTCGGCGACCTCGTGCAGATAGCCGCCCTCGAGGGTGGCGATCATCTCGTGCGCGCCGACCGCGCGCGCCGCGGCCTCCACCTCGGCGTCGGTGGCGTCGGGGCGGCCGTAGGCGATGGCGTCGCGGACAGTGCCCGGGAAGAGGTACGCCTCCTGCGGCACGACCCCGAGCCGGTGCCGGTACGCGGTGAGGTCCAGCGCCCTGAGGTCCGTGCCGTCGACGGTCACCCGGCCGCCGGTCGGGTCGTAGAACCGGGCCACCAGCTTCACCAGGGTCGACTTGCCCGCGCCGGTCTCGCCGACGAAGGCGACGGTCTGTCCGGCCGGGACGCGCAGGTCGACGCCGGTGAGTGCCGCCTCGCCCGCGTCGGCGGCACCGTACCGGAAGTGCACGTCCTCGAAGGCGATCTCGCCACGCAGGGCGGGCACGTCGAGGGGCTCGGCGGCGGACTTCGTGGACGTGGGCTCCCGGAGCAGCTCCCGGATGCGGCCCAGGGAGACGGTCGCCTGCTGGTAGCCGTCGAAGACCTGGGAGAGCTGCTGGACGGGCGCGAAGAACAGATCGATGTAGAGCAGGTACGCCACCAGGGCGCCCGTGGTCAGGGTGGCCGCCTCCACCCGGCCCGCGCCCGCGATCAGCACCGAGGCCGCCGCGACCGAGGACAGGAGCTGCACGAACGGGAAGTAGACCGAGATCAGCCACTGGCCGCGGATCCGCGCCTGGCGGTAGCTGTCGCTGCGCCCGGCGAACCGCAGCCCGCCGTCCCGCTCGCGCCGGAAGGCCTGCACGATCCGCAGCCCGGCCACCGACTCCTGGAGGTCGGCGTTGACCACCGACACCCGCTCCCGGGCGAGTTCGTACGCCTTCACGCTCGCCCGGCGGAAGAAGAACGTGCCGACGACCAGCGGCGGCAGCGTCGCGAAGACGACCAGCGCCAGCTGTACGTCGATCACCAGCAGGGCGACCATGATGCCGAAGAAGGTGACGACCGAGACGAACGCCGTGACCAGACCGGTCTGCAGGAACGTCGACAGCGCGTCCACGTCCGTCGTCATCCGGGTCATGATCCGGCCGGTCAGCTCGCGCTCGTAGTAGTCCAGGCCGAGCCGCTGGAGCTGGGCGAAGATCTTCAGGCGCAGCGAGTACAGCACCCGCTCGCCGGTCCGCCCGGTCATCCGGGTCTCGCCGATCTGCGCCGACCACTGCACCAGCACGGCGAGCAGGGCGAGCAGCGAGGCCGCCCAGACGGCGCCCAGGGCCATCCGCGTGACGCCCTGGTCGATGCCGTGCCGGATCATGACCGGCAGCAGCAGGCCCATGCCGGCGTCCACGGCGACCAGGCCCAGGCTGACCAGGAGCGGCAGACCGAAGCCGCGCAGCAGGCGGCGCAGGCCGTAGGAGTCCTCCGGGCTGACGGCCCGCCGCTCGTCGATGTCGGGGGTGCCGTTCGCGGGCGGCAGCGCCGCGACCTGGGCGAGCAGTTCGGGGGTGGCGGGCATGCCGGCCATCGCCGTGTCCCGGGGTTCGCGGTCCCCCGCCCACAGCGTGGGCGTGATGCCTCGCTCGGCGTCGAACTCGGCGTCCAGTTCCTCCCGGACGGAGACGTCCTCCGGGGGAGCGGCGGGCTGGGCGTGGCCCGGCGAGACGCCGCCGAGCTCGTCGGGGTCGGTGAGCAGGCGCCGGTAGAGAGGGGACCGCTCCTGGAGTTCGTGGTGGGTGCCGATGTCGGCGAGGCGGCCCTGGTCGAGGACGGCGATGCGGTCGGCGAGGTTCAGGGTGGAGCGGCGGTGGGCGATGAGGAGGGTCGTGCGGCCCTCCATGACCTGTGCCAGGGCCTCGTGGATCTCGTGCTCGACACGGGCGTCCACGGCGGAGGTGGCGTCGTCCAGGACGAGCAGGCGCGGGTCGGTGAGGATCGCGCGGGCCAGTGCGACGCGCTGGCGCTGGCCGCCGGAGAGGGTCAGACCGTGCTCGCCGACCTTGGTGTCGTAGCCCTCGGGCAGCTCCGAGATGAAACGGTCGGCCTGGGCGGCGCGGGCGGCGGCCTCGATCTGCTCCGGGGTGGCGTCGGGGCGGCCGTAGGCGATGTTGGCGCGGACGGTGTCGGAGAACAGGAAGGAGTCCTCGGGCACCAGGCCGATCGCGGCCCTGAGCGAGTCCAGGGTCAGCTCGCGCACGTCGTGGCCGCCGACGAGGACGGCGCCGTGGGTGACGTCGTAGAACCGGGGCAGCAGCAGCGAGACGGTGGACTTGCCGGAGCCCGAGGAGCCGACGACGGCCAGGGTCTCGCCGGGGCGGATCTCGAAGGACAGCCCCTGGAGGACGGGCCGGCCGTCCTCGTAGCCGAAGGAGACGTCGTCGAACTCGACGGTCGCGGGGGCGTCGGCGGGCAGCTCCTTGGTGCCCCCGGTCAGGGTGGGCTCGGTGTCGATCAGCTCCAGGACGCGTTCGGTGCCCGCCCGGGCCTGCTGCCCGACCGTGAGCACCATGGCGAGCATGCGGACCGGGCCGACGAGCTGGGCGAGGTAGGCGGAGAAGGCGACGAACGTGCCCAGCGTGATGTGCCCGCGCACGGCGAGCCAGCCGCCGAGGGCCAGCATGGCGACCTGGCCGAGTGCGGGCACGGCCTGGAGGGCGGGGGTGAACCTGGCGTTCAGCCGGATGGTGCGCAGCCGCCCGGCGAACAGCCTGCGGCCGACCTCGCGCAGCTTGGCGGTCTCCTGCTCCTCCTGTCCGAAGCCCTTCACCACGCGTACGCCGCTCACCGCGCCGTCGACCACGCCGGCCACGGCGGCGGCCTGTGCCTGGGCATACCAGGTGGCCGGGTGGAGCTTGGTGCGGCTGCGCCGGGCGATCCAGCCGAGGGCCGGGGCGACGGCGAGGGCGACCAGGGTCAGCGGCAGCGACAGCCAGGCCATGATGACCAGGGAGATCAGGAAGAGCAGTACGTTGCCGATGGTCATCGGCAGCATGAAGAGCAGGCCCTGGATCAGCTGGAGGTCGCTGGTGGCGCGGCCGACCACCTGGCCGGTGGACAGCTCGTCCTGGCGTCTGCCGTCGAGCCGGGTGATCGTCTCGTACATCTCCGTCCGCAGGTCGTGCTGGACGTCGAGGGCGAGCCGGCCGCCGTAGTAACGGCGGATGTAGGTGAGGACGTAGACGACGAGCGCGGCGGCGATCAGGGCGCCCGCCCAGGGGGTCATACGGCGGCTGTGGTCGCCGATCACGTCGTCGATGATCACCTTGGTGATCAGCGGCACGAGCGCCGTGACGGCCATGCCGGCGAGCGAGGCGCCGAGGGCGAGGACGACGTCCTTGGGGTAACGCCAGGCGTACCCGGCCAGTCTCCGCGCCCACCCCGGCTGCGCTGCCACGTCGGTGCCTCCCTCAAGAGCTGATCTTCCGGAAGACACCAACGCCGGCGGCGGCGGATTTCATCCCTCCGTAACAGCGCGCCCGGCGGCGCGGGAGTCACCCGCCGGAGGGGACCGCCACGAACGCCTCCTTCGGAGTGGTGGTCGGCGCGTAGCGCACCGTGTTCGTGGTCGTGGGGACGAGGTCCTTGTGGATGGCCTTGGCGATGTTCTGGATGGTGGTGACGCCGTAGTTCATGGTGCTGTTGTCCTGGGTGAGCACCGTGATCATGTAGTCGCGGCCGGCGCCGTTGAAGGTGCCGACGCTGTGCACCCGCCAGCCGTGGGTGGAGCGCGACAGCCAGCCGTTCTTGACGTGCACGGCGACGGAGGACGGCGCCCCGGCGGGCGTGCCCCAGCGCTGGGAGGAGACGACCTGGCCCATGAGCTTGAGGAGGTAGGCGCGGGAGTTGTCGCTCAGCACGGAGTTCTTCGCCGTGATCAGGGCGAGCAGCTTCTGCTCGTCGCGCACGGTGATCTGGGTCAGGCCCCAGTAGCCGTTCGCGCCGGGTTTGGTCTGGGTCATGCCGGCCGCGGTCAGGAAGCCCTTCACCTTCGTCACGCCCAGCTGCTTCCAGAGGGTGGAGGTGGCGTTGTTGTCCGACTTGGTGATCATGGCCTTGGCGAGCGTGGTCTCGCGGGTGGTGAGGTAGCGGTTGTGCTTCTTGGCGTCCCACAGCAGGGTGGCGAGGACGGTGACCTTGACCACGCTCGCCGAGTCGTAGGCGGTCGACTGGCGCAGCGTGCACGTCGTGTTGGTGCCGCGGTCGCGCAGACCGACGGCGATGGTGCCCTTGCGGCTCTTCATGGCCGCGGTGATGTCCTTCTGCAACTTGGCTGCCAGGCCCGCCTTGCCGGACGTGCAGCTGACCGTGGGTGTGGCGGCCGCGGCAGGCGTCGCGGCGGCGATGCAGGGAATCAGCATCCCGGCGCCCACGCCCGCCGCGAGCACTCTGGCGCGTCGGGTTGTCGAGTGAGTCATGCACCCTTGACATACGGACTGCGGGGCATGGTTGCGCGAGTTGGCCGAGATTTGACCGGCCGTTACCCGAATGCAGTCAGGGGCTCGCGCACACGAGCACGAGCCCCTTCCGGTTTCGCCGCGGCCTCAGTCCAGATGCGTGGGCGCGAACATCCGCAGGACGGCGGGGAGGACGACGACCGAAGGGCCCGGCTCGGCAAGGGCGTTGGCCAGGTCGGCCGTCAGGGTCTCAGGGGTCGTGCGGACGCCGGGGACGCCGAAGGACTCGGCGAGGGCCACGTAGTCGGGGCGGGTGAGCTCGGTGGCCGTGGCCTGGCCGAAGGCGTCGGTCATGTACTCGCGGAGGATGCCGTAGCCGCCGTCGTCGACGATCAGCCAGGTGACGTCGAGGTCGTACTGGCGGGCGGTGGCCAGTTCCGCGATCGAGTACAGCGCGCCGCCGTCGCCCGACACCGCCAGGACCGGGCGGGTGCGGTCCGCGGCTGCCGCCCCCAGCGCCGCCGGGAAGCCGTAGCCGAGGCCGCCGGCGCCCTGGGCCGAGTGCATGGTGTTGGGGGACTTCGCGTCGAAGGCCGACCAGGCCCAGTACGCCAGGATCGTCATGTCCCAGAAGGACGGCGAGCCGGCGGGCAGGGCGCGGCGGACGGACGCCAGCACGTCCTGCTCCAGGGTGAGTTTCTGGGCGGCGATCCGGTCGCGGACCTTGGCGAGGACCTCGCGCACGCGCTCGGCGGCGGCCTCGTCGGGGCGCTCGTCCACCGTCTCCAGCAGGGCCTGGAGGGCCAGGCGGGCGTCGGCGTGGATGCCGAGCGCCGGGTGGTTGGACTCCAGCTTGCCGAGGTCGGCCTCGATCTGGATCACGCGGCCGCGCGGCTTGAACGTGTGGTAGTTGGAGGAGAGTTCGCCGAGGCCCGAGCCAATGACGAGCAGCACGTCGGCGTCCTCGAGGAAGTCCGTGGTGTGCCGGTCCTCCAGCCAGGACTGGAGGGACAGCGGGTGCTCCCAGGGGAAGGCGCCCTTGCCGCCGAAGGTCGTGACGACGGGGGCGTTCAGCCGCTCCGCGAGGGCCAGCAGCTTGCCGGACGCGTCGGCGCGGACCACCCCTCCGCCCGCGATGATCGCCGGGCGGGCGGCCCCGGACAGCAGGCCGGCCGCCACCGCGGTGAGTTCGGGACGCGGGACCAGTTCCTCCGGGGTGGCGTCCAGGGCCGTCACCACCGGCAGGCTCGTCCGGTCGAGGAGCACGTCCTGCGGGATCTCCACCCACACGGGCCCGTGCGGGACCGTCAGCGCCGACTTCCAGGCGGCCGCGATGGCGGAGGGGATCTGGGACTGGGTACGGACCGTGTGGACCGACTTCACCACGCCACGGAACGAGGCGGCCTGGTCGGGCAGTTCGTGCAGGTAGCCGTGGCGGCCGCCGCCGAGCCCCGCCGTCGGGATCTGGCTGCTGATGGCCAGGACGGGGGCCGAGGCCGCCGCCGCCTCCTGGAGCGCGGCCAGCGAGGTCAGCGCTCCCGGGCCGGTCGACAGCAGCAGCGGTGCCGCCTCGCCCGTGATCCGGCCGTACGCGTCGGCGGCGAAGCCCGCGTTGTTCTCCACCCGCAGGCCCACGTACGTGAGGTCCGAGCGGCGCAGCGCGTCGAACATGCCGAGGGCGTGCTGGCCGGGCAGGCCGAAGACGGTCGTCGCGCCCAGCCCGGCCAGGGTCTCCACGACCAGGTCTCCGCCGTTGCGGCCGGGGGGAGGATTGAGGGCGGCCTCCGTCTGCTCGGGTGTCGGGCGGAGTACCAGGTCGTGGTCGTGCGTCACGTCGCTTACGCGTCCTTCCGGGCCGCCGCGATCTGGCGGGTCATGATCGTGGTCAGTTCGTACGCCGTGTGGGAGGCGGCCACCGCGGTGATCTCGGCGTGGTCGTACGCCGGGGCCACCTCGACGACGTCGGCGGAGACCAGGTTGCAGGAGGCCAGGCCGCGCAGGATCTCCAGCAGTTCGCGGGAGGTCATGCCGCCGGCCTCGGGGGTGCCGGTGCCGGGGGCGTGCGCGGGGTCGAGGCAGTCGATGTCGATGGAGATGTACAGCGGGCGGTCGCCGATGCGCTGCCGCAGCTGGTCGGCCACCTCGTCGGCGCCGCGGCGGTAGACGTCGGCGGAGGTGACGATGCCGAAGCCCATCTTCTCGTCGTCGCTGAGGTCCTGCTTGCCGTACAGCGGGCCGCGGGTGCCGACGTGGGAGAGCGCCTCGGTGTCGAGGATGCCCTCCTCCACCGCCCGCCGGAACGGGGTGCCGTGCGTGTACTCCGCGCCGAAGTAGGTGTCCCAGGTGTCGAGGTGGGCGTCGAAGTGGAGCAGCGCGACCGGGCCGTGCTTCTTGGCGACGGACCGCAGCAGCGGCAGCGCGATGGTGTGGTCGCCACCGAGGGTCATCAACCGGGCGCCGGTGCCGAGGAGTTCGTCGGCAGCGGCCTCGATGGTCTCGACGGCCTCGTTGATGTTGAACGGGTTCACGGCGATGTCGCCGCCGTCCGCGACCTGGGCGAGGGCGAACGGGGAGGCGTCCTGCGCCGGGTTGTAGGGGCGCAGCAGCCGGGACGCCTCACGGATGGCGTTGCCGCCGAAGCGGGCGCCCGGCCGGTACGAGACGCCGGAGTCGAACGGCACGCCCACGACGGCGACGTCGGTGGTGCCCACCTCGTCGAGGCGGGGCAGCCGGGCGAAGGTCGCGGGGCCGGCGTACCGCGGGACGCGGGAGGAGTCGACGGGACCGCGGGGCGTCTCGGTGCTGCTCATGGTGAAATGCCTTCTTTCTTGCGTTTCGTCGCGTATGTGATGGCTCGTGATCGACTCTACTGGTGAGCGGGGGCCGGTTCGGACGCGAGTTCGGGGGTGCGCCCGGCGAGCCTCTCGCGCCAGGCGGCGAGGACGGCGGCGTCGGTCGGCTTCGTCGCCAGGGAGACGACGACGTAGGCGGCCAGGGAGGACAGCAGGCCGTAGTAGACGGGCTCGTTGGCGAGGATGCCGAAGGCCGCCATGAGACCGATGACCGCGACGCCGCCGACGACCACGGAGGCGAGGGCCCCCTGCGCGGTGCCGCGCTTCCACAGCAGTCCGCCGAGGATCGGCACGAGCAGCCCGCCGACGAGCAGGTTGTAGGCGACGGTCAGCGCCTCGACGACGTTGTTGAGCGCGATGGCGGTGCAGATCACGCCGACACCCATGATCAGGATGAAGACGCGGTTGCCCTTGACCTCGTCGTGCGCCTCCCCGTCGCGGCGGACCGCGCCGCGCAGCCGGGACCAGATGTCGTTGTTGGCGACGGTGGCGCAGGCGATCAGCGCGCCGGAGGAGGTGGACATCACCGCGGCCAGGGCGGCGGCGAGCACCAGGCCGCGGATGCCGATGGGCAGGTCGTCCTTGACGATGGTGGCGAAGGCGTCGTCGGCGCTGCCGAGATTGGGGTAGAGCACCTTGGCGGCGGTGCCGATGACCGCGCCGGCGATCGCGTAGACCAGGCAGTAGGTGCCGGCGACGGTGCCGCCCCACTTGGCGGTGGTGTCGCTGCGGGCCGTGAACACGCGCTGCCAGATGTCCTGGCCGATGAGCATGCCGAAGGTGTAGATCAGGACGTACGTGAAGATCGTCTCGCCGCCGATGCCCAGCGGGTCGAAGTACGAGGTCGGCAGCTTGGCCTTCATCTCGCTGAAGCCGCCCGCCTTGACGACGGCGATGGGCAGCAGCAGGAGCAGCACGCCGATCGTCTTGACCACGAACTGCACCATGTCGGTCAGCGTGATGGACCACATGCCGCCGAGGGTGGAGTAGGCGACGACGATCGTGCCGCCGAGGATGATCGCGACGGTGCGGTTCAGGTCGAACAGGACGTCGAAGATCGTGGCGTACGCGATGGTGGAGGTCACCGCCAGCATCAGGGTGTACGCCCACATCACGACGCCCGAGATGATGCCGGCCCGGCCGCCGTAGCGCAGGTCGAGCATCTCGGAGACGGTGTAGACCTTCAGGCGGGCGATGCGGGCGGAGAAGAAGACCGAGAGGGCGAGGATCCCGAGGCCGATGGTGAAGACCATCCAGGCGCCGGAGAGGCCGTACTTGTAGCCGAGGCCGACGCCGCCGATGGTGGACGCGCCGCCGAGGACGATCGCCGCCATGGTGCCGGAGTACATCACGGGACCCAGGCGGCGGCCCGCGACCAGGAACTCGCTCTTGGACTTGGCGCGGCGCATGCCCCACCAGCCCATGGCAAGCATGCCGGCGAGATAGACGACGATCACTGTGTAGTCGACGGCCATGTGGGGCCCTCCTTCGCGCACATCCGGGTGGCGGTGTCGTGCAGATGTGTGGGGTCGTGCAGATATGTGGGGACGTCGGCAAGGGCTCGCGGGGACATCGCCCGTACCCGTGGCTGCCGGTCCTCTAGACACTAGGTGGCCGAAAAGCGACTGCGAAGTGTACTTTTCATCCATTCGAGTCGCGACGGTATGGAGGGAATGCACATCATGCCGGACGCATCTGTGTCACTGGCCCCGGCGGTCCCACCGACCCCACCGATCCCGCTGTCCGCGCTGCTGGCCCGGGAGGACCTCGCGCTGCGCCTGATCGCCGGCCCGGCCGACCGGGACACCGTGATCCACTGGGCGCACACCTCGGAGATGACCGACCCCTACCCGTACCTGCTCGGCGGCGAGCTGCTGCTGACGGCCGGCGTGCACGTCACCCCGGCGGACGCCACCGGCCCGTACTTCGACACCTATGTCTCCCGGGTGGCCGCGGCGGGCGGCGCGGCCATCGGCTTCGGCCTGGCGCCGGTGCACGACTCGGTACCGCGCACTCTGGTGGCGGCCTGCGAGGCCCACGGCCTGCCGCTCCTGGAGGTCCCGCCGCAGACCACGTTCTCCGGCGTCGCCCGCGCCGTCTGGCAGCTGATGGCGCAGGCCCGGCTGGCGGAACTGCGCCGCGTCACGGAGACGCAGCAGAGGCTCGCGGCCGCCGCCTCACGCCCCGACCCCGTCCCCTCCGTCCTGCGTCAGCTGGCCCAGCGCCTGACCGGCTGGGCGGCCCTGTACGGCCCGGACGGCGCGGAGATCGCCTCGGCGGGCCGCGCCCCGCACGACGCGGCCCGCCAGGCGCTCGCCCATCTGACGGACGTGGTCCGCCCGGCCCCGACGGCCACGGCGCCTCCGGGCACGACCCCGCCGGGCACGCCCGTCCGGACGCCCACGACCCCGACTCCGCCCCCTACCGGCCGTCCCGTCCCGGCAATCGCCCCCGCGGGCCGGCCCGCGCCCTCCTCCGCCACCGACACCGTGGCCGGCAGCCATCTCGCCGCCTACGCCCTCGGGACCGGGCAGGGCTTCGTGCTCGGGGTGTCCTCGCCGCGCCGTGAACCCGGGGACCACACCATCGCGTCCGTGGCCGCCGTGCTGCTCTCGCTGCTCACCGGGGAGCACCGCAGCGGTACGGGGGCGGCCCGCTCCTCGGCGCTGGTGCGGGTGCTGCTGGGCGCGGCGCCCGAGGACGTGGCACCGCTGCTCGGGACCGGACGGTGGGTCGTCGTGCACGCGCGGCCGGAGAACCAGGCGGCCGACGCCGTGGCCGCCGCCGCGCTCGGCGCCGCGCTCGGCTCGGCCCTGGTCGACCTCGCCGACGGGGTCGTACGGGTCCTCCTGCCCGCCGAGCGGGAGCCGGGCCCCCAGCCCGGCTGGGCCCTCGGGGTGAGCACCGCCGTGGGCCCCGGCGACTGGGCGACGGCCGACTCCCAGGCGGCCCGCGCCCTGGCCCGCGCCCGCGCCACCCGCGCCGCCCTGGTCGGCCACGGCACCCGCCCCGGCCTGACCGACCTGCTCCCTCGGGACGAGGCCGACGCCCACGCCCAGGCGCTGCTCGCCCCCCTCGGCGCGGCTCCCACGCTCATCGAGACGCTGCGCACCTGGCTGTCCCTGCACGGCAGTTGGGACCGCACCGCGGTCGCCCTGTCGGTGCACCGCAACACCGTCCGCCAGCGCATCGCCCGCTGCGCCGCCCTCCTCGGCACCGACCTGGACGACCCCGACGTCCGCATGGAACTGTGGTTCGCCCTGCGGCGGGCGTGACCCGCGTCCCAGCGGCCGGGACACCGGCGACGCGGGCAGTGCGCTGCACCACAATGGGAGCCATGCCGATATCCGGGACACCCAGCCGCGCCGAGCTCGTCGACCACCTCGTGAGGACCCGTATCGCCGGGGACGTCGCCACCCCTCGCGAGAACAACCTCTCCCACTACCGCAAGCTCGCGAACGGCGACCGCCACTTCTGGCTCGGTCTGGAGCTCGGCGACCGCTGGAGCGACGAGCAGGACGTGCTGGCGGTGATGGCGGAGCGCGTCGGCGTCAACGACGACCCGGAGCACCGCTACGGCCAGGACACCATCGACCCCGAGCTGACCGTCGACGCCCTGGAGCGGATGGCCGGCCGGCTGCGCAAGGCGGCCGACAGCCGTCAGCGGGTCCTGTTCGCCACCGGTCACCCCGGCGGCCTGCTCGACGTGCACCGCGCCACCGCCACCGCCCTGCGCGCCGCCGACTGCGAGATCGTGGTGATCCCGGACGGGCTCCAGACGAACGAGGGGTACGTCATGCAGTTCGCGGACGTGGCCGTCCTGGAACACGGCGCCACTCTGTGGCACACCCACTCCGGCGAGCCGATGCGGGCCATCCTCACCGGCCTGGAGCGCGAGGGCCGCCCGCTGCCCGACCTGGTCGTCGCCGACCACGGCTGGGCGGGATACGCCGGTCAGCACGGCGTGGACTCGGTCGGCTACGCCGACTGCAACGACCCGGCCCTGTTCGTCGCCGAGGCCGAGGGGACCGTCCAGGTGACCGTGCCGCTCGACGACCACGTGGTCAGCCCCCGGTACTACGACCCGATGACGGCGTACCTGCTGGACCGGGCGGGCCTGGCCTAGTGCCGCGGCAGGCAACGTTTGCCCGTAAAGGAGCGGCGTCCGGTGCGTGCTCTCGGTGTGCCGGCCGGAAGTCCTCGTACTGGACGTACTTGGGCTTTCGGCCGGTGCGGCGAGAGGGCGTGCCGGGCGTCGCGACGGGGCAGACGTTGCCTGTCGGGGCACTAGGAGCCGGCGGCAGGTCCTTCGGAGCGGGGCACGCGGACCACGCCCTCCTGGACCACCGAGATCGCCAGCCGGCCGTCCTGGGTGTAGATGCGGGCCTGGCCGAGGCCGCGCCCGCCGTGCGCGGAGGGGGACTCCTGGTCGTACAGCAGCCACTCGTCGGCCCGGAACGGCCGGTGGAACCACATCGCGTGGTCCAGCGAGGCCCCCACCACGTCACCGACCGCCCAGCCGCCGCGGCCGTGCGCGAGCAGCACGGAGTCCAGCAGCGTCATGTCGGAGACGTAGGTGGCGAGGACGACGTGCAGGAGCGGTTCGTCGATGTCGCCGTCGAGCTTGCCGTCGGCGCGGAACCACACCTGGGAGTGCGGCTCGCGCGGCTCGCCGAACCTGCCGTACGGCGGCTCCTCGACATAGCGCAGGTCGACGGCCTCGCGGGCCTCCAGGAACCGCTCCACGACCTGGCGCGGGAGGTGGTCGTAGCCGCGCATCCGCTCCTGCGAGGTGGGCAGGGTCTCCGGGTCCGGGGCGGGCGGCATGGGCGCCTGGTGCTCCAGCCCCTCCTCGTACGCCTGGAAGGACGCCGACAGGTGGAAGACGGGCTGCCCGTGCTGGACCGCGACGACCCGGCGGGTGGTGAAGGAGCGGCCGTCGCGGATGCGGTCCACGGTGTAGACGATGGGCGCCCCCGGGTCGCCGGGGCGCAGGAAGTACGCGTGCAGCGAGTGCGCGTGCCGGTCCCCGGGGACCGTACGCCCGGCGGCGACCAGCGCCTGCGCCGCGACCTGCCCGCCGAAGACGCGCGGGACGACCGCGTAGCGGGACCGGCCGCGGAAGATGTCCCGCTCGATCCGCTCCAGGTCGAGCAGATCGAGCAGGGACCGAAGTGCTGGGTTCATGCGCCGTCCTGCCCTTACAGGCCCATGTCCTTGGCGATGATCGACTTCATGATCTCGCTGGTGCCGCCGTAGATGCGGTTGACGCGGTTGTCCGCGTACAGGCGGGCGATCGGGTACTCGTTCATGTAGCCGTAGCCGCCGTGCAGTTGGAGGCAGCGGTCGATGACGCGGTGGGCGACCTCGGTGCAGAACAGCTTGGCGGAGGCGGCCTCGGCGGGGGTGAGTTCGCCGGCGTCGAGGGCGTCCAGCGCGCGGTCGGCGACGGCCTGCGCCGCGTCCACCTCGGCCTGGCAGGCGGCCAGCTCGAACTTGGTGTTCTGGAAGTGGGCGACCGGCTTGCCGAAGACGGTGCGCTCCTGCACGTACTGCTTGGCGAACCGGACGGCGGCGCCGGCCTGCGCGTAGGCGCCGAAGGCGATGCCCCACCGCTCGGAGGGCAGGTTGGCGCCGAGGTAGGAGAAGCCCTTGTTCTCCTCGCCGAGCAGGTCCTCGACCGGCACCTTGACGTCGACGAACGCCAGCTCGGCGGTGTCGGAGGCCTTCAGGCCCAGCTTGTCGAGCTTGCGGCCCACCGAGTAGCCCTCGGACCGGGTGTCCACGGCGAACAGGGAGATGCCGTGGCGGCGGTCCTCGGCCGTCGGGGCGGCGGTGCGGGCGCAGACGATGACCTTGTCGGCGTGGACGCCGCCGGTGATGAAGGTCTTGGCGCCGTTGAGGACGTAGTGCGTGCCGTCCTCGCTCAGCCGGGCGGTGGTCTTCATGCCCGCGAGGTCGGAGCCGGTGCCGGGCTCGGTCATCGCGATGGCCCACATCTCCTCGCCGGAGACGAACTTGGGCAGGTAGCGCTTCTTCTGCTCGTCGGTGGCGAGCATCTTGAGGTAGGGCAGCGCGAGCAGGACGTGGACGCCGGAGCCGCCGAAGGTGACGCCCGCGCGGGCGGTCTCCTCGTACTGGACGGCCTCGAACCGGTGCGTCTGGAGTCCGGCGCCGCCGTACTCCTCGGGGACGTTGATGCCGAACAGGCCGAGCTCGGCGAGCCGGTGGTAGAACTCGCGCGGGACCTGGCCGGCGGCGCACCACTCGTCGTAGACCGGTACGACCTCGGCCTCGATGAAGGCGCGGAGGGTCTCCCGGAACGCCTCGTGATCCTCACTGAACACCGTACGGCGCACGCCGCCACCTCCACACACGGACTGTCTAAGCGCTTGCTCACACCAACGTACCGGCGAGTACACAACGCCGTAAAGAGCAGCCCGGGTAACGCAGGTCACGGAGGCGGCGAGCCGGAGCGGGCGGGGGCGAAGCCCCTCGCCCACCAGGGGCGCGGGGAACTGCGCGCCCAGCCGCCACGAACCCGCAGGCAACCACGGGGGTCCGGGGGCGAAGCCCCCCGGGACGGACGGGCAGGGGGGGCGGGGCGAACCAAACACCACACCCCCGGGGCATGGGGCAGAGCCCCATCACAAGCCGGGCCGCACCCACAAACCGCTCAGCCCGTCGCAGGCGAAGGTGCCGACGCGAACGCCCCCCGAGCCATCCGATGCAGCAACTCCGCCGTGGCCCCCCGCCCCGGCAGAGAGCCGGCCCGCCCCAGATGCGGTGTGGAGTTCAGCAGCCCGAACACCGAGTGCACGGCCGACCGCGCGGCCGGCTCGGCGAGATCCGGGTGGACCTGGCGGACCACCTCCACCCACAGCTCGACGTACTGCCGCTGAAGCTGGCGCACCAGCTTGCGGTCACTGTCCCGCAGGCGGTCCAGCTCCCGGTCGTGCAAGGTGATGAGGGGACGGTCGTCGAGCGCGAAGTCGATGTGCCCCTCGATGAGGGAGTCGAGCACCGCCTCCGGCCCGGCCACCCCGTCGGCCTCGGCCAGACGCCGCTTCGCCCCCGTCAGGAGCTGACCGCTGATGCCGACCAGCAGCTCGGCGAGCATCGCGTCCTTGCCCGCGAAGTGCCGGTACAGACCCGGCCCGCTGATACCCACGGCGGCGCCTATCTCGTCGACGCCGACACCGTGGAAGCCGCGTTCGGCGAAGAGCCTCGCGGCTGCCTTGAGGATCTGTTCGCGGCGGGTGGGGGCATCGGTTCGGGTGGCCATGGAAGTAATTCTAGACAGGGAGGTTAGCGCTCGTTAACCTGGAGGCAAACGCGTTAACGCTCATTAACAGCCGGGGGCACCGACCACCGGGTGAGGGGACCGCAAGGATGCACGAGGCACCGGAGCTGACGAGCGCGGCCGATCCCGCGTCGGAGGCCTGGCGGGCCAACGAACAGGCACACCGCGCGCTCGCCGAGGAGCTGCGCGGCAAGCTCGCCGCTGCACGGCTCGGCGGCGGCGAGAGGGCGCGCGCCCGGCACACCGCGCGCGGGAAGCTGCTGCCGCGCGACCGCGTGGACACCCTCCTCGACGCCGGGTCGCCCTTCCTGGAGCTGGCACCGCTGGCCGCCGACGGGATGTACGAGGGCCAGGCCCCGGCCGCCGGGGTCATCGCCGGCATCGGACGGGTCGGCGGCCGCGAGTGCGTGATCGTCGCCAACGACGCCACCGTCAAGGGCGGGACCTACTACCCGATGACGGTGAAGAAGCACCTGCGGGCCCAGGAGGTGGCCCTGGAGAACCGCCTGCCCTGCCTGTACCTGGTCGACTCCGGCGGCGCCTTCCTGCCCATGCAGGACGAGGTCTTCCCCGACCGGGAGCACTTCGGGCGGATCTTCTACAACCAGGCCCGGATGTCGGGCGCCGGGATCCCGCAGATCGCCGCCGTCCTCGGTTCCTGCACGGCCGGCGGGGCCTACGTCCCGGCGATGAGCGACGAGGCCGTGATCGTCCGCAACCAGGGCACGATCTTCCTGGGCGGCCCGCCGCTGGTGAAGGCGGCCACCGGCGAGGTCGTGACCGCCGAGGAGCTCGGCGGCGGCGAGGTGCACTCCCGGATCTCCGGCGTCACCGACCACCTCGCCGAGGACGACGCCCACGCCCTGCGCATCGTGCGGAACATCGTGGCGACCCTCCCCGCGCGCGGCACCCTGCCCTGGGAGGTCACCGAGGCGGTCGAGCCCAAGATCGACCCCTACGGGCTGTACGGGGCGGTGCCCGCCGACCCCCGCACCCCCTACGACGTCCGCGAGATCATCGCGCGCGTGGTCGACGGCTCCCGCTTCGCCGAGTTCAAGGCCGAGTTCGGGCAGACCCTCGTCACCGGCTTCGCCCGGATCCACGGCCACCCGGTCGGGATCGTCGCCAACAACGGCATCCTGTTCTCCGAGTCCGCCCAGAAGGGCGCCCACTTCATCGAGCTGTGCGACCAGCGCGGGATCCCGCTGCTGTTCCTGCAGAACATCTCGGGCTTCATGGTGGGCAAGGACTACGAGGCGGGTGGCATCGCCAAGCACGGCGCCAAGATGGTCACCGCGGTCGCCTGCACCCGCGTGCCCAAGCTGACCGTCGTGGTCGGCGGTTCGTACGGCGCGGGCAACTACTCCATGTGCGGCCGGGCCTACTCCCCCCGCTTCCTGTGGATGTGGCCGAACGCCAAGATCTCCGTCATGGGCGGCGAGCAGGCCGCCTCCGTGCTCGCCACCGTCAAGCGGGACCAGCTCGAAGCCCGCGGCGAGGAGTGGCCGGCGCGGGACGAGGAGTCGTTCAAGGCGCCCATCCGCGCCCAGTACGAGCACCAGGGCAACGCCTACTACGCCACCGCCCGCCTCTGGGACGACGGCGTGATCGACCCGCTGGAGACCCGTCAGGTGCTGGGCCTGGCCCTGACCGCGTGCGCCAACGCCCCGCTGGGTGACCCCCAGTTCGGCGTCTTCCGGATGTGAGGGGGGACCTCGTGACGATGTTCGAAACGGTTCTGGTGGCCAATCGGGGCGAGATCGCCGTCCGGGTCATCCGTACGCTGCGCGCGCTCGGCGTGCGCTCGGTGGCCGTCTTCTCCGACGCCGACGCCGGCGCCCGGCACGTCCGGGAGGCCGACACGGCGGTCCGGATCGGCCCGGCGCCCGCGGCCGAGAGCTATCTGTCCGTCGAGCGGATCCTGGAGGCCGCCGCCCGCACCGGCGCGCAGGCCGTCCACCCCGGGTACGGCTTCCTGGCGGAGAACGCCGGGTTCGCGCGCGCCTGCGAGGAGGCCGGGCTGGTCTTCATCGGCCCGCCGGCCGACGCGATCTCCCTCATGGGCGACAAGATCCGCGCCAAGGAGACGGTGAAGGCCGCCGGGGTGCCGGTGGTCCCCGGTTCCAGCGGCTCCGGGCTCACCGATGCGCAGCTCGCCGACGCCGCCCGCGGGATCGGTATGCCGGTGCTGCTGAAGCCGTCCGCCGGCGGCGGCGGCAAGGGCATGCGGCTGGTGCGGGACGCCGGCCTGATCGACGAGGAGATCGCCGCCGCCCGCCGTGAGGCCCGCGCCTCCTTCGGCGACGACACCCTGCTGGTCGAGCGCTGGGTCGACCGCCCCCGGCACATCGAGATCCAGGTCCTGGCCGACGGCCACGGCAACGTGGTGCACCTCGGCGAGCGCGAGTGCTCCCTCCAGCGCCGCCATCAGAAGATCGTCGAGGAGGCGCCGAGCGTGCTCCTCGACGAGGAGACCCGGGCCGCGATGGGCGAGGCCGCGGTCCAGGCGGCCCGCTCCTGCGGGTACCGGGGCGCGGGCACGGTGGAGTTCATCGTCCCCGGCAAGGACCCGGCGTCGTACTTCTTCATGGAGATGAACACCCGCCTCCAGGTGGAGCACCCGGTCACCGAGCTGATCACGGGCCTGGACCTGGTGGAGTGGCAGCTGCGGGTGGCGGCGGGCGAGCCGCTGGCGTTCGCCCAGGAGGACGTCCGGCTGACCGGTCACGCGATCGAGGCCCGCCTGTGCGCGGAGGACCCGGCACGCGGGTTCCTGCCCTCGGGCGGCACGGTGCTCGGGCTGCGCGAGCCGGAGGGAGACGGCGTGCGTACCGACTCCGGGCTCAGCGAGGGCACGGAGGTCGGCAGCCTGTACGACCCGATGCTGTCCAAGGTGATCGCCCACGGCCCGGACCGCGCCACCGCGCTCAGGAAACTGCGGGCGGCCCTCGCCGGGACGGTCACGCTGGGGGTGCAGACCAACGCCGGGTTCCTGCGCCGGCTGCTGGCCCACCCGGCCGTGGTGGCGGGCGAGTTGGACACCGGGCTGGTGGAGCGGGTGGCGGACGAGCTGATCCCCGCGGAGGTGCCGGAGGAGGTCTACGAGGCCGCCGCGGCCGTACGGCTGGAGGACCTGCGGCCGAAGGGCGGGGGCTGGACCGACCCGTTCTCCGTGCCGAGCGGCTGGCGACTGGGCGGGGAGCCGAAGCCGATGGCGTTCCCGCTGCGGGTGACGGGACTCGAACCCGTCACTCACCAGGTGCGCGGCACCCACACAGTCACCGACGACACGGTGTCCGTCACTCTCGACGGCGTCCGCCACACGTTCCGCCGCGCCGCCGACTGGTTGGCCCGCGACGGCGACGCCTGGCACGTGCGCGACCACGACCCGGTTGCCGCCTCCCTCAGCCGCGCGGGCCACTCCGGCGCCGACTCGCTCACCGCCCCCATGCCGGGCACGGTCACGGTGGTGAAGGTCGCGGTCGGCGACGAGGTGGCCGCGGGGCAGAGCCTGCTGGTGGTCGAGGCGATGAAGATGGAGCACGTCATCTCCGCGCCGCACGCAGGCACCGTCACCGAACTGGACGTCACACCGGGCACGACGGTCGCCATGGACCAGGTCCTGGCGGTCATCGCCCCCGTGGAGGAGGAGACGGCATGAGCGCCTCGAACGGCTCGAGTACGTCGGACACCGGCCTCCCGATGGTGGTCCCGGCCCCCGACCTGCCCGCGCGGATCAGGATCCACGAGGTCGGACCGCGCGACGGACTGCAGAACGAGAAGGCGACCGTGCCGACCGAGGTCAAGGCGGAGTTCATCCGCCGCCTCGCCGACGCGGGCCTGACCACCGTGGAGGCCACCAGCTTCGTCCACCCGAAGTGGGTCCCCCAACTGGCGGACGCGGAGGCGCTGTTCCTCCAGGTCAAGGATCTGAAGGGAGTGCGTCTGCCGGTACTCGTGCCCAATGCGCGCGGGCTGGAGCGCGCGCTCGCCCTGGGGGCGGACCGCATCGCCGTCTTCGCCAGCGCCACCGAGTCCTTCGCCAAGGCCAACCTCAACCGCACGGTGGAGGAGTCGCTCGCGGTCTTCGAACCCGTCGTGGCCCGCGCGAAGGAGAAGGGCGCCCATGTCCGCGGCTACGTCTCCATGTGCTTCGGCGATCCCTGGGAGGGCGCCGTCCCGCTCCACCAGGTCGCCCACGTGTGCGGGGCGCTGCTGGACATGGGCTGCGACGAGCTGAGCCTCGGGGACACGATCGGCGTCGCCACCCCGGGCCACGTCCTGGAGCTGCTGGCCACGCTCAACGAGCAGCACGTGCCGACCTCCGCGCTCGGCGTGCACTTCCACGACACCTACGGCCAGGCCCTCGCCAACACCCTGGCCGCCCTCCAGCACGGCGTCACCACCGTCGACGCCTCCGCGGGCGGCCTCGGCGGCTGCCCGTACGCCAAGTCCGCCACCGGCAACCTCGCCACCGAGGACCTCGTGTGGATGCTGCGGGGTCTCGGCATCGAGACCGGAGTCGACCTCGGCCGCCTGACCGCCACCAGCGCGTGGATGGCCGATCAGCTGGGCCGCCCCAGCCCTTCCCGCACCCTCCGTGCCCTCTCCCACAAGGAGCAGTGATCGACGATGAACCACCGTCTCTCCCCCGAGCTGGAGGAACTCCGCCGTACGGTGGAGCAGTTCGCCCACGACGTCGTCGCCCCGAAGATCGGAGACTTCTACGAGCGGCACGAGTTCCCGTACGAGATCGTCCGGGAGATGGGCCGCATGGGCCTGTTCGGGCTGCCGTTCCCGGAGGAGTACGGCGGCATGGGCGGCGACTACCTGGCGCTGGGCATCGCGCTGGAGGAGCTGGCCCGGGTGGACTCCTCGGTCGCCATCACGCTGGAGGCCGGAGTCTCGCTCGGCGCCATGCCGATCCACCTCTTCGGCACCGAGGAGCAGAAGCGCGAGTGGCTGCCGCGGCTGTGCTCCGGCGAGATACTGGGCGCCTTCGGCCTCACCGAGCCGGACGGCGGTTCGGACGCGGGCGCGACGCGTACGACGGCCCGGCTGGACCCGGACACCAACGAGTGGGTGATCAACGGCACCAAGTGCTTCATCACCAACTCGGGCACGGACATCACCGGGTTGGTGACGGTGACCGCGGTGACCGGCCACAAGCCCGACGGGCGCCCGCAGATCTCCGCGATCATCGTCCCCTCCGGCACGCCCGGCTTCACGGTGGCGCCCGCCTACTCGAAGGTCGGCTGGAACGCGTCCGACACCCGTGAGCTGTCCTTCGCCGACGTCCGGGTCCCGGCGGCGAACCTGCTGGGCGAACCGGGCCGCGGCTACGCCCAGTTCCTGCGGATCCTCGACGAGGGCCGGATCGCCATCGCGGCGCTGGCGACCGGGCTGGCCCAGGGATGTGTGGACGAGTCGGTGAAGTACGCCAAGGAGCGGCACGCCTTCGGCAAGCCCATCGGCTCCAACCAGGCCATCCAGTTCAAGATCGCCGACATGGAGATGAAGGCCCACACCTCCCGCCTGGCCTGGCGCGACGCCGCCTACCGGCTGGTGGCCGGCGAGCCCTTCAAGAAGGAGGCCGCGCTCGCCAAGCTCTACTCCTCGACGATCGCCGTCGACAACGCCCGCGACGCCACGCAGGTCCACGGTGGCTACGGCTTCATGAACGAGTATCCGGTGGCCCGTATGTGGCGCGACTCCAAGATCCTCGAGATCGGCGAGGGCACGAGCGAGGTGCAGCGGATGCTGATCGCGAGGGAGCTGGGCCTGACGAGCTGACGCCGCGGCAGCGCACGGGCCGCCGACCGGCACGGACACGGCGGCCCGCCCTGCCGACCGGCACGGGTACGGCAACTCGCCCCGCCGACCGGTGCGGATGCGTCAACGCACCCCACTGACCGGCACGGACGTGGCGACCCGCACCCTGGACAGGAACTGAGGTTAGGCTAACCTACCTTCGAACCTGTCCGGCGGGCGCTCCGCCCCGTTCGAAAGCAGTCACACCCATGCCCAACGCCCGTGCCACTCATCTCTCCCGCCGCGGCATCCTCGCCGCGGGCGGCGCCCTCGGCCTCGGTGCCGTACTCGCAGCCTGCGGTGACGGCGACGCGAAAGGCGACGGCTCGGGCGGCAAGGGGGCGGCCGGCGCGTCCGGCCCCTGGACCTTCAAGGACGACCGCGGGCAGACCGTGAAGACCGACAAGGCCCCCTCCCGCATCGTCGCCTTCGTCGGGGTCGCCGCCGCGCTGCACGACTACGGCGTCCGGGTCGAGGGCGTCTTCGGTCCGACGACGACCAAGGACGGCAAGGCCGATGTGCAGGCCGGCGACATGGACGTCAGCAAGGTGACGGTCCTCGGCAACGAGTGGGGCCAGTTCAACATCGAGAAGTACGCGTCCCTCGCCCCCGACCTGCTCGTCTCCACCATGTTCGACGACGCGGGCACCCTCTGGTACGTCCCGGAGGAGTCGAAGAAGAAGATCCTCGCCGTCGGCGCCCCCACTGTGGGGATCTCCGTCTACGACCGGCAGCTGACGGAGCCGCTGGAGCGCATGCTCGCGCTGGCCGAGTCGCTCGGCGCGGACGTCACCGGCGACAAGGTGAAGCAGGCCAGGAAGCGGTTCGAGGACGCGGCCGTCCGGCTGCGCGCCGCCGCGCGGTCGAAGCCGGACATCAAGGTGCTGGCGGGCTCCGCGAGCCAGGACCTCTTCTACGTCTCCGGCACCAACCTCTCCATCGACCTGGAGTACTTCAAGGCCCTCGGCGTGAACTTCGTCGAGCCCCCGGAGAGTGCCAAGAAGCAGGGCGGCGGCTGGTACGAGTCCCTGAGCTGGGAGAACGCCAACAAGTACGCGGCGGACATCATCATGATGGACAACCGCACCTCGGCGATCCAGCCCGCCGACATCACCCAGGGCACCTGGAAGAAGCTCCCCGCGGTCAGGGCGAAGCAGGTCATCGCCCGCAATCCCGAGCCGATCCTGTCGTACGACAAGTGCGCCCCGCTGCTCGAGGACCTCGCGAAGGCCATCGAGACGGCGAAGAAGGTCGCCTGACCCGACCCGCGCCCCCGCGCACGCACCACCCCCCACACACAAGCACCCTGACGATGACTCAGGAGCACCCATGACGACGGCCGTGGCCGCCCCGTTCCGTTTCTTCTCCCTCCAGGTCGTACGGACGAGGCGGCTCGGCCCGTCTCTCGTCCGGGTCACCTTCGCCGGGCCCGACCTGCACGCCTTCCACTCCGACGGACGCGACCAGTCCCTCTCCCTGTTCCTGCCGCACCCGGGCCAGTCCGAGCCGGTGGTGCCGCTCGAACTCGGGGAGGGGTGGTGGCAGGGCTGGCGCGAACTCCCCGACGACGTACGGGCGGTGATGCGCTCCTACACCCTGCGGTCCCTGCGCCGGGGACCCGACGAGCCCGACGAGATCGACATCGACTTCGCCCTGCACGGCATGGAGCCCGGTGCCGCGGTGCCCGCCGGTCCCGCCTCCCGCTGGGCCGCCCGCGCCACGCCGGGCGACCGCGTCCTGCTGCTCGGTCCGGCGGTCGCGGACAACCGGGCGATCCGCTTCCGCCCGCCCGAGGACACCGATCTGGTGGTGATGTGGGGCGACGAGACCGCCGTTCCCGCGGCGACCGCGACCCTGGAGTCCCTGCCGGCCGGCACGCGGGTGCGCGCCTGGCTGGAGGTGGGGCACACGGGCGACATCCAGGACGTGGTGACCGAAGCCGACGCCGAGGTCACCTGGCTGGTGCGCGAGCCGGGCCGCCCGGAGGGGCCCCCGATGGCGCTCGACGCCCTGCGCGGCATCCGGTTCCCGGCCGGCGCGCGGCCCTACGTCTGGCTCGCGGGTGAGTCCGGGTGCGTCCGGGCGCTGCGCCGGCACTTCGTCGGCGAGCGCGGGACCGACCGGCGCCGCGTCACCTTCGTGGGCTACTGGCGGCACGGCCTGAGCGAGGAGCAGTTGCGCGCGCAGGAGTGACACCGGTCACGGCGGGGCAGCGCTTGACCTAGATCAACTTAGGTTAGGCTAACCTAAGTTGCGTGCGAACGGCGCCGCTTTCCCGTCCCGCTCGGACCGTCCCCACCCACCGGAGGGCCCCCCACATGCGCTCACACCTGCTCAATGACCTGACCGCGGAGCACTACCGCCGGTCCGTGAAAGAAGGAGTGGAGCGGGTGGCCGCCCGACTGGCCACCACCGACCGGCCGTTCACGGGCGTGACCGCCGACTCCCTCGCCCCCCGCATCGAGCGGATCGACCTCGACCGGCCGCTGAACGACACCACGGCGGCCCTGGACGAGCTGGAGGAGGTCTACCTCCAGGACGCCGTCTACTTCCACCACCCCCGCTACCTCGCCCACCTCAACTGCCCGGTCGTCATCCCGGCGGTGCTCGGCGAGGCCATCCTGTCCGCCGTCAACTCCTCCCTCGACACCTGGGACCAGTCGGCGGGCGGCACCCTGATCGAGCGCAAGCTCATCGACTGGACGGCCGCCCGCATCGGCCTCGGCCCCGACGCCGACGGCGTGTTCACCTCCGGCGGAACCCAGTCCAACCTCCAGGCGCTGCTGCTGGCCCGTGAGGAGGCCAAGAGCGACGCCCTCTCCAAGCTGCGGATCCTCACCTCCGAGGCAAGCCACTTCAGCGTGCGGAAGTCAGCCCGGCTACTCGGACTGGGCCCCGAGTCGGTGGTCTGTGTCCCGGTCGACCACGACCAGCGCATGCAGACCCTCGCGCTCGCCCACGAGCTGGAGCGCTGCCGCCGCGACGGACTGGTCCCGATAGCCGTGGTCGCCACCGCCGGCACCACCGACTTCGGCTCCGTCGACCCGCTGCCCGGGATCGCGGAACTGTGCGAGCGGTTCGGCACCTGGCTGCACGTCGACGCGGCCTACGGCTGCGGCCTGCTGGTCTCCCCCACCCGGCGCGACCTGCTCGCCGGCATCGAACGCGCCGACTCGGTCACCGTCGACTACCACAAGTCCTTCTTCCAGCCGGTGAGTTCCTCCGCCGTGCTGGTCCGGGACGCCTCGGTCCTGCGGCACGCCACCTATCACGCGGACTACCTCAACCCGCGTCGCGCGGTGACCGAGCGCATCCCCAACCAGGTCGACAAGTCCCTCCAGACCACCCGCCGCTTCGACGCCCTCAAACTGTGGATGACCCTGCGCGTGATGGGCGCCGACGGCGTCGGGCAGCTCTTCGACGAGGTGTGCGACCTGGCCGCCGCGGGCTGGAAACTGCTTGCCTCCGACCCGCGCTTCGACGTCGTCGTGGAGCCGGCGCTGTCCACCCTGGTCTTCCGCTACGTCCCGGCGGCCGCCACCGACCCGACCGAGATCGACCGCGCCAACCTCCACGCCCGCAAGGCCCTGTTCGCCTCCGGCGCCGCGGCCGTCGCGGGCACCAAGGTCGCCGGCCGCCACTACCTGAAGTTCACCCTGCTCAACCCCGAGACCACCACCGACGACCTCACCGCCGTCCTCGACCTGATCGCCGGCCACGCCGAGCAGTGCCTGGGAGAGTCCCTTGACCGCGCGTCCTGAAGCGACCGAAGCCCCCGAGGCCCCGGAACAGCCCCAGACCGCCTACGACTTCGCGGGCATCGGCCTGGGCCCCTTCAACCTCGGCCTGGCCTGCCTCACCGAGCCGATCGCCGAACTGAACGGCGTCTTCCTGGAGTCCAAGCCGGACTTCGAGTGGCACTCGGGAATGTTCCTCGACGGCGCCCACCTCCAGACCCCGTTCATGTCGGATCTGGTCACCCTGGCCGACCCGACCTCCCCGTTCTCCTTCCTCAACTACCTGAAGGAGAAGGGCCGCCTGTACTCGTTCTACATCCGGGAGAACTTCTACCCGCTGCGCGTCGAGTACGACGACTACTGCCGCTGGGCGGCGTCCCGGCTGAGCAGCGTCCGCTTCGGCACGACGGTCACCGAGGTGACGTACGACGAGGGCGACGAGCTGTACACCGTGCGGACGCACACCGGAGCCGCGTACCGCGCCCGCCGGCTGGTGCTCGGCACGGGCACGCCCCCGTACCTCCCCGAGGCCTGCCGCGACCTGCCCGGCGACCACCTGCACAACTCCCGCTATCTGGAGCACAAGGCGGCACTCCAGCGCAAGGAGTCGATCACGCTGGTGGGCAGCGGCCAGTCCGCCGCCGAGATCTACTACGACCTGCTCGGCGAGATCGACGTCCACGGCTACCGGCTGAACTGGGTCACCCGCTCCCCGCGCTTCTTCCCGCTGGAGTACACCAAGCTCACGCTGGAGATGACCTCCCCGGAGTACATCGACTACTACCACGCGCTGCCGGAGGAGACCCGCTACCGCCTCACCGATCAGCACAAGGGCCTGTTCAAGGGCATCGACGGCACCCTGATCGACGACATCTTCGACCTGCTCTACCAGAAGAACCTCGGCGGCCCGGTCCCCACCCGCCTGCTCACCAACTCCGCGCTCACCGGCGCGACCCACCACGACGGCGCGTACACCCTCACCTTCCGCCAGGAGGAGCAGGGGAAGGACTTCGAGCTGCGCTCCGAGGGCCTGGTCCTGGCCACCGGCTACCGGTACGCCGAACCGGAGTTCCTGAAGCCGATCCGGGGCCGGCTGCGCTACGACTCCCACGGCAACCACGACATCGGCCGCAACTACGCCATCGACGTCACCGGCCGCGGCGTCTTCCTCCAGAACGCCGGCGTGCACACCCACAGCGTCACCAGCCCCGACCTGGGCATGGGCGCGTACCGCAACAGCTGCATCATCCGCGAGCTGCTCGGCACCGAGCACTACCCGGTCGAGAAGACCATCGCTTTCCAGGAGTTCGCCGTATGACCTTCACGATCCGTCCGCTCGACCCCCTGAAGGACGCCGAGCTGCTGCACGGCTGGGTCACCCATCCCAAGGCGGCGTTCTGGATGATGCAGGACGCGAAGCTCACGGACGTCGAGCGCGCCTACATGGAGATCGCCGCCGACCGCCACCACGACGCCTTCCTCGGCCTGCACGACGGCGAGCCCGCCTTCCTGATGGAGAGGTACGACCCGGCCCACCGCGAGCTGGTGGGGCTGTACGAGCCGGAACCGGGCGACGTCGGCATGCACTTCCTGGTCGCGCCGACCGACACTCCGGTGCACGGATTCACCCGGGCCGTGCTCACCGCCGTGCTGCGGCACCTGTTCGAGGATCCGGGGACGCGCCGGGTCGTGGTGGAGCCCGACGTGCGCAACAAGGCCGTGCAGACACTGAACACGGCCGTCGGGTTCGTGCCGGAGCGCGAGATCGACAAACCCGAGAAGACGGCGTTGCTGAGCTTCTGCACCCGGGAGCAGTTCACCGCGGCGACGGGGGTGACGGCATGACCCTCGCCGACGCCGTGTCCCACCTCTCACCGGAGCGCTGGGAGACCGCCAACCGCCTGCTCATACGCAAGGCTCTCGCCGAGTTCACGCACGAGCGGCTGCTCGCTCCCCGGCCTGACGGAGACCACTGGGCCGTCCACACCGACGACGGTCTCACCCGCTACCGCTTCACCGCCGTCCGCCACGCCCTCGACCACTGGCAGGTGGACCCGGACTCGATCACCCGCCACCGCGACGGCGCCGAACTGCCGCTTGCCGCACTGGACTTCTTCATCGAGTTCAAGGCGTCGCTGGGGCTGAGCGACGAGATCCTCCCGGTCTACCTGGAGGAGATCTCCTCCACCCTGGCGAGCACCTGCTACAAGCTCGCCAAGCCGCGGGTCACCTCGGCCGAGCTGGCGAAGGGCTCCTTCCAGGACATCGAGAGCGGCATGACCGAGGGCCACCCCTGCTTCGTCGCCAACAACGGGCGGCTCGGCTTCGGGGGCCACGAGTACCTGTCGTACGCCCCCGAGACCGCGAGTCCCGTCCGGCTGGTGTGGCTGGCCGCGCACCGCTCACGGGCGGCTTTCACGGCGGGCGTCGGCATCGAGTACGAGGCCTTCCTGCGCAAGGAGCTGGGCGCGGAGACCGTCGAGCGCTTCCACGCCCGCCTCACCGGCCAGGGCCTCGCCCCCGCCGACTACCTGCTCATCCCCGTCCACCCCTGGCAGTGGTGGAACAAGCTCACCGTCACCTTCGCCGCCGAGATCGCCCGCCGGCACCTGGTCTGCCTGGGCGAGGGCGACGACGAGTACCTGGCCCAGCAGTCCATCCGGACCTTCTTCAACCGCACGAACCCGCACCGGCACTACGTCAAGACCGCGCTGTCCGTGCTCAACATGGGCTTCATGCGCGGACTGTCGGCCGCCTACATGGAGGCCACCCCGGCCATCAACGACTGGCTGGCCCAGCTCATCGCCGACGACCCGGTGCTGAAGTCGACCGGCCTGACGATCATCCGCGAGCGGGCGGCCGTCGGCTACCGGCACCTGGAGTACGAGGAGGCGACGGACGGCTACTCGCCGTACCGGAAGATGCTGGCCGCGCTGTGGCGCGAGAGCCCGGTGCCCTCGCTGCGCGACGGCGAGTCCCTGGCCACCATGGCCTCGCTGCTGCACGTGGACCATGAGGGCACTTCCTTCGCGGGTGCGCTGATCGAGCGCTCCGGACTGTCCCCGACGCAGTGGCTGCGCGGTTGTCTGCGCGCCTACCTGACTCCTCTGCTGCACAGCTTCTACGCCTACGACCTGGTGTTCATGCCGCACGGCGAGAACGTGATCCTGGTGCTGGAGGACGGTGAGGTGCGGCGGGCGGTCTTCAAGGACATCGCCGAGGAGATCGCGGTGCTGGACCCGGACGCCGCGCTGCCGCCCCAGGTGCGGCGGATCCGGGTGGAGGTCCCGGACGACCAGAAGCTGCTGTCCCTCTTCACGGACGTCTTCGACTGCTTCTTCCGCTTCCTGGCCGCGGGCCTCGCCACCGAGGGGATCCTGGAGGAGGACGGCTTCTGGCGGACGGTCGCCGAGGCGGTCCGCGAGTACCAGGAGTCGGTGCCCGAACTCGCCTGGAAGTTCCGGCAGTACGACCTGTTCGCCCCCGAGTTCGCGCTGTCCTGCCTCAACCGGCTCCAACTGCGCGACAACCGGCAGATGGTGGACCTCGCGGACCCCTCCGGGGCGCTCCAGCTGGTCGGGACCCTGCGGAACCCCCTCGCGGGGCGGTGAGTCCCGGCGCGGACGGACGGGCACCCCGGAGTACGGTCCTCCGGGGTGCCCGTCGTCGTTCGTTCCTCCTGCTGTTCCTACCGCGCGGGCCAGGGCACCTGCGGGGAGCGGTAGTACCCGATCCCGAGCGCGTCCCAGCGCGGCGCCTGGGCCGCCAGGCGCGTCCTGTAGGTGTTCCAGTCGTGCGTGGCCGCGGGCGACCAGCCGAGTTCGGCGACGCCGGGCAGCCGGGGGAAGGCCATGGCGTCGATGTGCGCGGAGGTGGACAAGGTCTCCGACCACAGCGGGGCCTCGACACCGCGCACCGCTGAGGCGGGCGCGCCCGGCAGGTAGCTGCCCGGGTCCCAGTCGTAGGACCGCTGCACCTCGACGTAGCCGGCCCAGGCCAGTCCGAGCGGGGTGTCCTTGGTGTACTTCATGTCGAGGTACACCCGGTCGGCCGGGGACAGGATCAGCCCGGTGCCGTTCTGCGCGGCCTGGGCGACCTGGGCCTTCTCCGCGGCGCTGGTGGAGTCCAGGCCCCAGTACTGGGCGAGCGCGCCCTTGGCCGGGGTGGTGCCGGTCAGCTGGTGCCAGCCGATCACCGTCTTGCCGTACTTGGCGACGATCGGCTGCACCCGGTTCATGAACTTCACGTAGTCGTCGTGGCTCGTGGAGTGCGCCTCGTCGCCGCCGATGTGCAGGTAGCGGCCGGGGGTGAGGGCGGCCAGCTCGCGGATGACGTCGTCCACGAAGTCGTACGTGACGTCCTTGGACACGCACAGCGAGCTGAACCCGACGTTGGTGCCGGTGTACAGCGGCGGTGCCACGCCGTCGCAGTTCAGCTCCGCGTAGGAGGAGAGGGCCGCGTTGGTGTGGCCGGGCATGTCGATCTCGGGCACGACCTCCAGATGGCGGGAGGCGGCGTAGCGGACGATCTCCTTGTAGTCGGCCTTGGTGTAGTGGCCGCCCTCGCCGCCGCCGACCTGCGTGGAACCGCCGTGGGTCGCCAGGCGCGGCCAGGAGTCGACGGCGATGCGCCAGCCCTGGTCGTCGCTCAGGTGCAGATGCAGCTTGTTGATCTTGTAGAGGGCGAGTTCGTCGATGTAGCGCTTGACCTGCGTGACGGTGAAGAAGTGCCGGGAGACGTCGAGCATGGCGCCCCGGTAGGCGTAGCGCGGGCTGTCCTTGATGGTGCCACCGGCGACCAGCCACGGGCCCGGCTGCACGGATTTCCTCTCGACGGCCGGGGGCAGCAGCTGCCGCAGGGTCTGCACACCGTGGAAGAGGCCGGCCGGCTCCCCGGCGGTGATCGTCACCCCGCTCGCCGCGCTGTCCAGCCGGTAGCCCTCGGCGCCGTACGCACCCTTGGCCAGCCGCAGCCGAATGCCACCCTGGCCCTGTGTGGTCAGCGGCAGGCGGTAGCCGGTGGAGGGCCGCAGGACGTCCGCGAGGTACTGGCCCACCTGGCGCGCCCCGCGGGAGCCGTCGACGCGGATGTGGGTGCCCGCCGTGATGCGGTACGGGGATCCGCCCGCCTGGACGGAGGCGGGGGCCGGGACCACCTGGCCCAGCGGCGTCGCGGCCGCTGCGGGCGCCGCCTTCCCGGCGGGCGCGGCGCCCACGGTGAAGGCTCCGGCGGCCGCCACGAGCAGCAGCGCGCCCAGGGCCCGGCTCGTCCTGGGCATCCGGATTCTGCGGGGAGTCGTGCTGTGGTGCCGTCTCACATGCGCTCCCTTCGTTCGGCTCGGGGACTCCATGAGCCCCGACGGTATAGACCACTCTCTCGCAGATGGGGTGAAACAATCTCCCCATGACGGAAATCATCCAGAGCGACGGCACGTGGGTCCTGGACGGCGACGCCCTGAGACTGACCCCGGGACGGGACAAGAACGTCGGTCTGCTGCGCCGGACCCTGGGTGAGATCCGCGTACCGCTCGCCGCTCTGGCGGGCGTTTCGTTCGAGCAGGGCAAGCGGGCCGGGCGGCTCAGGCTGCGGTTGCGCGACGGCGCCGATCCGCTGCTGCACGCGACGGCGGGCCGGCTGACCGAGCCGCACGACCCCTATCAGCTGCTGGTCGAGTCCGAGCGCTACGGGGTCGCCGAATACTTCGTGGACGTGGTCCGTGACGCCCTGCGGCTGGAGCAGGTGCCCTCGGACCCGGTGACGGAGTACCTGCTGCCCGGTCCCGCGCTGCCGCTCTCGGCGTCGGCCGGGGACGGCACGGCGAGCTTCGACGGCGAGCGGGTGCGTCTGGTGTGGAACTGGAAGACGGAGGACACCAAGGCCGCGGGCGGGGCCCGCACGATAGCGCTCGCCGACATCACCGCGGTGGAGTGGCTGCCCGCCGCCGGGCTGGAGAACGGCTTCCTGCGCCTCACCGTGCGGGGCGCGCCCGCCGGCGTCCCGCCCAAGCACGACCCGAACGCCGTGGAGCTGTGGGGTTTCAAGAAGGACCCGCTGATGGCGCTGGTCGCGGCGGCCGTGCAGGCCCGGCTGCCGCATCCGTCCGCGCCGTTGGACGCGGCCGTGGACGGGGCCGTGGACGGCGGGCCCGCCGCGGTGGAGGCCGCGGCCCCCGGCCGGGGCGCGGACGGGGCCGAGGAGGACCACGACGCCCTGCTGAGGCGGCTGCGCGAGCTGGGCGAACTGCACCGCACGGGAGTGCTCACGGACGAGGAGTTCACCCTGGCCAAGCAGGCGGTCCTCAGACGCATGTGAGAACCGCTCCGGGCACCACCGCCACCTCGCCCCTACGGCCTCACCGACACCCCCTGCCCGAAATCGGGCAGGTTTCTTGCGAAAGCCCGCCCCTTACTCCAGAATCCACCGGGTGCACGACGAACTTGTTGATCACCTGACGCGGTCCACACCCCTGAACCGGGGCGAGGCGCTGCGGGTGGTCCAGGACGTGCTCGCCTACTTCGACGAGACGACCGAGGGGTTCGTCCGTCGCCGCCACCGCGAGCTCCAGGCCCAGGGCCTGGTGAACGCGGAGATCTTCGAACGGATCGGGGCGGACCTGAAATACCGGGCGGTGGCACCGCCGGAACTCTCCCTCCGGCAGCTGCGCCGGATCGTCTACGGCTGAGGGATACCTGTACATGTGCGGAATCGTCGGATACATCGGCAAGCGTGACGTCGCCCCCCTGCTCCTGGAAGGCCTTCAGCGCCTGGAGTACCGCGGCTACGACTCCGCGGGCATCGCCGTCACCTCGCCGAAGACGGCCGGCCTGAAGATGGTCAAGGCCAAGGGCCGGGTCCGTGACCTGGAGGCCAAGGTCCCGGCGCGCTTCAAGGGCACCACCGGCATCGCCCACACCCGCTGGGCCACCCACGGCGCCCCCTCCGACGTGAACGCCCACCCGCACATGTCGGCCGACAACAAGGTCGCCGTCGTGCACAACGGCATCATCGACAACGCCTCCGACCTGCGCCGCAAGCTCCAGGCGGACGGCGTGGAGTTCCTCTCCGAGACGGACACCGAGGTGCTCACCCACCTCATCGCCCGCTCCGAGGCCGAGACGCTGGAGGAGAGGGTCCGCGCCGCCGTCCGCCAGGTCGAGGGCACCTACGGCATCGCCGTCCTGCACGCCGACTTCAACGACCGCATCGTGGTGGCCCGCAACGGCTCGCCGGTCGTGCTCGGCATCGGCGAGAAGGAGATGTTCGTCGCCTCCGACATCGCCGCGCTGGTCACCCACACCCGCCAGATAGTCACCCTCGACGACGGCGAGATGGCCACCCTCAAGGCCGACGACTTCCGTACGTACACCACCGAGGGCACCCGCACCACCGCCGAGCCGACCACCGTGGAGTGGGAGGCCGCCTCCTACGACATGGGCGGCCACGACACCTACATGCACAAGGAGATCCACGAGCAGGCCGAGGCCGTGGACCGGGTGCTGCGCGGCCGGATCGACGACCGGTTCGCCACCGTGCACCTCGGCGGCATCAACCTCGACGCCCGCGAGGCGCGCGCGGTGCGCCGGGTCAAGATCCTCGGCTGCGGCACCTCCTACCACGCGGGCATGATCGGCGCCCAGATGATCGAGGAGCTGGCCCGCATCCCCGCCGACGCCGAGCCGGCCTCCGAGTTCCGCTACCGCAACGCGGTGGTCGACCCCGACACGCTGTACATCGCGGTCTCCCAGTCCGGTGAGACGTACGACGTGCTGGCGGCCGTCCAGGAGCTCAAGCGCAAGGGCGCGCGGGTGCTCGGCGTCGTCAACGTGGTGGGCTCCGCCATCGCCCGCGAGGCGGACGGCGGCATCTACGTGCACGCCGGGCCCGAGGTCTGCGTGGTGTCCACCAAGTGCTTCACCAACACCTGCGTCGCCTTCGCGCTGCTCGCCCTGCACCTGGGCCGCATCCGCGACCTGTCGGTGCGCGACGGCAAGCGGATCATCGAGGGCCTGCGCAGGCTGCCGGAGCAGATCTCCGAGATCATGAAGCAGGAGGAGGAGATCGAGCGGCTGGCCCGGGACTACGCCGACGCCCGCTCGATGCTCTTCATCGGCCGGGTCCGGGGCTACCCGGTGGCCCGTGAGGCCTCCCTGAAGCTCAAGGAGGTCTCCTACATCCACGCCGAGGCCTACCCTGCCTCCGAGCTCAAGCACGGCCCGCTGGCCCTGATCGAGCCCGCCCTGCCGACGGTGGCGATCGTGCCGGACGACGACCTGCTGGAGAAGAACCGCGCGGCCATGGAGGAGATCAAGGCCCGCAGCGGCAGGATCCTCGCCGTCGCCCACCAGGAGCAGGAGAAGGCCGACCAGACGATCGTCGTGCCCAAGAACGAGGACGAACTGGACCCGATCCTCATGGGCATCCCCCTCCAACTCCTCGCCTACCACACGGCGTTGGCCCTGGGCCGGGACATCGACAAGCCCCGCAACCTGGCCAAGTCGGTGACGGTGGAGTAGCAGATCGCCCCAAAGGGGCCGCGGGGCTGCATCGACATGCGGCTCCGCCGCGGGGGCGCGACCAGCCCTCACGCACCCGCACAGGCAGAACAACAGACCGGACCCCCACGTGTGCCACCCATCACGCGGGGGTCCGTCTCCATCGCCGGGGAGCATCCCAACCCCCCAGCCTGCGCAGCTAACCGGTGGCCGTCACCCCCCGGCCGGCAGCGCGTCGCGGAAGTTCCGTGGGCCAGTGGGCGAGCGCCGCGGTGGCCGCGTACCAGGCGACGGCTCCCGCCGCCACGGCGAACCAGCCGCCCACCTTCGCCAGGCCGCCGTTGTCGGCGAAGAGCGCGATGGCGAGCAGCACCAGGGAGACGAAGAACAGCCCGTAGGTGCCCTGTCCGAGCACGTCGCCGCCGGCGAGCGTCAACGTCAGGGCCACGAGGGCGAACAGGAGCAGGAAGAGCCCCGCGCCGTTGCCGGAGACCTGGCTGCCCGCCGAGACGGCCCAGGTGAACCAGAGGGCGCCGAGCGCGCAGTAGGCCGTACCGGTCGCGGTGTCGCGATCGCGGAAGGCCAGCAGTCCGGCGACGAACAGCGCGACGCCGCCCACATAGTGAGCGAGTGTCACCGAGTCGTTCGCCGTCACTCCGTTGATGACTTCGGTGTACCCGAGGCCGAAGGCCAGCAGGGTGACACCGAGAGCGAGTCGGCCGAGGATGGTGGTCGTGGTGCTTCCCGCAGAGACGTCGTTGGCCACGGCAAGCTCCCTTCATGCCTGCGCAGTTGTGCGGTGACCGGTATATGCCCTTCACAAGGGCACAAACACCTCTACGCACGAGTAGCTTCACGGAAAGTGCGTGGCCGGAAAGGGAAGTTGGCCGACGTGAGCCCGGCCGGGGCGGAACCGGCCGGCTAAGGAATGACGACGACCGGCCGCTGCGCGCGCTTGGCGAGCCGGCCCGCGACCGAGCCGAACAGGCGCCCCACGAGCCCGTGCGTGGAGCCGACGACGATCGCGTCCGCCTCGTACTCCTTGCCCACCTCTTCGAGTTCGTGGCAGATGTCGCCGCCGCGCTCGACGAGGATCCACGGCACCTCCGCCAGGTACTCCGCGCAGGCGAGTTCGAGGCCGAGGACCTCGGTGCGGTGGTCCGGCACGTCCACGAAGACGGGGGGCTCGCAGCCCGCCCACACCGTGGTGGGCAGCCGGTTGGCGACGTGCACGATGATCAGCCCCGAGTGGGTGCGCAGCGCCATGCCGATCGCATAGGCGAGGGCGCGCTCACTGGAGGTGGATCCGTCGAAGCCGACGACGACGCCGTGCTTGAACGCCGGATCGCAGGGATGGCGTGACTCTTCCGCCGCCAGGGGATCGGCCGCCGTGGGGTCGGCGAGCGGTCGCTTGCGGTCCGCGGGTTCGAAGAATTCGTGACCGGCCATGGCTGTCTCGGCGATGTGATCCTTTGTCGGGGACGACAGTCTGCGGCGAAGCTGTGTCCGGGAATGGTCTTCCCGTCCCCATACCCCCAAGGGTACGGCGGCACGCCTCCTTAGCCCAGATCCCGCGCACTCTCCGTGGCGGTTCACCGGAGCATGCACGAGCCACGCCCGTAAGGCAATGGTTGGTGCCCCGTACAGGCGGTTTGTACGGGATTCACCTTCCGGAACGGGCGGGATCACGGTAACGGCGGGGCGCCACCGGGGGGTCGGGCGGGGTGCCGGCCGCCCGCGTGGAGCCCCGCACGACGCCGCACAGTGACCGACCGATCGGGCACGCGTTGATCCCGGAGAACCGCCGCCGTAGGGAGCACGCAGTGTCCGGACCCCGCACCGCCTCCGACCGACACCCGTTCCCCACACAGGACACCGCACCGGGCATCGCACAGAACAACGGTCGGCGCGCCGCGGCCGACGGGGAGGGCGGCGCCGTGGGCGAGGTGGTGCGCTGGGCCGTCTTCAGCTGCGCACTCGTCCCCGTGGTCCTGCTCTGGTACGGCACCTCGTTCGCCGGCGCCGTCGGCACCGCCCTGGGCCTCGGGGCCGTCACCGGGGCCTGCCGGGCACTGCTGCGCCACTCCGAGCGCGTGGCGGCCCGGCTGCGCGCCGAGGAGCGCGCCCCGCACCAGGACCGCCACCACAGGACGGGGACCGGGGCATACCAGGGCGGTCGGCACCCGACGGAACGGCACCGGTCGGCTGACCGGTTTTTGCGCACGCGACCGTAGCTTTTCAGCCAACTTCTCGTATCCGTGCATTCCCCGGCCGAAGTACCCCTCACCCCCCGTTCGACCTGCACGGAAAGGGCCTCCGCGGCACCGCGCACCCTACGGGGATTGGCCACCACCACGAGGCGCACTTCCCTGCACGCTCCCCGAGTGCAACGCTTCGTGATCGAATGCTTCACGCCAAGTTGCCATGTCGACAATGTGCCGGGTGACGAACTGGTCAACACGGCACGGCGGGACGCAGTAGATTCGATCTTGACTGTCTTACGGCGGGGGACTCGTGCAGGACCGAGGGGAAACGTGCAGGAGCGACACAACCGAGGAGCCGCGACCACCGAGGGGGGCTTAGCAGTATGAGCCACGACTCCACTGCCGCGCCGGAAACCGCGGCCCGGAAGCTGTCCGGGCGACGCCGCAAGGAGATCGTCGCGGTGCTGCTGTTCAGCGGCGGCCCCATCTTCGAGAGTTCCATACCGTTGTCGGTGTTCGGGGTTGACCGCCAGGACGCCGGCGTACCGCGCTACCGACTGCTGGTGTGCGGCGGCGAGGAAGGCCCGCTGCGGACCACAGGGGGCCTGGAACTCACCACACCGCACGGCCTGGAGGCGATCTCACGGGCGGGCACGGTCGTCGTGCCGGCCTGGCGCTCGATCACCTCGCCGCCGCCGGAGGAGGCGCTCGACGCACTGCGCCGGGCGCACGAGGAGGGGGCCCGCATCGTGGGCCTGTGCACCGGGGCGTTCGTACTCGCCGCGGCCGGGCTGCTGGACGGCCGGCCGGCGACCACGCACTGGATGTACGCGCCGACGCTGGCCAAGCGCTATCCGTCGGTGCACGTGGATCCCAGAGAGCTGTTCGTCGACGACGGCGACGTGCTGACGTCGGCCGGTACGGCGGCCGGGATCGACCTGTGCCTGCACATCGTGCGCTCGGACCACGGCAACGAGGCGGCGGGCGCGCTCGCCCGGCGACTGGTGGTCCCGCCTCGCCGGAGCGGAGGCCAGGAACGCTACCTGGACCGCTCTTTACCGGAGGAGATCGGCGCCGACCCGCTCGCCGAGGTCGTCGCCTGGGCGCTGGAGCACCTCCACGAGCAGTTCGACGTGGAGACGCTGGCGGCGCGGGCGTACATGAGCCGGCGAACCTTCGACCGCCGCTTCCGCTCCCTGACCGGGAGCGCGCCGCTGCAGTGGCTGATCACCCAGCGGGTGCTCCAGGCGCAGCGCCTGCTGGAGACGTCCGACTACTCGGTCGACGAGGTGGCGGGCCGCTGCGGCTTCCGCTCCCCCGTGGCACTGCGCGGCCACTTCCGGCGGCAACTGGGCTCGTCCCCGGCGGCGTACCGGGCGGCCTACCGGGCGCGGCGGCCGCAGAACGAGCGGCCGGGAGATGGTGACCTCGCGTCGGGGACGGCCGGCATGCCGGGCGGCCCGGGACCGCACTCCGGGGCGGCCCCGGCCGGGCCCGCGTCGCCGCTGCCCTCCTTCCACCCGGACGGCCAGGTGCCCCACCAGGCTCGCCGCACGGCGGCCCTGTCGGCGAGCGTTCCGGGCCAGCGCGGCGGTTCCTGACCCCCGGCGGCCGGGTGGACGGGCCTTCTGGTCCCGTCCGCCCGGCCGTCCCGGCGCGGAGCCGCGCCGGCCGTTGTCCGACGAGGGCGCCGCACGGTCGGTCCGGGTCGCGGCGGGGCGCCGTAAGGTGAGACACATGAACGATCGCATGGTGTGGATCGACTGCGAGATGACCGGCCTCTCGCTGTCCGACGACGCGCTCATCGAGGTGGCCGCCCTCGTCACCGACTCCGAGCTGAACGTACTCGGCGAGGGAGTCGACATCGTCATCCGGCCGCCGGATGCGGCGCTGGAGACGATGCCGGAGGTGGTGCGTGAGATGCACACCGCGTCCGGCCTGCTCGCCGAGCTGGCCGGCGGCACGACGCTCAAGGACGCCGAGGAGCAGGTCCTGGCCTACGTACGGGAGTACGTCAAGGAGCCCGGCAAGGCCCCGCTGTGCGGAAACTCGGTCGGCACCGACCGCGGCTTCCTGCTGCGCGACATGCCGACGCTGGAGGGCTATCTCCACTACCGGATCGTGGACGTGTCCTCGATCAAGGAGCTGGCCCGGCGCTGGTACCCGCGGGCGTACTTCAACAGCCCGGAGAAGAACGGCAACCACCGCGCCCTGGCCGACATCCGCGAGTCCATCGCGGAGTTGCGCTACTACCGCGAGGCCGTCTTCGTCCCGCAGCCCGGCCCCGACTCCGACACCGCCAAGACGATCGCGGCGAAGCACGTCCTGCCTGCTCAGCAGGCATAGCGGGGTCCCGCGAAGGGGCGCCGCGAAACCTGTGCGCGAGCACCCCTTCCGACCCTGTAGACTTCTTCTCGGCCGGTCGGGGAAACCGCAGAATCCCTCGGACCGGTCATGGTGGGTGTAGCTCAGCTGGTAGAGCACCTGGTTGTGGTCCAGGATGCCGCGGGTTCGAGTCCCGTCACTCACCCTTCACCGAGAGGCCGGTGACCTGGTACCCCAGGTCACCGGCCTCTTGCGTAGGCGCGGCGCGTCAATCGCCTTGGATGCCGCAGTCAGTCCGGTGGTGCCCGTCGGCGACGGACGGGTGCGGCCGCCGCGCGATGTGCCAGTCACGGTGTGCGTGCCGCACATGGCGATCACGCGGTCATACGGGCTGCCCTCTTGTAACCCGCCAGTCCGTCACCGACCACGCGCGCAGGCCAGTACCCGGCCCCCGCGAGGGCCATTCCGGCACGGGCGCCTCCTGACCGCCGCAGGGCCACCTGCCGGGCCGGTAACCTCGGCGGTCATGAACCGACGGCAGCGCAAGAAACTCTCCGGGCACCTCGTCTCGGCAGTCGTGCTGGGCGACACCGCTCGCGCGAAGGCGCTGCTGCGGGCCGGTGCCGATCCGGAGCAAGCGGACAGGGAGGGCACCACCCCGCTCTATGTGGCGTCCGTGCAAGGGCAGGTCGAGATGGCCCGCCTGCTTCTCGCGGCCGGGGCCCGTCCGGACACCGAGAGCGGGCGCGGAGCGGAAGGCACGCCCCTGTGCGCGGCCGCTTGCTGGGGGCACACGGAGACGGTGCGCGCGCTCCTGGCGCACAAAGCCGATCCGAATCTTCGTGAGGATCACGGCACGGGCCGCTCTCCCCTGGAGTGGGCGGCCGCCGATTCCCATTCCGAGACCGTCGCCCTTCTCGTCGCGGCGGGAACCACCCGGCCCGGCGGGCCGGGGCCCGCTACGACGACGTCCGCACCACCAGCTCCGTAGGCAGTACGAGCTGCCGCCGCTCCAGTCCCCGGGACACCGCCGGGCGGCGGTCGGCGATCTCGTTCAGCAGGAGGTCGATCATCGCGCGGCCCATCTCCTCGATGGGCTGACGGACGCTGGTCAGTGGCGGATCCATGTGGCGGGCGATGGCGGAGTCGTCGTAGCCGACCAGGGCCACGTCGTCGGGGATGCGGCGGCCCGCCTCGCGCAGCACCTGGCGGGCGCCGGCCGCCGTGACGTCGGAGGCGGCGAAGACGGCGTCCAGGTCGGGGCGGTGCTCCAGCAGGCGCGTCATCGCGCGGCGGCCGCCGCCCTCGGTGAAGTCTCCCTGGGCCACGAGGAGTTCGTCCACCTCCAGGCCCGCGTCCCGCAGGGCGTCGCGGTAGCCGTCGACGCGGCGCTGGGCGCCGTAGACGTCCATGTGGCCGGTGATGTGGGCGACGGTGCGGCAGCCGCGGGCCATCAGGTGCTCCACGGCGGAACGGGCGCCTCCGTAGTTGTCGGAGTCCACCGAGGTCAGGGTCTCGCCCGCCGATCGCGGACCGCTGATCACGGCCGGGATCTCCAGCTGGGCCAGCATGTCCGGCAGCGGGTCGTCGGCATGCACCGAGACCAGCAGGACACCGTCCACCCGGTGCGCGGCCAGGTACTGGGCCAGCCGCTGCCGCTTCTGGTCGCTGCCGGCGAAGATCAGCAGCAACTGCATCTCCGTGTCCGACAGTCCGGCGCCGACACCCCGCAGCATGTCCGAGAAGTACGGCTCGGCGAAGAAGCGGGTCTCCGGCTCGGGCACGACGAGGGCGATCGCGTCGGTGCGGTTGGCGGCGAGGGCGCGGGCGGCCGTGTTGGGGACGTAGCCGAGTTCGGCCACCGCCGCCTCGACTGCGGCCCGGGTGGCGTCGCTGACCCGGGGCGAGCCGTTGATCACCCGTGAGACGGTGCCGCGGCCGACGCCGGCCCGCGCGGCGACCTCTTCGAGGGTCGGCCGACCGCCGCTCCGGCCCCGCGCTCCGTGGCCTGTCATTGGCTCCGCCCTTCCGCCGTCGAAACCGCCTTGGCCTGGAATGTAACAGTCTCCCGAGCGCGGACGCCGTGCCCGGGGGCCGCCGCGGCGCGCCCCGGGGGACGGGCCGGCTCCGCATGCCCGGGTCGAGGACCTCACCCCTCCCGCGTTAGTTAACAGGCCGATAACCGAACGCATTTGTCCTCGCTCACACCCTTGACACCCCCGCTCGAACCCGCGACTCTTCAACACATCACTGGTGGGAGCGCTCCCACAGTACCTGACACATACACAACCCGCACGTTCCCCGCCCGAGCCGCAGCGAGTACAAAACGGGCCCAACATGCAGTTGGCCGGGGGGTCGGCACGTCAGGGCAACAGGAGGACGCAATGCGAGCACGTCTGCTCCCCCCTTCTCGACTTCGTTCGAGTGGGGGGACCCCCATCGCCCGTAAGGCGGTGGTCCTGGCGGCAGCCGCGTCGCTGGGCGCCGGGCTGCTGGCCGGCTGCTCCAGCGACAGCGGAGACGAGTCCGGCTCGTCGAGCGGCGGTGGCAACGGCGGTGGTGCCAAGGTCACGATCACGATGGGCCTCTTCGGCACGATGGGCTTCAAGGAGGCCGGCCTCTACACCGAGTACGAGAAGCTGCACCCCGACATCAAGATTCAGGAAAACGTCGTCGAGCGCAACGAGAACTACTACCCGGCGCTCGTCAACCACCTCACCACCAACAGCGGCCTGATGGACGTCCAGGCCATCGAGGTCGGCAACATCGCCGAGGTCGTCGCCACCCAGGCAGCCAAGTTCGAGGACCTCTCCAAGGCCTCGGGCGTGGACAAGAGCAACTGGCTGGACTGGAAGTGGCAGCAGGCCACCACCAAGGACAACCAGACCATCGGCCTGGGCACCGACATCGGCCCGATGGCGATCTGCTACCGCAAGGACCTCTTCGAGCAGGCCGGACTGCCCACCGACCGCGAGGAGGTCGGCAAGCTCTGGGCGGGCGACTGGAACAAGTTCGTCACGGCAGGCGAGACGTTCAAGAAGAAGGCGCCCAAGGGCACCTACTTCATGGACTCCCCCGGCGGCCTGATCAACGCGATCCTCAGCAGTGAGGAGGAGAAGTTCTACGACGCCTCCGGCAACGTCATCTACAAGACGAACCCCGCTGTCAAGGCCGCCTTCGACCTGACGGCCAAGGCCGCCCAGGAGGGACTGGTCCAGTCGCAGACGCAGTTCCAGCCGGCCTGGGACCAGACGATCGCGAACAACAAGTTCGCCACCGTCGCCTGCCCGCCGTGGATGCTCGGCACCATCAAGGGCAAGTCGCAGCCGGACGCGGCCGGCAAGTGGGACGTCGCCGTGCCGCCCAAGGGCGGCAACTGGGGCGGCTCCTTCCTGGCCGTGCCCAAGAGCGGCAAGCACGTGAAGGAGGCGACGGAGTTCATCACCTGGTTGACCGCTCCCGAGCAGCAGGCGAAGCTGTTCGCCGTCCAGGGCAGCTTCCCGAGCGCGCCGGGCGCCTACACCATGCCGTCGGTGACCGACGCGAAGAACGAGATGACCGGTGACGCGCCCATCGGCCAGATCTTCGCGGAGGCCGCCAAGTCCATCCCGGTCCAGACGATCGGCCCGAAGGACCAGATCGTCCAGCAGGGCCTGACGGACAACGGCGTCATCCTCGTGACGAAGGGCAAGTCGCCCGCCGACGCCTGGAAGACGGCCACGAAGACCATCGACAACAACCTGGAGAAGTGACCGGTATGGCCACCCGGCACGACACCGCCGCGCCCCCCGAGAAGGAGGGGGGCGCGGCCCCGGGCCGCCCGGCGACCGACACCGCCGACGCGGAGCACCGGCGCCGGGCGCGGCTGTCCCGCCGCTGGCAGCGGGACATGCGGTGGAGCCCGTACGCGTTCGTCTCGCCGTTCTTCCTGCTGTTCGTCGCCTTCGGGCTGTTCCCGTTGATCTACACGGCGTGGGCCTCGCTGCACACGGTGGAGCTGACGGCGCCGACCGACATGGAGTGGGCGGGGCTGCGCAACTACACCCGCATCTTCGACGACGAGTTCTTCTGGAACGCGGCGCGGAACACCCTGACGATCGGTCTCATCTCCACGGTTCCACAGTTGCTGATGGCGATGGGCCTGGCGCACATCCTGAACTACCGGCTGCGTGCCTCGACCTTCTACCGGGTCGCGATGCTCGCGCCGTACGCGACTTCGATCGCCGCCGCCTCCCTGGTCTTCGTGCTGCTCTTCGGCCGCGACTACGGCATGATCAACTGGGTGCTGCACGCGGTCGGCTTCGACAACGTCGACTGGCAGAACGACAAGTGGCCCTCCCAGATAGCCGTCTCCACGATCGTCATCTGGCGCTGGACGGGCTACAACGCGCTGATCTACCTGGCGGCGATGCAGGCCATCCCGAACGACCTGTACGAGTCGGCGGCCCTGGACGGCGCCAACCGGTTCCGGCAGTTCTTCCACGTCACCCTGCCGCAGCTGCGTCCGACCATCCTGTTCACCGCCGTCGTGTCGACCATCGGCGCCAGCCAGCTCTTCGGCGAGGCGCTGCTGTTCGACGCCAACAAGGGTGCCTCCGGCGGTGCCGAGCACCAGTTCCAGACGCTGGGCCTGTACCTGTACGAGCAGGGCTGGGTGAACCAGCACCTGGGCCGGGCCTCCGCGATCGCCTGGACGATGTTCCTGATCCTGATCGTGATCGGCGTGGTCAACTACGTCATCTCGCGCCGGCTGCGCGCCAGTAGTTAAGGAGACCGGCCGTGACGACGACGACCCTGACCGAACCCGAGACGCCGACCGCCGGGCCGCGCCGGACGCGCCGGCCCAAGGCCGCCCGCGCGGGCGGGCAGCTGCACGCGGGCCCGATCGCGTACGTGATCCTGGCCCTGTTCACCATCGGGTCGCTGTTCCCACTGGTGTGGACGGCGATCGCCGCGTCCCGGAACAACAACCGGCTGGCGCAGACCCCGCCGCCCTTCTGGTTCGGCTCGAACCTGATGCACAACCTCCAGGTCGCCTGGACGGACGCCAACCTGGGCAAGGCGTTCGTCAACACCACGATCGTGGCGGGGATCTCCGCGGCGACGGTCGTGTTCCTGTCCACGATCGCCGGCTTCGCCTTCGCCAAGCTGCGCTTCAGGGGCCGGGGCGCGCTGATGCTGATCGTGATCGGCACGATGATGGTGCCGCCGCAGCTCAGCATCATCCCGCTGTACATGATGGTGGCCAAGCTGGACTGGACCGACCAGTTGCAGGCGGTGATCCTGCCGTCGCTGGTCAGCGCGTTCGGTGTGTTCTTCATGCGGCAGTACCTGCTCCAGGCGCTGCCGGACGAGGTCATCGAGGCCGCCCGGGTGGACGGCGCGAGCAGCTGGCGCGTGGTGTGGCACGTGGTGTTCCCGGCGGCGCGGCCGGCGATGGCCGTGCTGGGGATGCTGATGTTCGTGCAGACCTGGAACGACTTCCTGTGGCCCTTCCTGGTGCTGACCCAGACCGGCAACCCGACCGTGCAGGTCGCCCTCGCGGGTCTGGGCCGCGGCTACACCCCCGACCAGTCCCTGATCATGGCGGGCGCGCTGCTCGGCACGCTGCCGCTGCTGCTGGTCTTCGCGATCTTCGGCAAGCAGATCGTGGGCGGCATCATGCAGGGCGCGGTCAAGGGCTGACGCCCGCGGCCCGCTCCCCGCACGCGCGGCGGCCCGGCCGCCGCGCACACCCCCGCCTTTCCGGGGGCCGGGTCACCGTGGTCCCGGCCCCTTGTCCCTCTGTCCACGTCGACCCCTGTCCACCCTCCCCTTTTCGAACCGTCGGTCTTTCACGACCATCTATGGGAGCGCTTCCATGCCTGAGTCCGCACAGCCGGTGACCCCGGTGACCTTTCCGCCCGCCTTCCTCTGGGGCGCCGCGACCTCCGCGTACCAGATCGAGGGGGCGGTGCGGGAGGACGGCCGTACGCCCTCGATCTGGGACACCTTCAGCCACACCCCGGGCAAGACCGCCGGTGGCGAAACCGGTGACATCGCTGTCGACCACTACCACCGCTACCGCGATGACGTGGCCCTGATGGCGGACCTGGGTCTGAACGCCTACCGCTTCTCCATCTCCTGGCCGCGCGTGCAGCCGACCGGCCGGGGCCCCGCCGTCCAGGTGGGCCTGGACTTCTACCGCCGTCTCGTGGACGAACTGCTGGAACGCGGGATCAAGCCGGCGGTCACCCTCTACCACTGGGACCTGCCGCAGGAACTGGAGGACGCGGGCGGCTGGCCGGAGCGCGAGACCGCGCTGCGCTTCGCGGAGTACGCGCAGATCGTCGGTGAGGCGCTCGGCGACCGGGTGGAGCAGTGGATCACCCTCAACGAGCCGTGGTGCACCGCCTTCCTGGGCTACGGCTCCGGGGTGCACGCGCCGGGCCGCACCGAGCCCGCGGCCACACTGCGCGCGGCCCACCACCTGAACCTGGCGCACGGCCTGGGCGCTCAGGCGCTGCGGTCGGTGATGCCGGCCCGCAACTCGGTCGCGGTCAGCCTCAACTCCTCGGTGATCCGCACCGTCTCGCAGGACCCGGCGGACCTGGCGGCGGCCCGGAAGATCGACGACCTGGCCAACGGGGTCTTCCACGGCCCGATGCTGCACGGGGCGTACCCGGCCACGCTGCTGGAGGCCACCTCGTCGATCACGGACTGGTCCTACGTCCTGGACGGCGATCTGCGCACCGCCCACCAGCCGCTGGACGCGCTCGGCCTCAACTACTACACGCCGGCCCTCGTGTCGGCGGCGGACACGACGTCGGAGGGCCCGCGGGCCGACGGTCACGGGGCGAGCGCGCACTCGCCGTGGCCCGGCGCGGACGACGTGGCGTTCCACCAGACGCCGGGCGACCGCACCGAGATGGGCTGGACGATCGACCCGAGCGGCCTGCACGAGCTGATCATGCGCTACTCCCAGGAGGCGCCGGGGGTGGCGCTGTACGTCACCGAGAACGGCGCCGCCTACGACGACAAGGTGGACGCCGACGGCCGCGTGCACGACCCGGAGCGCATCGCCTACCTGCACTCCCACCTGGCGGCGGTGCGCCGGGCCATCACGGACGGCGCCGACGTCCGCGGATACTACCTGTGGTCCCTGATGGACAACTTCGAGTGGGCCTACGGGTACGGCAAGCGGTTCGGTGCGGTCTACGTCGACTACAGCACCCTCGCCCGGATCCCGAAGTCCAGCGCCCACTGGTACGGGAGGGCGGCCCGCACCGGGGAGCTGCCGCCGCCGGACGCCGCCTGACGGCCCGTCCGGCTCCCAGCGCGCCCCGGCCGGATCGGGGGTGAGCCGGCCGGGGCGCTTTCCCGCCCGCGGCGCGGGTGTTCAGGGAAGGGACCGGGCACGGCCGAGGCGCGCGCCGGACCTCCCCGGCCGGCGGCGGCGCACCGCTCCCCGGTGACCCGAGCGCACCGGGGAGCGCGGGTCGAGCTGGATCCGGATCCGCACCTCCGTGCCGCCGAGCACGGAGGAGCCGATGCGGACGTCTCCGCCGGTGGACTCCGCGAGCCGGCGCACGATGTCCAGGCCGAGCCCCGTGGAGCCGTCGTTCCCCGATCCGCGTCCGCGCAGCATCGCCGCCTCCGGGTCGGGTATGCCGGGCCCGGCGTCGGAGACGAGCACGATCACCGCGTCGTCGCCGTTGTGCACGTCGACCGCGAACGCCGTGCCCTCGGCGGTGTGCCGGAAGACGTTGCCGAGCAGGGCGTCCAGCGCGGCCGCGAGGTCGGCGCGGGCCACGGGTATGCGCACCGGCCGCTCGGCCCCGGCCACCCGCCACTTGCGGCCCTCGTCCTCGGCGAGCGCCGACCAGAACTCCATGCGCTCCCGCACGACTTCGGCCGCGTCGCACCCGGCGCCCGGACCGGCGGCCGCCGTCTGCGGCTTGGCCTCGCGGGCGGTGCGGATGATCGTGTCGACCTCGCGCTCCAGCTGGGCGACCGCCGTCCGGGTCTGCTCGGCGGCGGGTCCGGCTCCGAGCGAGGCCGCGTTCAGCCGCAGCACGGTCAGCGGCGTACGCAGCCGGTGGGACAGGTCGGCCGCCAGTTCGCGTTCGTTCGCCAGCAGTTGGACGACCTGGTCGGCCATGGAGTTGAACGCGGCCGCCGCGAGCCGCAGTTCGGTCGGCCCCTCCTCGGGCACCCGGGCACCCAGCCTGCCCTCGCCCAGTTCGTGCGCGCCCTCGACCAGCCGCTGCGCGGGCCGCACCATCCGTACGCCGAGCCGGTCGGCGACGGCGACCGAGCCGACGACGAGCGCCGCGCCCACACCGGCGAGCACCGCCCAGGCCGTGCCCACGCCGTTGCGGACCTCGGACTCGGGGACGTAGACCTCGACGACGGCGATGGCGCCGGAGCTCAGCGCGACCGGCTGGAGCAGCGTGGACCCGCCGGGCACCTCGGCGGTGGAGGCGCGGCCCATCTCCCGCACGGTCGCGATGTCCTCGCCGGTGGCCCGGGCGCGGCCGATCTCGACGGCCGCCGCGCCGTCGACGGCCGGCACGTGCACGGCCATGCGGGCGTTGGAGCCGGCCGAGGCGACGACCCGCTCCAACTGCTCGCGCTCGGTGGTGATGGACAGGGCGGGGGCGACCGCGGCGGCCTGGCGCTCGGCGTTGGAGAAGGCGCGGTCCCGGGCCATCTCCTTGATGACCAGGGCGAGCGGGACGGCGAAGGCGATCACGACCATCGTGGTGACCGCGAGGCAGACCTTGACCAGTGCCCATCTCATCGCGGCGGCTCCGCTCCGGGCGGCTCCAGCTTCACGCCCACGCCCCGCAGGGTGTGCAGATAGCGGGGCCGGGCGGCCGTCTCGCCCAACTTCCGTCGCAGCCAGGACAGATGGACGTCTATCGTCTGGTCGTCGCCGTAGGACTGCCGCCACACCTCGGCCAGCAGCTCCTTGCGCGCCACGACCACTCCCGGCCGCCCGGCGAGGAAGGCGAGCAGGTCGAACTCACGCCGGGTCAGGTCCAGCCGCGCCCCGTCCAGTTCGGCCTGGCGGCGCAACGGGTCGACGGTCAGGCCGCCGACCCGGAGCACGGTGGACGGCGGGTGCTCCCCGGTGGCGGAGCGGGCCCGGCGCAGTACGGCGGCCATGCGCGCGGACAGGTGCTCGACGGAGAACGGCTTGGTCAGGTAGTCGTCCGCCCCGGCGTTGAGCAGCCGGACGATCTCCGCCTCGTCGTCCCGGGCGGTGGCGATGATGACGGGCACGTCGGTGATGCCGCGCAGCATCTTCAGCGCCTCCGAGCCGTCCAGATCGGGCAGTCCGAGGTCCAGCACGACCACGTCGAAGCGGAGGTGGGCGACCTCGCGCAGCGCCTCCAGCGCCGTACCGACGCTGCGCACGGTGTGCGAGGCGTCGGTCAGGTGCCGGATGAGCGCCGAGCGTACGAACGGGTCGTCCTCGACCACGAGAACACTTGCCATGCGCCGCACCGTACGCCATGGGGGCGGACCCGGCAGGGGCCTGTGGACAACTCCGGCAGAGCTCCAACCGCTTGTGGACAACCTCACCCCGATCGCTTTCCCGCCACACCATGGGGACGGGTGAGGCAGGATGGCGGCGATGCTCAGAGGACTCGTACACCTGCTGGCGTGGTCGCTCGCCACGGGCGCGGCGGCCACCCTGTCGTGGTGGGGCGTCCACACGGTGATGGCGGGCACGGCCTACGATCCGCCGCGCGCCCTGCCCATCACGGCGGTGGAGGCGACCAGGCAGGAATCGACACCGGCCGCCTCGCCCACCCCTCGGCCGACCGCGTCCAGGAGCCCCTCGGCCACTCCGAGCAAGCCGTCCGGCGAGCGGACGGTGGCTCCCAGCCCCTCGCGGCCGACGCGCCCCGCGAGCACTCCCGCCCCCTCCCCCACCACCTCCGGCCAGGTGAAGAGCTACGACACCGAAGGCGGCCGGGTGGTCTTCGACCTCGGCGAGGTCTCGGCGAACCTGGTCTCGGCCACTCCGGGCACGGGCTGGTCGATGCAGGTGTGGAAGACGGAGACGTGGATCCGCGTGGAGTTCACCTCGGACGCCGACCGGGTGTCGGTCATCTGCGCCTGGCACGACGGGCCGCCGCACGTGGAGATCGGCAACTACTAGTGCCCCGACAGGCAACGTTCGCCCCGTCGCGACGCCCGGCACGCTCCCCCAAGCTCTTCGAGCAGGGGGGACCCCCAGAGCACGCACCGGACGCCGCTCCTTTACGGGCAAACGTTGCCTGCCGCGGAGCTGGAGGAGCACTCCCGGTTCGGCCCGCTCGGTAGGCCGGTACGCCCGGTACGCCCGGTTCCGCCGATCCGGCCGGTTCAGTGGAAGGCGGACGGCGGCGGGGCCGGTGAGGCGACCGCCGCGGCGTCGGTGACCGGTACCGCCCCGCCGGTGAAGTCGGTGAGGGCGCGGCCGTGTTCGACGCGGCCCGGATGCGGGTCGGTGGCGGCCCTGCGGGTCAGTTCGGCGACCGGCAGCGGGAGGTCGGAGGCCATCAGCACGGCGTTGCCGAAACGCCGGCCGCGCAGCACGGTCGGGTCGGCGACCAGCGCGAGTTCGGTGAACCGGGCGGCGGCGGTGGCGATCTGGCCGCGCAGATGGGTCAGCGGCGGGCCGTCGGCGAGGTTGGCGGCGTAGACACCGCCCGGCCTCAATGCCCTGCGCACCCCGTCGAGGAACTCCGTCGAGGTGAGGTGGGCGGGTGTGCGGGTGCCGCTGAACACGTCCGCGATGACCAGGTCGGCCCAGCCGTCCGGCACTTTGGCGAGGCCCTCGCGGGCGTCCACCGACCGCACCCGAAGGCGGGCTCCGGAATCCAACGGCAGTTCGCGGCGCACCAGTTGAACGAGGGCCGCGTCGCGTTCGACCACCTGCTGGGTGGAGCGGGGCCGGGTGGCGGCGACGTACCGGGCGAGGGTGAACGCCCCTCCGCCGAGGTGCACGGCGTGGACGGGCCGGCCGGCGGGCGCGGCGAGGTCGATCACGTGCCCGAGCCGCCGCTGGTACTCGAAGGAGAGGTACGCCGGGTCGTCGAGGTCGACGTAGGACTGCGGGGCGCCGTCGATCAGCAGGGTCCAGCCCCGTGCCCGCTCCCGGTCGGGTACGAGCTGCGCGAGCCCGCCGTCGACCTGTTCGGTGATGGCTTCGACGGCTCCTCGCCCGCGGCGGGCGCTCCTGGACCTTCCCATCCGCCCATTGTCGCAAGGGGTGCGGTGTGCCACCCACAGGTGGCGGGAGCCGTGGGCGAACGTTCCGGTGGGCGGGGCGCCGGGGTCAGCAGCAGCTGTCCGCGGCCTCGATCATCCGGGCCGCCTCCCCCAGGGCCCGCCGCAGCACCGCGGGGTCCGTCGCGAGGTCGGCCTCGTCGGGCGGGACCAGCCAGTCCGAGCCCTCCACCGGCGGCTCCGGGGTCAGCCGCAGGCCCCGTCCGTCGGTGCCGGTGCAGGTGCTCCCGGGCACGTCCCAGGCCGCGGCCGTGCCCGCCGGCACCACGAAGCCGAGCGTGCCGCCCCCGTCGTCGTGCAGTACGGGCCCCACCGCGTCCCCCGGCCCGCGGCGCAGGATGTCCACCGCCTCCAGCCCCTGCCGGGCCGGCACCGTGACCACGTCGCACGTGGCCTGCGTACAGGGATCGACACTCCGCGGGGTTTCCATCACGGCCTCCATCACGAAAATCCCTCCTCGTGAACGAGCGGGTCGGGAGCCCGGCGGCTCCCGGTCCACGGGGTTCAACGCGGCAGGGCGTCAACGGCTACGGGCGAAGTCCGCCGTGAAGGGTGGCACTTCATGGCAGATCACGGATGAGATATCCGGTTTGTAGCCAAACGCAGCGTGTCCGGGCGGACACAGCAGGTACTTTCTTGCTCGCCGGAAACAGGGCGCCATCCGCACGACCGGGACGACCCGGGGCGACGGGTGACCCGCCGACCGGATGACTCGGGCGACTTCCCCTGTGTCCGGCATGGTTCGACGGTTCGCACGAGAGGGCCCGGCCATGACGTCGTCGACGGTGACCTCGTCTCAGTCCCCCCGCCCGCCACGACCGAATCTCGCCTTCCGGCAGCTGCGCGGACAGCGCTCGCCGGCCGAGTTCGCCGCGGCGGTACGGAGGGCCGCCCACGAGATCGGTGAGCGGGTCAGCTGTGACGCGCGCTACATCGGCCGGGTGGAGGCGGGTGAGATCCGATGCCCCAACTACGCCTATGAACGTGTGTTCTTGCACATGTTCCCCGGCTGCACGCTGACCGACCTGGGGTTCGCACCCCGGTCGGCCGTTCGGGGACGCGCCTCGCGCGCGCCGCACGAGAAACGGGAGGCGTACGACCCGTACCACTCCACCGATTCGCCGGATCCGCACGACCTGCACGACCCGCACGACCTGCACAACCCGTACCACCCGCACGAAGACCACGAGAACCACGAGGAGAGCGACGTGCTGCGTCGCGCATTCATGACCCGCGGGGGCGCCACGGTGGCCGCCGCCTCGCTGGGCCCCCTGGGACCCGCCTTCGACGCCTCGGCCGCGGATCGCCCCGCGTACCGGGCCGGCGCGAGCGACGCCGGGGCCGTCGAAGAGGCCGTCCGCCGGATCCGGTTGCTCGACGACCGGCACGGAGCGGACGGTCTCTACCGCCGCGCGGCCGCTCCGCTGCGCGCCGCCTACGCGCTGCTCGACGTCGGCGCGACCCGGCAGACCACCGCCGACCGGCTGCACTCGGGCGCCGGTGAACTGGCCGTCTCGGTGGGCTGGCTGGCCCACGACTCCGGGCGTTTCGACGACGCGCGCTCGCACTACGCCGAGGCACTGGCCACCGCGCGCATGACCGGGGACCCGGCCCTGGAGGCACACGCCTTCTGCAACACGGCGTTCCTCGCGCGGGACGCGGGACGGCCCCGTGAGGCGGTGCGGGCCGCGCAGGCCGCGCAGCGCGTCGGACGCGGGCTGGGTTCGGCGCGACTGATGTCGCTGCTCGCGCTGCGCGAGGCGGGCGGCTGGGCCGGGCTCGCCGACCGCACCGGCTGCGAGCGGGCGCTCGCCCGGGCACAGGCCCTGTTCGAGCGGGGCGCCTCGGACGCCGACCCCGAGTGGATGAGCTTCTACGGCGAGGCCGAGCTGGCGGGGCTCGAGGCGCAGTGCTGGTCCACCCTGGGCGACTGGCCGCGGGCGGCCCGGCACGCGCGGCGTGCCGCGCAGCTCCAGGATCCCCACTTCATGCGGAACATCGCGCTCTACACGGCCGAGCTGTCCGACGACCTCGCGCGCGGGGGGCGACCGGACGAGGCGGCCGCCGCCGGAACGCGGGTCCTGGACCTGCTGGGCCAGGTCCAGTCGTCCCGTATCCAGACGATGCTGGCGGGAACGGCACGGGTACTGCTGCCGCACCGCCGGGCGGGCGCGGTGTCCGATTTCCTGGAGAGGCACGCGAGCGCCCCTCGACCGGTGTGACGCGGCAACGGGCCAGCCGGACGCTCGACGCCGGGCGCGCCCTGCCGCGTCGCGCGCTGCCTCCCACGGCCCCTCGGGTGAGAGCCCCGCGCACGGGTCAGTCAGACGCCCGGCGCCGCGCCCATGGGGACGGATGCGCCCAGTCGCACCGCGGGGTGCCTCCCCCGGCCCTTCGCAGACAAGACCCCGGCGCACGGGCCGCCGAGCGACCGGCGCCGCGCCATGGGCCGGACGCGCCCATCCGCACCGCGCGGCCCTTGCCACGGCCCTCCGGGCAGGAGCCCCGCGCGCGGGCCGGCCGAGCGACCGGCGCCGCGCCGCGGAGGCGGGTGTGTCCACCCGCACCGCGCGGTGCCTCCCCGCCGCTTCGGACAAGAGCCCCGCGCACGGGTCAGTCAGACGCCCGCCGCCACGCCCATGGGGACGGATGCGCCCAGTCGCACCGAGGGACACCTCCCCCGGTCCCTCGCGGGCAAGACCCCCACGCGCGGGCGAACCGAGCGACCAGCGCCGCGCCGCGGAGGCGAGTGCGGTCACCCGCACCGCGTGGTCCCTCCCACGACTCTTCTGACGGAGCCCCCGCCCCCCTGCCGCACCAGCGGCAGCGGGGCCGACGGGTCACGAGAGGTGGCCCACGTCGTTCCAGTTTTCGAGGGCCGGCTCTCCGTATGCCCAGCCCAGTATCGACAGCGACGTGGGGTTGAGGCGGATGCGTGCCGCGAAGTCGAGTGGCAGGCCGAGCCACCGCGCGCCGATCGAGCGCAGGATGTGCCCGTGTGCGAAGACCAGCACGTCACGGTCCTCACCGCGCGCCCAGGCCACCACCTCGTCGGCGCGGGAGGTCACCTCGGCGAGCGTCTCCCCGCGCGGGACGCCGTCGCGCCAGATCAGCCAGCCGGGCCGCTCGGCCTGGATCTCCTGCGGCGTCAGGCCCTCGTACGCGCCGTAGTCCCACTCCATCAGCGTGTCCCAGCACATCGCGCGGTCGCCGAACCCGGCGAGCTCGCACGTCTCACGCGCGCGTGCCAGCGGGCTGGTGCGGACCTCGACCCCGGGCAGGCCGTCGAACGGCGCCCGCTGGAGCCGTTCCCCGAGCAGCTTGGCGCCGTGCCGGCCCTCCTCCAGGAGGGGAACGTCGGTCCTGCCGGTGTGCCTGCCGGACAGCGACCACTCGGTCTGTCCGTGCCGGGCCAACAGGATGCGCGGTGCCATGGAGAACCTTCCGGAAAAACTCAGATCTTCGGACGGAATCCCTCCATCATCGCGCACGCTGTCCGGGGGCAACCCGAGGGGCGGTCTGTGCGTCTATCAGGGCCGGGGGCACCCCGAGGTGATCGGATCGGGCACCGTAAAGTGGCACGACCGTCCGGGCACCGCCGGGCAGCGCAGCGACGAAGGGGGAGGGGCATCGGATGCCGCAGACCGAGGCACCGGCACGGCGTACCGAGACGGCCCCGCGCACCCGGCTGCGCTGGTGGACCGAACTGCCGCTGATCCTGCTGGTGTACGGCTGCTACTCGGCGGGCCGGCTGCTGGCCCGCGGCGACGTCTCCACGGCCGTCGACCACGGCCTGGCGATCCTGCGCGTCGAGAAGCTGCTGCACCTCAACGCGGAGCACCCCCTCAACCGCCTGTTCACCCGTGAGCCGTGGCTGGGCGTCCCCGCCGACTTCTGGTACGCGTCGCTGCACTACCTGGTGACCCCCGTGATCCTGGTCTGGCTGTTCAGGGCGCGCACCACGCACTACCGGGCGGCCCGCACCTGGCTGATGACGTCCACGTTCATAGGACTGATCGGCTTCACCCTGCTGCCCACCTGTCCGCCCCGCCTGCTCTCCCCGGACCACGGGTTCGTGGACACGATGGCCCAGTACAGCTCGTACGGCTGGTGGGGCGGCGAGGCCAGCGCGCCGCGCGGCCTGGGCGGTATGACCAACCAGTACGCGGCCATGCCGAGCCTGCACGTGGGCTGGGCCCTGTGGTGCGGAGTGATGCTGTGGCGCCACGGCGGCACGCGCACGGCGAAGGTCGCGGGCGTCGCCTATCCGCTGGTGACCGCGCTGGTCGTGATGGGCACCGCCAACCACTACCTCCTGGACGCGGTCGCGGGCGTGGCCGTCATGGGCGTCGGGATGCTGCTCGCGCCGTTCGTGATGCGGGGTGCGGACCGCGCCAAGGCACTGCTGACGCCCCGCGCCACGGCCGTCACAGGGGACTCCGGTGCCGCGGGCTCCCCGATTGTCAGTGGCGGATGCCAGACTTCGGCGGGTGAGCGAATTCCACGGCAGCGCGAAACACGGTTCGGTCCCGGAGCCGAACCGGGTGCCGTCCCCGAGGACGCGGGAGACGGCGCTCCAGCCTGGGGTCTCCCCCGCCCGAGCGAAGTCGAGAGCTTGGGGAAGGCTCGCTGAGCTGCGCGGGCCCGGCGTACCGGCCCGCGCCCTCGACGCCCGGGCCCTGGCCGCGCTGGCCGCGAACCCCGGCTGCGGCCGTCGCGCGATCCTGGACGGCGCGGGCGTGGACAAGGCGGCGCTCGCGGAAGCGCTGGGCGCACCCGCCGTGTTCGGGCAGTCGCAGTTCGCCTTCATGCGGGGCAACGCGTTCGAGGCGCGGGTCAAGGCGGACGGCGGCGCCGAGCTGCTGAGGCTGGCGCACACCAGGCTGGACCCGGGCGCGGAACCGCCGGGGGAGGGCCGGGTGCCCGACCTGAGCGCCGTCGGCCCGGAGGGGCGTACGGCGCGTACGGCGCTGGCGCTGCGCGAGGCCACGCAGGCGGGCGCCTGGACGCTGCTCGACCATCCGATGCTCGCCCTGGAGGTGGCGGGCTCGCCCGCCTACCTGGAGCCGGACGCGGTGGTGGTGCACCCGGACGGCAGCTGGACGGTGGTGGAGATCAAGTCCTTCCCGATGCTGGACGGCTCCGCCGACCCGGCGAAGGTGGGCGCGGCCGCCCGGCAGTCGGCGGTGTACGTGCTGGCGCTGGAGGACGTCGCCGCGCGCCTCGACCCCGTCCCGCGCGTACGGCACCGGGTGCTCCTGGTATGCCCCAAGGACTTCTCCAACCTGCCCACCGCGTCCGCCGTCGACGTCCGCAAGCAGCGCGCGGTGACCGCCCGCCAGCTGACCCGGCTGACCCGTGTCGAGGACATCGCCGCCGCCCTGCCCGAGGGCGTGTGCTTCTCCCCCGAGCTGTCCTCGGAGGAGCTGACGGCCGCGGTGGAGGCGGTCCCGGCGACGTACGCGCCCGAGTGCCTGGCCACGTGCGAGCTGGCCTTCCACTGCCGCGCCCGGTCCCGCGCGCAGGGCGCGGTGACCGCGCTGGGCCGCTCGGCCCGCGCCGACCTGGGCGGGCTGTCGACGGTCGAGGACGTGCTGGCGGCCGCCCACGGCGAGGCGGGCGACCCGGACGACCCGGCGGTGGCCGCGCTGCGCCGGGCCGCCGCACTGCGGGACGAGGCCCTGGAGCCGGCCGGGCGGGAGGCGGCGTGTCGCTGATCGCCACCCTGGGCCGTCTGGAGGCGGTGCGGACCGGTCGGGCCCAGCCCGCCGCGACCGTCCGGCACCGGCATCTGTCCGAGCGGCCGCTGGTGTTCGTGCCGCTCACCACCGCCGGTGAGGCGGGCGCCCCGCTCGGGGCGCTGGTCGGCACGGACCGTGACGCGCCGCGGCTGCTGGCCGTGCCGCAGCCGCGCGACCGCGACCTGCGGTTCGCGTTCCTCGCCGAACTGGCCGACGTGGTCCTGCCGTACATCGACTCCTACGCCGACGCCGTCGAGGCCGCCGAGCGCAGCGAGACCGATCCGGAGAGCGGCAAGCGGGTCAAGGTCGAGGTGGAACTGTGCGCGGACGCGCCCCAGCTGATCGTGCCGAGCCGCGCGGGCATCGACTTCGTACGGCTGCTCGGACGCTCCATGCGTTTCCGCCGCACCGCCGAGCAGGACCCTGAGACGCCGCATCCGGCGCCGCCGCGCGTGCCGTTGCTCGGCCGGTGGCTGACCCACTTCGGGGAGCGGGCCCGGGTGCCCGGCTCCTCGCTGCTGCCGGCGATGACCGACCTGCTGGCCCAGCACTGGACGACCGGCCAGTCCAGCCTGGAGGACCAGCACCTGGGGGCGCTGCTGGCGTGGATCGACCCGCCGGACGACGCGTCGGGCGCCGAGGCCGCGCTGCGGGCCGAGCTGGCGCGCACCGCCGACGGCCAGTTGGAGTGCCCGCCCGCGGGCCCCGCCACCGATCCGGCCTTCGACAACAGGCTGCTGGCGCCCGCGATCGAGCGCTACGACCGCGCGCGTACCGCGCTCGCCGCCGCCGAGGACGGCCTGGAGGCCGACGACCGGCTGGGCGCCGTCACCGCCGCCGAGCAGGGGATCCGCGACCTGGTCGAGAAGTGCGCCCTCCCCACCTGGGACACCGTCTGGCACGGCCTGGACCTGCTGCGGGCGCTGCCCGAGGGCGCGCACGTCGAGGAGCGCTGGACGCGCGACCGCTGGTCGTTCACCGGCCACCGCGACCGCGTGCGGGCCGGCGAGCCGCCGCAGCCGCGCCGCGACGACGCGGTCACCGCGGCGAGCAAGCTGGCCACGCGTGAACGGGAGCAGGCCCGTCTGGAGGCACAGGAGGCGCTGGACGACCCGCTGGTCATGGCGGGGCGGCGGCTGGCCGGAGAGGCGTTCGCGGGCGAGGTCACGGATGTCGTCCCGGCCTGCAGCGAGGGCAAGCGGCCCAGTCCGCGCCCGCTGGTCACGGTGCGCACCGACGACCGGCCGCACCTGGGCGAGCGGGCCAGGGCGTACCGCTCACTGGACGGCAAGCCGCAGTCGGCCGAGTTCGTCGCCTGCGAGGAGGACACCGCCGAGGGGACGCTCGTCGTCCTGCGGATCCTGGACAGGATGGGCCGCGGCAAGGAACCCGCGCCCGGTTCCGTGCCGGAGAAGGGCGACAGCGTGTGCTTCACGCTCTTCGAGCACGAGCAGCGCGGCGGCGCGAAGCTGCCCGACCCGGAGCAGACCCCATGGACGCACGGCGGCCCGCCGGGCGAGGAGAGCACGCCGGAAGCCCCGGACCCGGTGACCGAGGAGGATCATCTGTGACCGCCCCCGCCCAGGACCCCGCGATCGGCCCCGGCGGCCTCCGGGCGCCCTTCGACCCCGGTGCGGCGGCCGCCCGCGCGACCGACGCGATCCTCCGCGACACCCTGCACGGCTCGGACCGCGGGGTCGTCGTCGACTCCCCGCCCGGCGCGGGGAAGTCGACGCTGGTCGTGCGCGCGGCGCTGGAGCTGGCCGCCGCCGGACGGCCGCTGATGGTGGTCGCGCAGACCAACGCCCAGGTCGACGACCTGGTGCTGCGGCTGGCGGAGAAGAATCCCGAACTGCCCGTGGGCCGGCTGCACAGCAGTGACGCCGACCCGTACGACAAGGCGCTCGACGACCTGCCGAACGTACGGAAGTCGGCGAAGGCGGCCGACCTCACCGGACTCGACGTGGTCCTGTCGACCGCCGCGAAGTGGGCACATGTGAAGGTCGACGAGCCGTGGCGGCACGCGATCGTCGACGAGGCGTACCAGATGCGTTCGGACGCCCTGCTCGCGGTCGCCGGGCTGTTCGAGCGGGCGTTGTTCGTGGGCGATCCGGGTCAGCTGGACCCGTTCGCGATCGTCGGCAGCGAGCAGTGGGCGGGCCTGTCCTACGACCCGTCGGCGTCCGCGGTGACGACGCTGCTGGCCCACAACCCGCAGCTGCCCCAGCACCGGCTGCCGGTGTCCTGGCGGCTTCCGGCGTCGGCGGCGCCGCTGGTCTCCGACGCGTTCTACCCGTACACGCCGTTCCGCAGCGGCACGTCTGCCGGGGACCGGCGGCTGAGGTTCGCGGTCCCCTCGGACCGCTCGGGTCCCGACCGGGTGCTCGACGAGGCCGCCGAGTCCGGCTGGGGCCTGCTGGAGCTGCCCGCGCGGCACACTCCGCGCACCGACCCGGAGGCGGTGCGGGCGGTGGCGGCGGTCGTACGGCGGCTGCTGGAGCGGGGCGGGGCGGCCGTCTCGGAGCGGTCGCCGGACCCGGCGCCGCTGACCGCCGACCGGATCGCTGTCGGCACGGCGCACCGCGACCAGGCGGCCGCCGTGCGCGCGGCGCTGGCGGAACTGGGCGTGACGGATGTCACCGTGGACACGGCGAACCGCCTCCAAGGCCGTGAGTTCGACGTCACGGTCGTGCTGCACCCGCTCTCCGGACGCCCCGACGCCACCGCGTTCCACCTGGAGACCGGCCGCCTGTGCGTCCTCGCCTCCCGCCACCGGCACGCCTGCGTCGTGGTCTGCCGCGCGGGAGTGACCGACCTCCTGGACGACCACCCGTCGACGGAACCGGTCCAGCTGGGCGTGACGGTGAAGTTCCCGGACGGTTGGGAGGCCAACCACGCGGTGCTGGCTCGCCTGCGAGAACACCGAGTGGCCTGGCGACCCTGACCGCCACACGGCCTTCCGCCGGACGGAGTCCGGCACGCCGCCGAAGGCGGCCGACGAACACAGCCCGGACGGCTGGGAGGCCAACCACGCGGTGCTGGCCCACCTGCGAGAACACCGAGTGGCCTGGCGACCCTGACCGCCACACGGCCTTCCGCCGGACGGAGTCCGGCACGCCGCCGAAGGCGGCCGACGAACACA
>NZ_JBIAXS010000001.1:567378-624894 GCF_042896885.1 Streptomyces sp. NPDC001231
GAGCCCGGACGGCTGGGAGGCCAACCACGCGGTACTGGCCCACCTGCGAGAACACCGAGTGGCCTGGCGTGCCAGGAGCGTCGGCACGGTCGCCGGTGGCCTGGCTGTGCCGAGGAGTTGACGGGTGGGTCGGGGCGGGCTGCCCCCGCCCCCTTGCGTTCGCGGGAGACAATGGAGGGTGGCCCTTTCACAGGGCGGTGTCATCCGAACCGTACGAGGAGGTCGAGACATGGCGGAGCCAACGCCGCGTCGTGACGATCCGCGGCTGCGCCCCGCGCCCCTGCTCTTCGAGCCGGCCGAGGCGGCCGCCGACCCCGAGCACTTCTTCGACCTGGAGTCGATCGACGATCCACGGGCGCTGCTCGCGCGGGCGACGGAGCTGACGCTCGCGTTCCGTGCGGCGGCCGACCGGGCGGTGGAGTTCCAGGCGATCGCGGCGGCGCAGCTCGCCGATCCGCGGCGCTTCGACCGGCTGACCCCGGCGGCCATCGCCGAGCGGGCGGACTGGACCGAGGACTACGCCAAGAAGATGGTGGAGTTCGGGCGGGATCTGCTGAGCGGAGCCGAGGACGGCGTGCACGCCAACCCGGCCGACCCCGTCTGACCCCCCGCGCCTCGCGCTTCCCCCGGCTCTGGCATATGCCGAGCGCGTAAGATACTCCGACCCGCCCTTCCGCGTCCCGGTTTCCCGCAACCCTGTGGAATCACCCGTTCACAGCGGGTAGACATGTCCGCCATGAGCCGCACAGGGAACGAACCCTTCGTCGACCACCCCGACCAGTGGGCAGGCCGCCGCTCCGACGCCTCGGGCGTCACCGCGGACGGTGCCGCCTGGCTGGCCTCGGCGGGCGCGTATCCCCGCAGCACGCTCGCCCTCTGGCGGGAGCGGCCGGACGCACCGCTCGTACTGCCCTGCGGCACCGCCTTCGACATGGTGAACGTGCCCGCGGTCTTCGGCCGCCGGATGCTGGACCGGCTGTGGGACGAGGGCCCGGGGTCGGGCCCGGTGGCCGTCCACCGGGGACGGATGCTGCTCTTCGCCGCGCCGGGGACCGCGCACCGGCTGCCCTCGCTGCTGGAGTGGGAGGAGTGGGGGTCCCGGGGCAGGGAGGCCGGCCTCAAGGACGGCATCCCGCCCCTGCTGTGCCACGGCAAGGGCGACGCGGTGACCCTTCCGGCCCTGTCCGACGACGCCCCGCCCGCACGGCCGGCCTCCCGCTGGCTCGTCGCTCCGGACACCCGCCACCCCTGGCTGCCGGGCCCGGAGATCATGCTCTGGGCGGCCGTGCGGGCGGCCCGCGCGGCGGTGCGGATATCGATTTTTCCTCCCAGCGGCCAGGATGCTAAGGTCTACGACGTCAGCAGGCGCCGCTAGCTCAGTTGGTTAGAGCAGCTGACTCTTAATCAGCGGGTCCGGGGTTCGAGTCCCTGGCGGCGCACGATGACGATGGCGAGACAGGATCGCGGAGAGCGAACCGGTCTCGCCATCGCTGTTTGTGCGCGACCGGCGTCACACCGTGGTGATCTTGATGGTGTACGCGCCGGACGCCGTACGGTTCTCCACCTCCACCCGGACCCCGTCGCCCGGCACGGTGAAGCTCTCCCCCACGTCGATCGGGGCGTCGGCGAGGGCGGGCTGGACCGAGGTCTCCTCGCAGGCCTCGGTGTGCGGATGGGCGTCGATCACCTCGACCGGGCCGCCACCGGACTCCGCCCCGCTGCGCACCCGGTACACCAGCACCCCCTGCCGGCACCCGGTCACGTCGTTGCCGACCGACGCCCGCGCCTCGATGGCCAGCACACTGTCGCTCCCGGTGCGCACCACCACCAGCTTCGTTCCGCTGCCGAGCCCGAACAGCGGCGACCCGGCGGTGGCCGTCATCGACGAACCCGCACCCGCCGGTCCCACCTCCACCGGTTCCAGGGTCAGCCGGGTCGGCCCCCGTCGCACACAGGTCACCTGGCGCGGGTCCAGCCACCCGAGCTTCCACTTGTGCCAGGCGAACAGGTCGGGCGAGAGGCCGAACTGGCTGCCCATCAGGTCCCAGTCCCCGACGTAGGTGTCCCAGTCGCCCTTGCCGTCCGCGGGCCGGTGGTACAGGTCGGGCAGGTCGAAGACGTGCCCGGACTCGTGGGCGAGCACAAGCCGGTCCGGCGGGTGCCGTTCGAAGACCGTCACCACCCGCCGGATCTCCTTGCCGTCGGCTCGCAGCGGGGTGTCCAGATTCACGACCTTCGTCGCGTCCGAGTCGACGCCGGGCGCGTCCGGGTCGGCGACGAAGTAGACGATGTCGTAGCGCGAGAAGTCGACCTCGGGGTCGGCCGCGGCGAGCGCGTCGTGCAGATACGCGGTGCGGTCCCGGGCGTTCCAGTCCCGGTGCATGGCGTACGCGGTGGACGGGCGCGGCATCCGGGTCCAGCGCCGCAGCGGGTGGGGGCGCAGGGTGAACCTGCCGTACGACGCCTGTTCGAAGTACCGGCCGGTGGCCGGGAAGTGGTCGGCGGTGAGTTCGGCCGGGGTGGTGTGCGGAGTGGAGTCCGGGAAGGACAGGAACACCATGACGGCGTTCAGCGTCCCGGTCGGCTGTACATAGGAAGGGTTCCAGGTGTCCAGTCCCTCCGAGTGGTGGGCGTCCGTGCGTTGCAGGGCGCAGGGCGCGGTGGAGAACGGATCGGCGACCGACGGCCCGCCCAGGATCGAGGTGGCGGCGACCGCCGACATGGTGGTGAACACGGCCGCGGTGCTGCGCAGCCTGGGGCGCACCCCGGCCTGGTTCAGCGCCCTGAGGACGTCGTGGCCGAGCGCCTTCAGGGGCAGCTGACACGGCACAGGGACCTCCGGGGCGGTTCGCGGGACACCGCACCCAGCCTGTGGGAGTTTGTAGGGGTACGCCCTGTTTGTCTGCACCGGAAGGGTGAGGGACACGAGTTCACGACAGGACGGTCCGGCGCGGGTCCGGGGATACGACATCCCCGATCCACTCACGGAACGTCACAAGTGGTCAGCCATATAAAGGACCCGTCCAGGTGTGATCGGAAACGATCCGAGCGAACGGCCGGTCGCCGCGCGGGACCGGCGAGTGGCTGGAAGGGGTTCGCCGACGGCATCTATGATCGACACACTTTCCCTGCACTTTCCTGCGCGGACACGGGCCGCGCCGCCGTCCACCACCCGGCCGGCCACCCGACGAGACCGATGAGAAGAACCGAGTGCATTGCGGGAGCGAGCGGTGAGCGGAACGTCCGAAGGGCCGACGCCCGCGGCAGACCCCATCAGACCTACTGTCACAGAGAGTGATGCCGCGAGGTCTCCGGGTACCGACCCGGTCACGGCCGCCGCCGCCGAGCGGGCCGTCGCCCCCACCGCGCCCGCGCCCTCCGCGGCCGGTCCCGCCGAGTTCCTTCCCGTCCCCGGCCTCACCCCGATGGCGGAACCGGCCCCCGCCGCCCCCCGATTCACCGTCCTGGCCGAATCCGTGCCCGCCGTCATGGACCTGCTCGGGTCCGCACCACCACCGGCCTGCACCACCCCGGTACCCGCCCGGGAATCAGCCCCGGAACCCATTCCGGAACCGGCATCCGAATCCGTCCTGGAACCGGCCCCTCAACCCGTCCTGGAACCGGCCCCGGACTCCACCCCGGACTCCCTCCTGAACGCCGCTCCGAACCCCGCCCTGAACGCCGCCGCGGACCCCGGCCCGAACACCGGGGCCGAGCGCCCCTTCCGGTCCGCGTTCTCCGCGGCGCCGCTGGCGATGGCCGTCGTCGACCACGAGGGCCTGGTCGTCAGCGCCAACGAGACCTTCGGCGCGCTCCTCGGCGCCGGCCCCGACGAGCTGGCCGGTCAGCCCGCCGCCGATCTGGTGGACCTGGCCTCCGACGCCCGCACCCGGCACGCCTACGGCGAGGTGCTGCGCGGCCGGCAGGCCCGGCTGCGCTGCGCCCGCCGGCTCAAGCACCCCGACGGCCACCGGCTGTGGGTCCAGGTCACGGTCGCACCCCTGACCCCCGGCTCCCCGGGCGTGCTGCTGTCCGTGGCCGACATCAGCGCCCGGCGCGAACTCCAGGCCCGGCTGCGGCACTTGAAGAACCACGACCCGGTGACCCGGCTGCCCAACCGCACCCTGTTCTTCGAGCGCCTGTCGGCCGCGCTGGAGACGGAATCGTACGAGCACGGCGGGAGCGGCCGGGTCGGCCTGTGCTACCTGGACCTCGACGGCTTCAAGGCGGTCAACGACACCCTCGGCCACCGCGTCGGCGACCGGCTGCTCACCGCGGTGGCCGAACGGCTGACCCGGTGCGCCGACGAGGCCGGCCACGGCCGGACGAGCACACCGCTGGTGGCCAGGCTGGGCGGCGACGAGTTCGCGCTGCTCGTCGAGGACTCGACCGGCACCGAGCAGCTCGCGGAGCTGGCCGAGTCGGTGCTCTCGGCCCTCCAGGAACCCTTCGAGGTCGCCGGCCGGCTCCTGTCGGTGTCGGCGTCCATCGGCGTGGTCGAGCGGCACGCGGCCGGATCGTCGGCCACCGCGCTGATGCAGGCCGCCGACACGACGCTGTACTGGGCGAAGGCGGACGGCAAGGCCCGCTGGACCCTGTTCGACCCCGAGCGCAACGCGCACCGCATGACCCGTCAGGCCCTGGTCTCCACGCTGCGCGCGGCCGTCGAGCGCGGCGAGTTCGCCCTGGAGTACCAGCCGCTGGTCGGCATGGAGGACGGGCGGCTGCGCGGGGTCGAGGCCCTCGTCCGCTGGCGGCACCCGGAGTTCGGCACGCTGACGCCGAATCGGTTCATCGCGCTGGCGGAGGAGGACGGCTCGATCGTGCCGCTGGGCCGCTGGATCCTGGCCACCGCCTGCCACCAGGCCCGCCGCTGGCAGCTGGACCACCCGGACGAGCCGCCGATCTTCGTCAGCGTCAACGTGGCCGTCCGGCAGGTGTGGGACTCCGACCTGGTCGCGGACGTGGCCGAAGTGCTCGCCCGGACCGGGCTGGCGCCGCACCTGCTCCAGCTGGAGCTGACGGAGTCGGCCGTGATGGGCTCGGCCGGGCGGCCGCTCGAGGCCCTGCGGTCCCTGAACGACATGGGCGTGCACATCGCCATTGACGACTTCGGCACCGGATACTCCAACCTCGCCTACCTCAGCCGCCTGCCGGTGTCGGCGCTGAAGCTGGACGGCTCCTTCGTACGGGGGTTCCAGCACGAGGAGCCGGAAGGCGCGGCGAGCCGGCCGAGCCCCGCGGACGAGGTCATCGTGGAGGCGATGATCCAGCTCGCCCACCGGCTGGGACTGACCGTCACCGCCGAGTGCGTGGAGACGTCCGACCAGGCGAGCAGGCTGCGCCGGATCGGCTGCGACACCGGACAGGGGTGGCTGTACTCCCGGCCGGTGTCGCCCGACCGCATCTCCGAGCTGCTGGACGGCCGCGTCTGAAGCCGGAGCCGGGCCCGTTCGGTCGGCCGGAGCCGGAGCCGGGCCCGTTCGGTCGGCCGGAGCCGGAGCCGGGCCCGTTCAGTCGTCGGACAGTGACCGGGCGTCCGCCGGCAGTCCGTAGGCGTCCGCGATGAGTTCGTAGCTGCGCAGGCGTACGGCGCCGCTGTGCGCGTTGCTCGTGATCATCAACTCGTCGGCGCCGGTGCGCTTTTGCAGGTCGTCGAGACCGGAGCGGACCTCGTCGGGGGTGCCGTGGACGACGTTGGCGTTCCAGGAATCGACGAACTCCCGCTCCATCGGGCTGAATTCGTATGCCTCCGCCTCCTCCGGGGTGGGCACGAGGCCGGGGCGGCCGGTGCGCAGCCGGACCATGTTCAGGGCGGCGGCCAGCACCTGGCGGCGCGCCTCACGCTCCTCCTCGGTGGCGAGGGCCGCGACGCCGATGAGGGCGTACGGGGCGTCCAGCACCGCGCTCGGGCGGAACGAATCGCGGTAGAGGTCGAGGGCCGGGACCGTGTTCTGCGCGGAGAAGTGGTGGGCGAAGGCGAACGGCAGGCCGAGCGTGCCGGCCAGGCGGGCGCTGAAGCCGGAGGAGCCGAGCAGCCAGACCGGCGGGCGGTGCCGGGACTGCACGCCACCCGGGGAGGTCGCCTGGACCGGGCCGGGCACGGCGTGGACGCGGCGGTAGGGGTGGCCGTCGGGGAAGTCGTCGTCGAGGAAGCGGATCAGCTCGGCGAGCTGCTGGGGGAAGTCGTCGGCGCCCCGGTCGATGGGGGTCCCCCCTGCTCGAGCGGAGCCGAGAGCTTGGGGGAGGTCGGTGCGGCGCAGGGCGGCGGCGGTGGCGCCGTCCGTGCCGGGGGCGCGGCCGAGACCCAGGTCGACGCGGCCGGGGGCCAGGGCCTCCAGGGTGCCGAACTGCTCCGCGATGACCAGCGGGGCGTGGTTGGGCAGCATGACGCCGCCGGAGCCGAGGCGGATCCGGTCGGTGTGGGCGGCGAGGTGGGCGAGGATCACGGCCGGTGAGGAGGAGGCGACGCCCGGCATCGAGTGGTGCTCGGCGACCCAGTAGCGGTGGTAGCCGCGGGACTCCGCGGTCCTCGACAGGGCGGCGCTGGTGCGCAGCGCGTCGGTGGCGGTGTGCCCCGCGCCCACGGTCACCAGGTCCAGTACGGACAGGGGTACCGGAGCGGTCCCGAGTGCCGTGCCCCTGATCTCGTCTCCCGCCACGGGTGCCTCCAGCTGGTTGACCGTTCACTTTCCTGACCGGCGTCAACAGGGCACCGCTGTCGTTTGTTCCTTTCCCGCCCCCGCCCGTCTCGCTGCTCGCATGAGAGGAGCCGCCGCGGGGCTCCGCCCCGGCCCCCGGGGGAGGGGACGGGGCCCGGGGCGGAAGGCCCCGGCCGCGACGGCTCGTCTCAGCCCGCGTTCACGCCGCGAGCGCGTGGCCCGGGTGCAGGACCACCTTCGTGTAGCCCTCGATCCGCTTGTCGAACTTCTCGTACGCCTGGGGCGCCTGGTCCAGCGGCAGCTCGTGGGAGACCACGAAGCTGGGCTTGGCGCGCCCGGCGATGATCAGATCGCGCAGCTGCCGGTTGTACTGCTTCACGTTGCACTGGCCGGTGCCCATCTGCTGGCCCTTCTCGAACATCTTGCCGATGGAGACCAGCAGCTGGCCGTGCTTGGCGTGCTCGTCGGGTCCGCCCGGGTCGGAGGGCACGTACAGCCCCGGTATGCCGAGCAGACCGGTGGGCCGTACCGTCTCGACGAGCGTGTTGAGGACGACGGCGGGCTCCTCGTGACTGACGTCCTTGTGCGACTGGGCCTGGTAGCCGACGGCGTCCACACCCTTGTCGGTGCCCTCGCCGTTGGTCATCTCCATGATCTGTTCGGCCGGGTCGCCCTTGGTGAAGTCGATGGGAATGGCCCCGATCTCCTCCGCCTTGGCGAGCCGCTCGGGCACCCGGTCGACCGTGAACACCATCGACGCGCCGCGCAGCAGCGCCGAGTAGGCGGCCATCAGACCCACCGGTCCGGCGCCGAAGACGGCGACGGACTCGCCGGGCGACACCTTGGCGAGTTCGCAGCCGTGGTAGCCGGTCGGGAAGATGTCGGCGAGCAGCACGAAGTCGGTCTCGAACTCGTCGCCCGGCGGCAGCTTCAGACAGTTGAAGTCGGCGAACGGCACCCTCAGCCGCTCGGCCTGGCCGCCGGTGTAGGGGCCCATCGCCACGTATCCGTAGGCGCCTCCCGCGAAGCCGGGGTTCACCGTCAGACAGAACCCGGTCTTCCCGGCGAGGCAGTTCTTGCAGAACCCGCAGGCCACGTTGAACGGCATCACGACGCGGTCGCCCTGGGACAGCGACGTCACGCCGTCGCCGACCTCCTCGACGACGCCGAGGTTCTCGTGGCCGAAGACGATTCCCGCCTTGGCGGCCGTGCGGCCCTCGTACATGTGCAGGTCGGAACCGCAGATCGCGGTGGATGTGACCCGTACGATCACATCGTTCGGGTGCTGGATCCGGGGATCGTCGACGTCCTTCACCGTGACGTTGAAGGGCTTGTCGTAGACGACGGCTTTCACCTGGGTCACCTCCGCGTCGAACGCTGGACGACGGCGGCGACCACGGGCCGTTGCCGGGGGACACCAACCAGGGGGATGACAAAGGCAGGCGGGGGCGTCGGTCGTCCCGGGCCCCGGGCGTTCTCGCTGCACCGCCGGACACTTCCAGCGTCCGCCCGCGCGACGGGGACCGCAACCGCGCCGGTGTCACACCTGGACGATCGGCTCCCGCGTGAACAGCGTGCCCAGAGCGGGCGCGTTGACCCGGCGGTCGGTGAGCCGCAGCGCCTCCCAGACGGTCACCTGGTTCGCCGTGAGGACGGGCTTGCCGAGGTGCTTCTCCAGGGCGGGCAGGTGGGACGCCGTGTGCAGGGCGGTGTCGGGCAGCAGGACCGCGTCCGCCTCGGGGACGTCCGCCTCCCGCGCCAGGGCCAGGATCTCCGCCTCGCCCCAGGTGCCCACCTCGGCCGCGGTGATGATCCCGGCGCTGCGGGCGGCGGCCACCTCCACCTTCCCGGCGCGCAGGAAGTCCGTGAACAGGCCGGTGACGTCCTTCGGGTAGGTCGCGGCGACCGCGACCCGGTGGGCGTGGATCTCGGCCGCCGCGTGCACGAAGGCGAAGGAGGTGGAGGAGGCCGGCATGCCCGCCGCCCGGGCCAGCGCGCGGACCTGCTCGTGCGCGCCCTGCCAGCCGCGTACGAAGCTGCCGCTGGTGCACGCCCACACCACCGCCTCCACGCCGGACAGCCGCAGCCCCTGCACGCCCTGCGCGAGCCGCTCGGGCGAGCCCATCTCGTACAGCGCGTCCGCGCGGTGCGCGTCCTCGCCGATGTCGGTGTGGACCAGGTCCACCCGGATGTCACTGCCCAGGAGCTGCTCGATGCGCGGATAGTCGTCCTCTGCGGAGTGGCCCGGGTAGAGGAATCCGAGTGCGGTCATGGCCTGCCTTCCTGCTGTTCGTCGGACAGTACGGGCCAGGCGCCGCCGTCATGGTGCCGCGGCCTGGGCGGCGCGGGAGGCACACCGGCCGGCAGCGCCTGGTAGGGGCCCACCGTTCGGGTACCCAGTCGGCGCAGCGCAGCCCACATCGTGACCTGGTTGGCCGAGATCACCGGTATGCGCAGTTCGGCCTCCAGCTGCGGGATCACGTCGTAGGTCGGCAGGTTCGTGCAGGACAGGAACAGCGCCTGCGGGTGGTTGCGGCGCGCGGCCCTGCGGGCCATGTCGACCACCCCGCGGTACGGCACCTTCCAGATGTGCCGGGTCAGCCCCATGTACGCGCACCCGGTGACGGTGACGCCGGCCTCGGCCAGGTAGTCCTGGAGCGAACGCGTCAAGGACACCGTGTACGGGGTCACCAGCGCCACCCGCCGGGTGCCGAGCTCCGCGAGCGCCTCCAGCAGCGCCCCGGAGGTGGTCACCGCGGCCACCGCGCCCGCCTGTGTCATCGCCGCGCACATCGCGCGCTCGCCGGCGATCCCGCCGACGAAGCTGCCCGAGGCGCAGGCGTAGGCGACGACCTCGGGCGCGACGGCGGTCAGGGTGCGCACCGCGGCGTCGAGCGTCTGGTGCTCGCTGACCAGCCGCGCCAGGTCCAGGCTCACCTCCACCGGCACGAACGGCGTCCGGGTCAGGTGCAGCGAGACCTCGTCCGGCACCCACCGCCACAGCTCGCGGTCCAGCGCGAAGTCGAAGGGGGCGACGACCCCGACTCCGCGCTGCGGGCACGGGCCGCCGAGGAAGGAGATCCCCATGCCGTTCATGTCGTTCGTGGCGTCCATGGCAGACACCTGCCTCACGTGAGGGAGACGGAAGGGCGGCACTGACGGCAGGTGAACGACACGGTGGGGCAGCAGAGAGCAACCGTCCGTACGGGCGCCCGTGTTGACGAAGGTAGGTTCGGGTGCGAGCGTGGTCAATCCGTGCACGTCAGACGGCCGCCCCTTACGAGAAACGGCTCGCCATGAGTGTCCCCGTCCTGCTCGTCCTGGACGCCGATCCGCCGCCGCGTCTGGGCCGGCTCACCGGCCGCGCCCGGATCGTGCGCACGGACGCGGCCGGGCTGGCCGCGCGGCTTCCCGAGGCGGACGTGCTGCTCGTGTGGGACTTCACCTCCACCGCGGTGCGGGAGGCGTGGCCGGGCGAGGGGCCGCGGCCCCGCTGGGTGCACACGGCGAGTGCGGGCGTGGACCATCTGATGTGTCCCGAGATCGCGGCGTCCGGCACGGTGGTGACCAATGCGCGGGGCGTGTTCGACGAACCGATCGCCGAGTACGTCGCCGCGCTCGTCCTCGCCATGGCCAAGGACCTGCCGCGGACCCTGGACTTCCAGCGCGAGGGGCGGTGGCGGCACCGCGAGTCGCAGCGGGTGTCCGGTACGCGCGCGTGTGTCGTGGGCTCCGGGCCGATCGGCCGGGCGATCGCCCGCACGCTCGGCGCGCTGGGAGTGCGGGCGGCGGTCGTCGGCCGCGCCGCGCGCGCCGGAGTGCACGGTCCGGAGGACCTGGACCGGCTCGTCGCCCGCGCCGACTGGGTGATCGCGGCGGCCCCGCTGACCGAGGAGACCCGCGGCATGTTCGACGCCCGCCGGTTCGGCCTCATGCAGCCCTCGGCGCGCTTCGTCAACGTCGGCCGGGGGCAGCTCGTCGACGAGGAGGCGCTCGTCCGGGCGCTCACGGACCGCTGGATCGCGGGCGCCGCCCTGGACGTCTTCCAGGACGAACCGCTCGCCCCCGACAGCCCGTTGTGGCGAGTGCCGGGCCTGGTCGTGTCCCCGCACATGAGCGGTGACACGGTCGGCTGGCGGGACGAACTGGCGGCCCAGTTCGTCGATCTGTACGGCCACTGGGAGGCGGGCGAGCCGCTGCCGAACGTCGTCGACAAACGGCGCGGATACGTACCGGGACACTGACCCCTGTCTGGAGGCGCGATGACCGAGCTCACCGAGCTGACCGCGGGAGAACTGCTCGACGGCTACCGCAAGGGCGAGTTCAGCCCCGTGGAGGCCACCCGGGCGGCCCTGGACCGGGCCGAGCGGATCCAGCCGGAGGTGAACGCGTTCGTCCGGATCACCGCCGAGGACGCCCTGGCGCGGGCCCGGGAGTCGGAGGACCGGTGGCGGCGCGGAAGCCCGTCGGGGCTGCTGGACGGGGTGCCGGTCACCGTCAAGGACATCCTGCTGCTGCGCGGCCACCCGACCCTGCGCGGTTCCAGGACCGTGGCGGAGGAGGGCCGTTGGGACGAGGACGCCCCCTCGGTGGCCCGGCTGCGCGAGCACGGCGCGGTCTTCCTCGGCAAGACCACGACCCCCGAGTTCGGCTGGAAGGGCGTCACGGACTCCCCCCTGACCGGCGTCACCCGCAACCCCCGCGACCCGGCCCGCACCGCCGGCGGATCCAGCGGCGGCAGCGCGGCGGCCGTGGCGCTCGGCGCGGGGCCGCTGTCGCTGGGCACGGACGGCGGCGGCAGTGTGCGCATCCCGGCCGCGATGTGCGGGATCTTCGGCCTGAAGCCGACGTACGGCCGGGTCCCGCTGTATCCGCCCAGCGCCTTCGGCACGCTGTCGCACGTGGGTCCGATGACCCGGGACGCGGCGGACGCGGCGCTGCTGCTCGACGTGATCGGCGTGCCCGACGCGCGGGACTGGTCGGCGCTCGGCCCGGCCCCGGGCTCGTTCACGGAGGCACTGGCCGGCGGGGTACGGGGGCTGCGGGTCGCCTACTCGCCGTCCCTGGGCGGCCAGGTGCCGGTGCGGCCGGCGGTCGCCAGGGCTGTGCGCCGGGCGGTGGCGGAGCTGGCGGAGCTCGGCGCGTACGTCACCGAGAGCGACCCCGACTTCGCCGACCCGGTGGAGGCCTTCCACACCCTGTGGTTCAGCGGCGCCGCCCGTGTCGTCCAGCACCTGGGGCCCCAGCGGCGGGAGTTGCTCGACCCGGGGCTGCGGGAGATCTGCGCGGCCGGCGCCCGGCTGTCGGCGCTGGACTACCTGGCCGCCGTGGACGTCCGCATGGAACTCGGCCGTGTCATGGGCCACTTCCACCGGAGCTACGACCTGCTGGTCACGCCCACCCTGCCGATCACGGCGTTCGAGGCGGGCGTGGAGGTGCCGAAGGGTTCGGGGCACCGGCGCTGGACCGGGTGGACTCCGTTCACGTACCCGTTCAACATGACCCAGCAGCCCGCGGCGTCCGTGCCCGTGGGCAGGGACGAGGACGGTCTGCCGGTCGGCCTCCAGATCGTGGCCGCGCGACACCGCGACGACCTGGTGCTGCGAGCGGCCCACGCCCTGTACGACGCGGGGGTGGCGAACCGGCTCACGCCCGCCGGAAGCTGAGGGTCTCCCCCGCCGCGCCGGAGCGCCACAGGTCGTTGCAGGCCTGGGCCATGGCGTCCAGGCCCTCGGTGATCCGGCCCCAGACGATGCCGGGCACCCAGCCGACGTCCCCGTTGAGCAGGAGGTTGTTGCGCTCGTAGAACAGGGCGAGGTCCACGACCGTCGGCCCGGCGGCGGGTACGCGGTCGTAGCCGTAGGCCTGCGTGCCCAGTTCGGTGCCGGCGAACGAGAAGTAGCACAGATCGCCCGGGATCGGAGTGACCGTCGGATTCTCCAGCGGTGGCTCCGCCCGGGCGAACGGCGCGAAGAGCGCGTAGATCTCGTTGCGCGCGTACTTCGCGTGGTAGACGTCCCCGCTCAGCGGGAGCGCGTCCCAGACCGCGGCGCAGGTGCGCGGCGCCCGGTCGTCCAGCAGCCGTGCCGTGCATCGGATTCCGCGCTTCTCCAGCGCGACTTCGACGTGGCGTTCCGCCATGGCGCCTCCTCGCAGCTTCTGAGGGGCCGTCTGCCCGAAGGCGCGGGAGTTCACACCCGCCCCGCGCCGCTCCACCCGGACACGGAACGATATCCCTCCGGACACCGTTGGATCACATCCCCAAGTCCACCCGCATGGACCACGGAGAGAGGGCAGGCGCCACCACTGTCTGCGAAGGGCCCGAGCCGACGAGGCCCTCCTGGAGGGTGAGTGTCCATGTCCGAGTTCCCGAACCTGTCCCGCCGGGGCTTTCTGACCAGGACGGCGGCCGTGGGCGGCATGCTCACCGTCCCCGGGCTGCTGGCCGCGTGCAGCAGGACGGACAGCGGCGACGGCAAGGGCTCGAAGCTGGAACAGCTGAAGAAGCAGGGCTATGTGAAGGTGGCCTACGCCAACGAGGCCCCGTACGGCTTCGAGGAGGGCGGGCAGCTCAAGGGCGAGGCGCCGACGCTGCACAGAGAGATCTTCAAGGCCCTGGGAGTGGACGAGCTGAAGCCGACCTTCTCCGAGTGGGACGGTCTGATCCCCGGACTCCAGGCCGGCAAGTACGACGTGATCAGTGCGGGCATGGCCATCATCCCGGAGCGCTGCCGAAAGGCCCTGTTCTCCGAGCCCGAGTTCGTCTCGCCCACCGCGATGATGGTGAGGAAGGGCAACCCGAAGAACCTGACCGACCTCGCCTCCGCCAAGTCGGCCGGGGCGACCGTCGGCGTGATGTCGGGCGCGGTGGAGAAGGGCTACGTCACCGCCGCCGGGATCTCCGAGAGCGGCATACGGACACTGCAGAAACCGCAGGACGGCGCCGACGCGGTCGCGCAGGGCAGGATCGACGCCTTCGTGCTGACGGGCATCTCGCTGCGCTGGCTGGCCAGGACCAACCCGAAGGTGGAGGTCACCGGCTCGTTCGTGCCGGTGGTCGACGGTGTGAAGCAGTACAGCCCGGGCGGCGCCGTCTTCCGCAAGGGCAGCGAGGAGCTCCGGGACGCCTTCGACGAGCAGCTGAAGAAGATCACCTCGGATCCGGGCCGGTATGTGCGGCTCGTCGGGGAGTACGGGTTCGGCAAGGACACGATCCCGCCGGCGGGCCTGAAGACCGCCGACCTGTGCAAGGGCTGACGGGGACGCCTGTCCATGGGTGACTTCTACACGTACTTCTTCGACCACCTCTCCAGCGTGTGGTCGGGGCTGCTTGTGACGGTCGAGGCCACGGTCCTCGGCTCGGCCGTCGCGCTCGCCCTGTCCTTCGTGTTCGGCTTCGCGGCCAACAGCCGGCTCCTGCTCGCGCGCGGCGTCTCCCGGGTGGTCGTGGAGTTCCTCCGCGGCACCTCGCTGTACGTCCAGCTGTTCTGGCTGTACTACGCGTTCCCGCTGCTGTCCGGGTACGAGCTGTCGCCGCTGTTCTGCGGTGTGGTGGCGTTCGGCATGAACTACGGCGCCTACGGCTCCGAGGTGGTGCGCGGCGCGCTGAACGCCGTGCCCAAGGCGCAGTGGGAAGCCGCCGTCGCGCTGAACATGACGCCGTCGCAGCGCATGCGCCGGGTGATCCTGCCGCAGGCGTGGGTGCAGATGATCCCCTCGTTCACGAACCTGCTGATCCAGCTGCTGAAGTGCACCCCGCTGCTGTGGCTGATCTCCGCGGCCGACCTGACGACGGTGGTCCAGCAGATGCGTGACCGCACCGGCGCGACCACATGGGCCTATCTGACCCTGCTGGTGATCTACTTCGTCCTCGCCTACGCGCTGACCCTGCTGATGAACGCCCTGGAACGGCACGCCAAGTCCCGGCTCGGCCTGCACACGGACCGCCGCGCCCTGCTGCGCCGCCGCGGCGCCGAATCGGCGCGCGAGCCCGAGATGGCAGGAGGTGCGTCGTGAGTTACGAATGGGACTGGGGCGCGGTCCGAGACTCGCTGCCGCTGCTGTGGCACGGCTTTCTGACCACGCTGCTGGCCACGGTCCTCGGCACCGCGGTGGCCGCCGTCCTCGGCCTGCTCGTGGCCGTGGCCGGACGGGTGCCGAGCCGGCTGGTCACCGTGCCGGTGCGGGTGGTCACCGAGTTCGTCCGGTCCACCCCGCTGCTGGTGCAGCTGGTCGGCGCCTACGCGGTCTTCAACACGGTGGACCCGCTGACCATCGGCGTCGCGGTGCTCGGCATCCACTACGCCTCCTACCTGTCGGAGGTGTACCGGGCGGGCATCGACGCCGTGCCGAAGGGCCAGTGGGAGGCGTGCCGGGCGCTGTCCATGTCGCCGCGCCGCACCTGGCAGGCGGTGATCCTGCCGCAGGCGGTGCGCAAGGTGCTGCCGGCGCTGGGCAACTACGGCATCTCGATGTTCAAGGAGACCCCGTTCCTGGCCGTCATCACGGTCCAGGAGATGGTCGCCAAGGCCCGTGAGTACGGCGCGGACCACTTCACCTACGCCGAGACGTTCACCCTCGCGGGCCTGTTCTTCCTGGCGGCAAGCTACCCGACCTCGCTTCTGATGAGAAAGCTGGAGAAGCGCCTTGGCCACTGACCCTCTGCACAAGACGCCGCCGCAGGCGCCCGAGAACGCGACTCCGGACGCGCCGCCCGCGGATCTGGTCCGCTTCGACCAGGTGGTCAAGCGCTTCGGCGATCACGTCGTGCTCGACCGGCTGGACTTCGCCGTCCAGCGCGGTGAGCACGTGACGCTGATCGGGCCGAGCGGCTCGGGGAAGACGACCATCCTGCGGCTGCTGATGACGCTCGAGCGCGTCAGCGACGGCGTGATCCACGTGGACGGCGAGCCGCTGTCCCACATGCCCGGCCCGGACGGGACCCTGCACCCGGCGAACGAGAAGCACCTGCGCCGGATCCGCAGGAAGATCGGGATGGTCTTCCAGCAGTTCAACCTGTTCCCGAACATGAGGGTGCTCCAGAACATCACGGAGGCGCCCGTCAACGTGCTCGGGCTCGGCCGCGAGGAGGCGGAGGAGCGGGCCCGTGAACTCCTCGACCTCGTCGGGCTGGCGGACAGGACCGACGCCCATCCGTCGCAGCTGTCCGGCGGCCAGCAGCAGCGGGTCGCGATCGCCCGGGCGCTCGCCATGCGGCCGGAGATCCTGCTCCTCGACGAGGTGACCTCGGCCCTGGACCCGGAGCTGGTGGCCGGTGTGCTGGACCTGCTCAGGGAGATCGCGCACACCACCGACATCACGCTGCTGTGCGTGACCCACGAGATGAACTTCGCCCGGGACATCTCCGACCAGGTGCTGATGTTCGACTCGGGCCGGGTGATCGAGTCCGGGCCGCCGGAGAAGCTCTTCGGCGACCCCGACCACGAGCGCACCCGGGAGTTCCTGAGCGCCGTGCTGTAGGGGCCGCTCCGGGGCGCCGGCGGCCTTCGGGCCATCCCGGCGCCTCCGGCCTCCGGGGTGGTCGTAGCACCCCCGAGGACCAGGTAGTATTTTCTTCGTCGCCGGCCGCGGGAAGCGGACGGCGGGAGTCATGCGCCGCTAGCTCAGTTGGTTAGAGCAGCTGACTCTTAATCAGCGGGTCCGGGGTTCGAGTCCCTGGCGGCGCACAGTTGAAGGGCCTCTCGTGATCACGAGGGGCCCTTTTCGCGTCTACGGCAGGAAACCGTCCGCCGCCGAGAAGAACACGTGGACGACGACCATGAAGATCACGCAGCCGGTGATGAAGACGCCCAGGAAAGCCACCAGGCAGCCCGATTCCGCCGCGAGCTTCCCGCGTGCCGGGGCGTGGGCCGTCGCCCGCTCCGGCCGCTCCGCCGCGTAATGCACGGTGACGATGTCACCGTCGACGACGGTCGCGGGTCCGTTGGTCTCCTCGAAGCGGACGCTGCGGCCGTCACGCGTGGTGAACTCGTACACGTGGTGCAGCGTCGTGCTCACCGTGGTCTCCCCGCCGCCGCTGGTTGTGGTGTACGTCCGCAGACACCGCGCCTCGGCCGTGAGTCCGCTGCCCCAGGCGCTGCGTACCTCCCGGGCACGGCGGACGACTCTGGTCAGCATGAAGACCGCGAGGCCGATCATGAGCAGCGGCACGACGTAGAACATCGCTTCCATGAGATCCCCCGAACTCCGGCGCCGCCGTGATCGGCCGGCGTGGGGGGAATCTACCCACGCCGACCGGTCCGGTGGCTCAGGGAATGCTCAGATCGGGGAACGCCCGGATCGACGCTCAGAACGTGACGTCGGAGCAGGCGTAGAACGCGTTGCCCGTGTCGGCGATCGTCCAGACCGCGAGGATGACGTGGTGGCCGCTCAGTCCGGTGGGGAGGGTGCCGCTGTGGCTGAGGGTGGCCGGCGGGCGCTGTCCGCCGTAGGGCACGGTCAGGAACGGGGTCGTGTTGAGGTCGGCGCGGGTCAGGGCGTGGTTCTGGTTCCAGCCCTGCTTGGTCACGTAGTACTTGAAGTCCGTCGTGGCGTGCATGGCCGTGAACTGCCAGCGGAAGGTGTAGCTCTGGCCGCCGTTGACCTTGGTGGTCGGCCAGGCGCCGCCCGAGGGGGTCTTGGGGCTGTCGAGCTGGCTGAACCGGGTGTTGTTCCCGGAACAGAGCCGTCCGTCGGCCGCCCCGGAGGCCGGGAAGCCCTTCGGGCCCTCGACGCTCTGCGGCTCCCACTGGATGTCGCCGCAGTTGGCGACGGTTCCGTTGTTGCAGAGCTTCTGCCGGCTGATGGGCAGGTCGGTGTAGCCGTGGCTGCTGGCGCCGCCGGTGGAGAGCACGAAGGCTCCGGCGGTCGTGAGGCCGAGCACGGCTGCGGAGATCTTGGCCTTGGTGCGCATACTGCCGCTCCTGGAGACGTGGGGGAGGTTCAGTGAGCTGTGCAGGTCTAGACCAAGTTCAGGCTATTGCCGTTACTTGAACATGTCCATACCAAAGGCACGCCCTCCCCCGTCCCCGTCACACCGTCCCCGTCACGGCCCCGGTTCCCGGCCTCCCGCGCAGAACGCCACCGCCAAGTCCCGTACCAGCAGCTTGCGCTCGTAGTCGTCGAGATCGACAAGACCCCTGGTGGTCAGCCGGGTCACCGTGTCCTCCACCGAGTCCACCACCGAGGTGAGCATGCTCGCCCGGTGCCGCGCGTCCAGTGCGGCGACGCTGCGCCGGTGCATGGCGGCGGCGACCTCCGGCGCGTACTCGACCCGGACCGGCTGGACCGAGAACACCTCCAGACCGACCGGCGCCACCTCCCGCTTCACCAGCCGGGTCAGCGTGTCCGCGGTGGCCGCCGTCCCCCGCGCGCCGCCCGGCGGGTCCACCGGCACCCGGGCCAGCGCCCCCTCGACGCACTCACGCAGATAGGTCTCGTGGTCATCGATCCCGAGCGTGGCCCGCGCGGTGTCCCGGACCCGCCACACCACCAGCGCCACCACCCGCAGCGCGACCCCGCCCGCGGCGGCGGCCGACATCGGCTCGCTGCGCCAGTGCCGCAGCCGGACGTCGACCCGGCGGCGCGGCATCAGCGGATTGAGCCACAGCAGCCCGGTGCGCCGGACGGTCCCCCGGTAGCGGCCGAACAGGCCGAGCACCCAGGCCCGCCCGGTCCGGCCCCGGGCCAGCCCGCCGAAGCCGAACAGGGCGAGCGCCCCCGCCCCGGCGTACGCGGCCCACTGCGGGGCGCCGAGTCCGGCGCCCGTGGACGCCGGCAGCCCCAGCACGTGCGTCGCGATGCCCGGCAGCACCCCCGCCCACCACGAGGTGAGCACACAGCCCGCCGCCCCGCAGGCCCCGGCCAGCACCCCGGCCGCCCCGGGCAGCACCGACGCCGGGCGCTCCACCAGGTCGGAGTCCATCTCCGGCACCGGGCGGGCCGGCGCGGGCGCCCGGCGCCCGTGCCCCAGCCGCGGCTGCTCGCCGGTGCCCTCCCCGCTGCCCACCACCGCGGGCGTGACCGGCAGCGGGACCGTGTCGGCGTCGTCGCGGAACAGCAGATGGACGGGGATCTCCGTGGTCCCCTCGTTGTGGATGAGCCGGGGGACGCAGCGGCCCGCCCAGCCGTCCGGGGCCATCATCGCCTCGCGCCCGTTGTATTCGGGTGTGGGGGACGTGGTCGTACTCATACCTGCCTCCAGCCTCCGCGCCAGATGGTTCAGACGTTCGTACGGTGGATCGGCGGCCCCTCCGGGACCGCGGTCATGCGAAGAGCCGGCGCCAGGTCTCGCGCCCCGGCCGGCCGTCCGCAGCGCCGCCCCGCCACCCCTGGGCGCGCTGGAAGGCCTCGACGGCCCGCCGGTCCGCGTCCGACCAGCGCGGCCCCGGCCCGCTGGTGTAGAACCGGCCGTACCCCTTCCTCACCAGCTGCCGACCCAGCTCGGTGACGTACCGGTTGTCGGCACCGGGCCGGAACATCCCCCGCCCCGGATAGGCGGGCACCCCGTGCGAGGCGGGGGCCGCGGCCTTGATGTCCTTGCCCTTCCCGGTCACCAGCAGCTGCCATGTCCCCGGCCCCGGCAGCCCGTCCGCGGCCGCCCCGGTCCAGCCCTGGGCCCGCTGGAAGGCCTGGGTGGCCCGCCGGTCCGCCTCCGACCAGCGAGAGCCGGGCCCCTTGGCGTAGTAGGAGGCGCCGCCACGGGCGGCGAGCATCCGGCCGAGCCGGGTGACATGGGGGTTGTTGGCGCCGGGGCCGAAGTACGCCGCTCCCGGGTACGGCGCGGGCGGCGCCGCGGCGGGACCGGCCGCGCCCCGGGTGACGCCCTTGTACCGGTAGGGGACGTAGCGCTTGGAGTTGGTCCAGTACGCGTACGGGGTGGTCCTGCTGCGGGCATGCGGCGGCGCCTGCTCGTAGGCGATGTAGGCGGTGTGCCGCTGGTCGGTCCAGCCACCGAAGAGCACCACGTGTGAGCCCTTCTGAGGGTTGTCGGGATTGTGGAAGAGGAGGATGTCGCCGGGTTGGAGCTGCCCCTTGGTGATCCGCACCGCGTACTGGCCGAGGCTGCCTGTCCACTCGTTGCGCGGCAGGTTCCAGGCCATCGAGACGAAGCCGGAGCAGTCCTGGCGGTATCCGTCGCGCCAGAAGCGGCTCATGCTGTACGGCACCCGGGCGTCCAGCCACTTCCTGGCCCGGCTGACGATCTGCGACCGGGTGGTGGCGCCGATCACGATCTGCTCCCCCGCCTTGACCGGCCCGCCCGGCCCGAACAACGCGCCCGCGACGCCCTGCGGGGTCTCCGTCTCGTCGGCCGAGGACCGGGTGTCCGGCGGCCCGGGTGTCCGGCCGGCGGTGTGGATGGCTGCCGCCGCCGGTGGCGCATGGCCCACGCCGAGGACGGCGGCGGCGGTGACGGCCGCCACGACCAGCGCGCGATGCGCGGCGGCCGGACGGACCGGGGTGCGGGCGGCCGGGGAGCGGGAGGGGCCACGCCCGCTCACGCGCCCGGGGCAGTCGCAGTCGCTCGCGGGGTCGATGTCCTCGAACACCGGAGACTTCATGCGATCTTCCTCACACTTAATCAGTACATATCCGGATCTGTGCACGTTGATCATTGCCACAACTGTCCACCGGACGCGAACATTGACGGTCCGAATGATGTACAGGACGGCTCCACTGGCCCCGCCCACCAGGCGCGGATGGTCGGGGGACCTCCGGAGGTCATGTAAAGTGAACGGTGTCAGCAGGCGCCGCTAGCTCAGTTGGTTAGAGCAGCTGACTCTTAATCAGCGGGTCCGGGGTTCGAGTCCCTGGCGGCGCACCACGACGAAGGCGAGCCCGGTCCTGTGGACCGGGCTCGCCTTCACCTTTTGCCGGTTCCTCCCGTCCCGGCTGAACACCTCTCCCGTCTCAGCCGTACAGAAGAGCGGGCGGCGCAGGGTGTCGAACCCCTCGTCGCACCCCCTCTCCGCAATGCGCGCGTATGGCCGGTAAACTCCGAGTTTCGCGTCTTGCGATCATGCTGAACACCGTAGAACCCTGGATGTCAAGCTGCTGCCCTTTGGCGGCGCTTGGGGGGTGTTGGGGATGTTGGGGGGTGTTGGGGGTTGCAGGAGCCGGTTGCCCGGCCGCGCGGTGAGCTGTGACTCCCGCGCGTCGACGGCCGCCGCGGGGGGCGGCCATGCAACCGGCGGGCCGCGGTGCCGTGTCTCCGAGGTGGGACCGACCTGGTGACCCGCGGCCGGGCACGCAAACGTCCGTGACGGGCCGAGGGGGGCCTCGAACAGACGAAGGAACCGACGAACACGCGCTCGCATGCGTGTGGGGGGATGAGTCATGACGTCGACGCCGACGGGCGCCCGGCACGAATCCGATCCTTCTGAGACGACCCGGCCAAGAGCGCCGGGACACCGCACCGGCACCACGGGGACGTTCCGCAGAATCAAGAAGTCCCTGCCGAAATACGACTACGAGCACTACAGCCGGCTGGCCGGCCCCCTCACCGAACCCGACCCGGACAAGCCGTACACGGTGCAGTACCGCTCGCTGATCTCGCAGGAGCCGCACCGTATCCGGGTCGCGCTGATGCTCGCCGCCGCGCCGCTGCTGTCGCTGGTCCTGCTGGCCTGGCTGCTCCAGCCCAAGCACTGGACCGAACGCGACTACCCGGCCTACGACTTCCTGCCGGCCCTCGACGCGGTGATGCTGGTCTCGATCGGCCTGATCGAGTTCTTCCGCTGCATGAACGTGCTGTCCAACGCGCACGCCACCCTGGTCGCCCGGGACCCGGTCCCGGTGGTGCCCGAGACCGGCACGCGGGTCGCGTTCCTGACCTCCTTCGTGCCCGGCAAGGAACCTCTGGAGATGGTGACCAAGACCCTGGAGGCCGCCGTACGGCTGCGTCACCGGGGCCTGTTGCACGTCTGGCTGCTCGACGAGGGCGACGACCCCGAGGTGAAGGAGGTCTGCGCGCGCCTGGGCGTCCACCACTTCAGCCGCAAGGGCGTCGCACGCTGGAACCAGGCCAAGGGCCCGCACCGCGCCAAGACCAAGCACGGCAACTACAACGCCTGGCTCCAGGCGCACGGCGACGACTACGACTTCTTCGCCTCCGTCGACACCGACCACGTGCCCCTGCCCAACTACCTGGAGCGGATGCTGGGGTACTTCCGCGACCCCGACGTCGGCTTCGTGATCGGCCCGCAGGTCTACGGCAACTACGACACGTTCGTCACCAAGGCGGCCGAGTCGCAGCAGTTCCTCTTCCACGCGCTGATCCAGCGGGCCGGCAACCGCTACGGCGCGCCGATGTTCGTCGGCACCTCGAACGCCGTGCGGATCAAGGCGCTCAAGCAGATCGGCGGCCTGTACGACTCGATCACCGAGGACATGGCCACCGGCTTCGAGATGCACCGCGCCAAGAACCCGGCGACCGGCCGCAAGTGGAGGTCGGTCTACACCCCGGACGTGCTCGCGGTCGGCGAGGGCCCGAACGCCTGGACGGATTTCTTCACCCAGCAGCTGCGCTGGTCGCGAGGCACCTACGAGACGATCCTCAAGCAGTACTGGAAGGGCTTCGGCACCCTGCCGCCGGCCAAGCTCTTCAACTACACGATGATGATCATCTTCTACCCGATGTCCGCCCTCAACTGGATCCTGGCGGCGCTGAGCTGCGCGCTGTTCCTGGGCCTCGGCGCCTCGGGCGTGAACATCGACCCGACCGTGTGGCTGATGCTGTACGGCAACGCCTCGGCGCTCCAGATCGGCCTGTACGTCTGGAACCGTCGGCACAATGTCTCGCCGCACGAGCCGGAGGGCTCCGGCGGGGTGGCCGGCATGGTGATGTCGGCGCTGTCCGCGCCGGTCTACGCGCGCTCGCTGATGGACGCCGTGCTGCGGCGCAAGAGCAAGTTCGTGGTGACCCCGAAGGGCGAGTCGGCGAGCCCCGACACGCTGTTCGGGACGTTCCGCATCCACTGGTTCTTCATCCTGGTCTTCGGCGGCTCGCTCGTCGCGGGTTTCGCCCTCGGGCACTCCCACCCGGCGATGATCACCTGGGCCACGTTCGCCATGCTCATCACCGCCGCACCGATCTTCGCCTGGCGGTGGACGCTGCGGCAGGAGCGACGCCGGCAGACGTCCGCGGCCGCCGCTCCGGAGCCGCGGGACGCGGTCCCGGCACACCCCCACCGGGCGCACACTCCGGCCCAGGGGATGCCGGTCCCGGTGGCGGAGGTACCGCCGGGAGCGCCGGGCGGCGCGGGGCAGCAGGGGCCGAGTTGGGCCGGAACGGATGGAACGACGGGCGAGCACACCATGCAGATCGCCCTCGGTGGACTGGGGGGACGTAAGGAATGAAGGACCAGGCCGGCCTCCGGCGCGCCCGACGGCTCGGGATCGGCGCGGTGGTGGTAGTCGCTCTGGCCGGAATGAACGGGCCGTGGCTCTACCGCTTCGGCACGGAGCGCTACCACCAGTACAAGATCAACAAGCCCGAGTACAAGGCCGAGAACGGCCACTGGGAGATCGTCGAGTTCCCCGAGGAGTACCGGCAGAACACCATCCACGCCGTGCTGCTGCACACGGGCAAGGTGCTGATGGTCGCGGGCTCCGGCAACAACAAGAAGAACTTCGACGCCCGGCAGTTCGACACCCGTATCTGGGACCCGGTCAAGGGCACCGTCAAGAAGGTGCCCACGCCCGAGGACCTGTTCTGCACGGGCCACACCCAGCTCGCCGACGGCAACATCCTGATCGCCGGCGGCACCAAGCGGTACGAGAAGCTCCAGGGCGACGTCACCAAGGCCGGCGGCCTGATGATCGTCCACAACGAGAACCCGGACAAGCCGATCACGCTGCCCGCGGGCACGAGGTTCACGGGCGGGGAGAACGGCAAGACGTTCGTCTCCAAGGACCCGGTGCTGGTGCCGCGCGCCAAGAAGAACTTCGACCAGGCCGGCAGGTTCCTGGGCAACAGCCCGGGCCTGGGCCGCATCTACGTCGAGGCGCAGAAGAGCGGCGCCCGGTACGAGACGGGCACCCAGGACAACTACCGGATCCAGGGCCTGTCCGGCGACGACACCCGCAACACCTACGGCATCGCGGAGAAGCTCGCCCTGGACAAGAAGGACTTCCAGGGGATCCGGGACGCCTACGAGTTCGACCCGGTCGCCGAGAAGTACATCAAGGTCGACCCGATGAACGAGGCCCGCTGGTACCCGACGCTCGCCACCCTGAGCGACGGGAAGATCCTCAGCGTCTCCGGCCTCGACGACATCGGCCAGCTGGTCCCGGGCAAGAACGAGGTCTTCGACCCCAAGACCAAGAAGTGGACGTACACGCCGAAGGTCCGTCAGTTCCCGACCTACCCGGCGCTGTTCCTGCTGCAGAACGGCAAGCTGTTCTACTCCGGATCCAACGCGGGCTACGGACCGGCCGACGTGGGCCGCGACCCGGGCGTCTGGGACGTGGACACCAACAAGTTCACCGAGCTGCCCGGCCTGAGCGACGCGCAGATGATGGAGACCTCCGGCACGGTCCTGCTGCCGCCCGCGCAGGACGAGCGGTTCATGGTGATCGGCGGCGGCGGGGTCGGCGAGTCCCAGCTGGCCAGCAGGAAGACCCGCATCATCGACCTGAAGGCGAAGAACCCGCGCTTCACGGACGGTCCGACGCTGGAGAAGGGCACCCGCTACCCGCAGTCCTCGGTCCTGCCCGACGACTCCATCCTGGTCTCGGGCGGCTCCGAGGACTACCGGGGCCGCGGCGACTCCAACATCCTCCAGGCCAGGCTCTACGACCCGGGGAGCAACACCTTCAAGCGGGTCGCCGACCCGCTGGTGGGCCGCAACTACCACGCCGGCTCGATCCTGCTGCCGGACGGCCGGGTGATGTTCTTCGGCTCCGACTCGCTCTTCGGCGACAAGGCCAACACCAAGCCCGGCACGTTCGAGCAGCGCGTCGAGATCTACACGCCGCCATATCTGTACCGGGACGCGCGGCCCTCCCTGTCGGGCGGCCCGCGGACCATCGCCCGGGGCGCCTCCGGCACGTTCACCTCGCAGCACGCCGGCACGATCAAGAAGGTCCGGCTGATCCGCCCGAGTGCCTCCACGCATGTCACCGACGTCGACCAGCGCTCGATCGCGCTGGACTTCACCACGTCCGGCGACAAGATCACGGTGACGGTGCCGGGAAGCCGGAACCTGGTGCAGTCGGGGTGGTACATGCTGTTCGTCGACGACGACCAGGGGACGCCGAGCGAGGCGCAGTGGGTGAAGGTCCCGTAGCGGGCCGGGGCCCGGGAGCAGCCGAGGTCCCGTGACCGCATGCACTCAGGGGCGCCCTCCCTCCAGGGGGGCGCCCCAAGTCGTGTCCCGGGCCCTCTACTTGCTGGCCCTCGCCAGCTTCAGCGCGTAGTCGGCCCACCAGTCCCCCGCCTTCGGGCCGCCCTTGCAGGTGCCGTCGGACTCGCCCGGCCGCTTGACCCACAGGTAGGCGTCGGCCAGCGGGTCGGCCGTCCTCGTCGTGGGTGTCTCGCCGAGTGCCCGGCCGGGCGGGTTGCACCAGCGCTCGCCCGGATCCCCGCCGTCGTAGGGGCCGTTGCCGTTGCGGCTGGTGTCGACGACGAAGTGCTTGCCGCCCAGCTTGGCGGACAACTGCTTGCCGTAGGCGAGGGATTCCTGGGTGGAGTAGAAGTTGGAGACGTTGACCGCGAAGCCGTCGGCCCGGTCCGCGCCCGCGCGGCGCAGCGGCTCGAAGATCTGGTCGGGATGGCCCCAGCCCGCGTTGCCCGCGTCCACGTACACCTTGGTGCTCTTCAGGGACTTGAGTCGTTCGACCGCGCCCTTGAGCAGGTCGTAGCGCTCGTCATGGAACTCCTCCGGGGTGCAGCCGTCCACCAGGTGCAGCAGGGCGTCCGGTTCCAGGACCACCGTGGCCGGGCGGTCGCCGATGCCCCGGGCCACGCCGTCCACCCAGGAGCGGTAGGCGTCCCCGTCGGCGGCGCCGCCCTGCGAGTACTGGCCGCAGTCGCGGTGCGGGATGTTGTAGAGGACGAGCAGCGCGGTGCGGCCCGCCTTGTCGGCGGCCTCGGTGAAGCCGCGGGCCTCCTGCTCGGGGTTCTCCGGGCCGATCCACTCGCCGGTCGGCTGACCGGCGATCTTCCGGATCTGCTCGGCGTCGGCCTTCTTCCCGGCCTTGAGGTAGGCGGCGACCTGACGGGCCGCCCTGCTGTCCGGGTTGACCCAGAAAGGGTCGGCTTCCTTGGGCTGTTGGGTGATCCCGGCGCCGTCGTCCTTGTCGCCGCCCCCGGAGGTGCACCCGGCGGCCAGCAGTGCCGCCCCCAGCACCGCCGCGGACGCCCGGACCCCTGCCGCACGGGCACGCGAGAGGGCCCCCCTCATGCCGTACATGCCTTCCCCCTTGGTGCGCTCGGCCGGGTTCCATGCTGTCACAGGTCACGGGTCGTCCGAGGCCTCAAAGTCCCATAAGGAAGGGTTCGTCGGCGGGACCGGTGGCGGTGGCGGGGCGGTGGTGGCCGTGACCTCACGGGCCGGTGGCCTCAATGGCCGGTACCCGTGAGGTACGCCGACACGACCACGTGCGCGGCGCAGGCGCGGCTCGCCGCGTCGACGGTGCCGCCGCAGCCGATCAGCCGCAGTTCGGCGCGGCCCGGCTTCGGTGCTCCGGACGCCTGCCGGACGTCGAGCCGGTCGCCGGTCAGGACCTTGACGTCGTCGACCGTGAAGTCGGCGACGCTGCCGTCGTCCCGGACCACCCGGACCGCCTCGCCGGGCCGCAGCGAGCCGATCCGGTCGAACGCCCCCGGCCGGCTCCCGGCGCCGAGGTCGCCCACCAGCAGCGCGGTCCCGGACGCCCCCGGTTTCACCCCGGCGCCGTACCAGCCGACCGTGCCGGCCTGGTCCGCCGGCGGCGGTTCGACCGCGCCCTGCGCGTCCAGGCCGCGGGCCACCACCGGCGCCCGCACCCCCAGACCGGGGATGTCCAGGCGCCGCGGCGGGGCGTCGGTCAGCGGGCCGGCCGCCGAGGGCAGCCGGTCCGCGGAGGGCCGGCCGGCCGCGGCCATGTCCCCGGTGGCCGACGGCGCCAGGGACTCCCGCACGTCGGTCAGATCGCGTCCCCACAGCCAGAGCCCGAGCAGCAGCACCACCCAGGCAAGGCCGGCCAGGAGGCGGCCGGTGCAGCGGGAGCGGGTGCCGTCGTGGTCGGACATGCCGATCCCGCCCTCAGTGCGATCCGCGGCCGCGGCGGCCGCGCCGGCCGTCCCCGGCTCGGGTCGTACCGCGCGCCCGGGGAAGGAGGAGGACGGCAGCCCCGGCGGCTCCCGCGAGCACCAGCCCGGTCACCGCGTGCGCCGTGCCGGGCGCGGGCGGAGCAGCCGCCGCCGGGGCGGTGGTGTCCCCGGGGGTCCGGGTGGCCGGAACGAATGCCGTGGGTGGAGTGGGTGGCGTGCGTGGCGGGCTCGGGGAAGCCGAGGCGGTGGGCGGCTTCGGCGGCGGTACGACGGCGAGGGTGCCCGGAGCCGCCGGGGCACCGGGCAGAACCGGACCGCCCGTACCGACCGTGCCGTCCACCCCGTCGGCCGCTGGGACGAGGGCGGCGGCCGCCAGGAGTCCCGTGCAGAGTGTGAGGCGCAATGGACCCATCGTGAAACCTCCGCTATCAGGAGACTCCCGACGGGCCACGGCCGCATCCGCTGCGAAACCGCGCTGCTCCGAATGGGTGAGAAGGGTCGGTGGGCGGGACAGCCGGGGTTCTCAGATCCGCTCGACGAGGTCCGCGATCGAGTCGACGACGTGGGACGGCCGGAACGGGTAGCGGTCGATGTCCTTCGCCTGCGTGACACCGGTGAGGACCAGGAACGTCCGCATCCCGGCCTCCAGGCCCGCGAGCACGTCGGTGTCCATACGGTCGCCGATCATGGCGGAGGTCTCCGAGTGGGCCCCGATCGCGTTCAGCCCGGCGCGCATCATCAGCGGGTTGGGCTTGCCGATGAAGTACGGCTTCCGGCCGGTCGCCGCGGTGATCAGGGCGGCGACCGAGCCGGTCGCGGGCAGGGCGCCCTCGGCGGAGGGGCCCACGTTGTCCGGGTTGGTGGCGATGAACCGGGCGCCGTCGTTGATCAGCCGCACGGCCTTCGTCATGGCCTCGAACGAGTACGTCCGGGTCTCCCCCAGGATCACGAAGTCGGGGTCGTGGTCGGTCAGGACGTAGCCGATGTCGTGCAGCGCGGTGGTCAGGCCGGCCTCGCCGATGACGTAGGCGCTGCCGCCGGGCCGCTGGTCGTCGAGGAACTGGGCGGTGGCCAGGGCGGACGTCCAGATGTTCTCCATCGGCACGTCCAGGCCCATGCGCTGCAGGCGGGCGTGCAGGTCGCGCTGGGTGTAGATGGAGTTGTTGGTCAGCACCAGGAACGGCAGGCCGGACTCACGCAGCTTCTTCAGGAAGGCGTCGGCACCGGGGATCGGAACACCCTCGTGGATCAGGACACCGTCCATGTCGGTGAGCCACGACTCGATGGGCTTGCGGTCTGCCATGTGCTTCGGCCTCCTGCCGTACGCGCGCTTGCGTGAGTCCAGCCTAGTCAGTGGCCGGATCTTGCCGGAGGCCGGTTCAGCTACCGGTGGCTTGCTTCCACACCTCGACGTACGTCGTGAGGTTCTTGTCGATGTCGTTCCAGTCCGGCGTGAACACACCTCCACGCCCTCCATCAGCTTCTTCAGGTCCATCGCGTTGGTGTCGTCGGCCTTGACGTCCTGGCGGACGCTGAAGCCGCCGCCGATCTCGCTGACCTGCTGCTGTGCCTGCCGGCCGAGCATGTAGTCCAGGAGCTTCCTGCCGTTGGCGTCGCGCGAGGAGCACGCGCTCCAGGTGCCAGACAGGTTCGCCGCGGGTGAGTCCCGTCTCGGCGGCGAGGGGGTCCGGACAGGGGAAGCGGTCCAGGGTGACGAGGGAGCGTCCGGGGGTGCGGCCCTGCCGCCGTACGCCTTCGGTGTAGCTGACCAGGGACAGCGGCTGTTCCAGCTTGGGGTCCGCGACGACCGTGCCGCGGCCCCGGCGTCGCAGCTTGCCCTCCAGGATGAGCTCGCGCACCGCCTGCCGCACGGTCTCGCGGGCGACCCCGTACTCCTCGGACAGATCGCGCTCGGTCGGGATCGGCCGGCCCTCCCCCAGTTCGCCGATGAGGTCGTCGATCCTCGCCTTCACCGCGTAGTACTAGGGGATCCGGCCGTGCTCCGGGATGCCGGAGCGCACCGGGGCGCCGGGAGCCTGGTCGTTGGGATAGTCCACGCAAAGATCGTCACAGATCCCCCCGACGACCTCGGCGGCACCTCCGCCTCAGTCCCGGCACGCCCCGAGGCCGGACAGCGCGGCGGGGCAACCACCCCGGCACCGGACTCGAACCGTTTTACAAGTCACCTCGATCGACCCCGGTGGCATGTACGGCACGCGCGGACCCGGGCCGGGCATCGTCGGGTGCCTGTCGCCCGTCGCCCGTCAGCCGTCCCCCCGCCCGAACATCGGCGCCAGCAGCAGCTGTGCCGCGCCCTCCCCGACCCCCCGCTCGCCTCCCGGCGCGATCCGGACCGGCACCACGTCATCCGGCGCCCCCTCCCGCCGGGCCCGCGCCGCGAGCACCTCGGCCACGCCCGCCACGAACACCTCGGGCGCCGCCGCGACCGTACGGCCGCCGAGCAGCACCAACTCGATGTCCAGCAGGCCCACGAGGTTCGCGGCCCCGGCCCCCAGCACCCGTGCCGCCTCCGTGATCTCCCCCCGCTCCACGGCCGCCAGGCACAGTGCCTCGACACACCCCCGGTCCCCGCACCCGCACAGCGGACCGTCCAGCTGGATCACCTGGTGCCCGAACTCCCCCGCCCCGGTCCGTGCCCCCCGGTGCACGCTCCCCCCGATCACCAGCCCGGCCCCGAGCCCGGTACCGAGGTGCAGGTACGCGAACGAACGCCCCTCACCCGCGATCGCGAGCCCCAGCGCCGCCGCGTTCGTGTCCTTGTCGACCACGACAGGCACCCCGAGCCGCCGCGCGAGCGCGTCCCGCAACGGAAACCCGTCCCACTCCGGAAACCCGGTCACCCGATGCAACACCCCGCACCGATGATCAAGCGGCCCGGGCAACGCCACCCCGACCCCGACGAGGGACCCGGCATCGGCCGGCCCGGGACGGACCCTGAGTACGTCCCGCACCAGTCCCTCCACCTCGTGGGCCACCGTCGCCACGACGGATTCGGCGCCCGCGCCGAGGTCCAGTGGGCGACGGCGTTCGCCGGTCACCGTGCCGTTCAGGTCGACGACGACCACCCGGAGTTCGTCCCGGTCGACGTGGACTCCCACCGCGTGCCCCGCCTCCGGCACCAGTCGCAGCACCGTGCGGGGTTTGCCCCCCGTGGACGCCCGCCGTCCCGCCTCCGCCGCGAGGCCCCGCTGCCGCAGTCGCGCCGTGATCTTGCTGACCGCCTGCGGGGTCAGCCCGGTCCGCTCGGCGAGTTCCAGCCGGCTGATCCCCTCCGCGCCCGCCCCGCGCAGCAGGTCGAGCACCAGCGCGGTGTTGTGGCTGCGCAGGGCCAGCAGGTTCGCCCCCGCCGTCACCCTGCCCGTCACTCCCGAGACCGTCACCGCGTCCGCTCCGCCCTTCCCACTGTTCACCCCGCCATTCTCCCCCGCGCTTGCACTTCGGCAACAGCGTTGCGAAAGTAGGTGCCATGACTGGCACCCCCCTCCGCGTCGGCCTCGTCGGCTACGGCCTCGCCGGCTCCGTCTTCCACGCCCCGCTGATCGCCACGACAGAGGGCCTGACCCTGGACACGGTCGTCACCTCGAACCCGCGGCGGCAGGAACAGGCCCGCGCGGAGTTCCCGGACGTCCGTCTCGCCGCCGGCCCCGACGAACTGTTCGCCCGCGCCGGCGAGCTGGACCTGGTCGTCCTCGCGTCCCCGAACAAGACGCACGTCCCGCTCGCCACGGCCGCCCTGAAGGCGGGCCTGCCGGTGGTCGTGGACAAGCCGATCGCCGGGACCGCGGCCGAGGCCCGTGACCTCGCCGCCCTGGCCGACGAGCGCGGACTGCTCCTCTCCGTCTTCCAGAACCGCCGCTGGGACAACGACTTCCTCACCCTGCGCCGGCTGATCGCCGAGGGCGAACTGGGCGACGTATGGCGGTTCGAGTCCCGTTTCGAGCGCTGGCGTCCGCAGCCGAAGGGCGGCTGGCGCGAGTCCGGCGACCCCGCGGAGATCGGAGGTCTGCTGTACGACCTCGGCAGCCACGTGGTCGACCAGGCCCTGGTGCTGTTCGGCCCGGCCACCCAGGTGTACGCCGAGGCGGTGGTGCGTCGCACGGGCGCCGAGGCGGACGACGACACCTTCATCGCGCTCACCCACGCCAACGGCGTCCGTTCCCACCTCCACGTCTCCGCGACGGCCGCCCAACTCGGCCCCCGCTTCCGGGTGCTGGGCTCCCGGGCGGGCTACGTGAAGTACGGCCTGGACCCGCAGGAGGCCGCCCTGCGGGAAGGTACCCGCCCGGGCACCGAGGGCTGGGGCGCCGAGAACGACACCCTGTGGGGCCGCATCGGTTCCGGGGAGTCCCCGCTGACCGGCGGCGGCCGCCCCGTACCGACCCTGCCCGGCGACTACCCGGCGTACTACGCGGCCGTGGCCGCCGCCCTCCGCGACGGCGCCCCGAACCCGGTGACCGCCCGGGAGGCCGCCGACGCCCTCGACGTCCTGGAGGCGGCCCGCCGCTCGGCCCGCGACGGCGTGGCGGTGCGGCTGTGACGAACGACGTGCGCCCGACCCCCGAGACCACCCCGACCATCGAGGACCTGGAGGCGCAGGAACGCCGTCTGGTCCTCCCCCGCTTCACGTACGACGACGCCTGGGCGCTGGGCTCGCTGCTGGTGGAACTGGCACGGGAGCGCCGGGCCCCGGTCGCCGTCGACATCCACCGCGCGGGCCAGCAGCTCTTCCACGCGGCCCTGCCCGGCTCGACCCCCGACAACGACGCCTGGATCGCCCGCAAACGCCGCGTGGTGGAGCGCTACGGCTGCGCCTCCTACCTGGTCGGCGCCCGCTTCCGGGCCAAGGGCACGACCTTCGAGGCCTCCTCCCGCCTGGACCCGGACCTGTACGCGGCCCACGGCGGCTCGTTCCCGCTCCACGTCGAGGGCGCGGGCGTGATCGGCACGGTGACGGTCTCCGGCCTGCCGCAGCTCGAGGACCACCGGATGGTCGTGGAGGCACTGGAGCGGTTCCTGAACGCATAGCCGGGAAAGGCCCCGAGGCCGAAGTCGGCTCCTCGGGGCCCGGTCCCCGCCCGGCGCGGCGAAGAGTCGGCATCTCGGGTTCAGATACGCCGGAGCAGCGCGACCGCGCTGAAGGACGCCAACAGACCTATCGGGACCGGGAACGGGGAAGCACCGGGCCGGCGCGGGACCGAACCGGACAGAACGGCGATGATCCTGGCGTTCACGGTTACTGCTCTCGGGGGAAGCCGGGAGCCCTCCCGGGACGCCCCCCGGTGGGGATGTGCCGAACGCGTGACGATCAAGGCACTGCAACCCCCGTCCGGAGGGATCGAAACCGATGAGCGACACCACAGGCCCCGCGCGCCCCTTGCCGGAGACCATCGGCCGGTACGGCATCTGGAGCATCGGACTCCGCTCGGAGAACGCGGACCGGCGCACCGAACTCGCCGAGGCCACCGCCGAGTTGGAGGAACTCGGCTATGGAGCCGTCTGGCTGGGCGGCAACAGCACCGCCCGCAACGCCGCCCCGCTGATCGAGGCGACCGGGCGGATCGTCGTCGCCACCAGCATCCAGAGCGTCTGGCAGCAGGACGCCGCCGAGACCGCTGCGGAGTTCACCGCGCTGGAGGCCGCCCACCCCGGCCGCTTCGTGCTCGGACTCGGCGTGAGTCACGGCCCGCGCGTGCAGCAGTACCGGAAGCCGTACTCGACGATGGTCGGCTACCTGGACCGGCTCGACGAGTTCGACCGGTCCGGCGAGGGCGGCGTGCCCGCCGGGCGCCGGGTACTGGCCGCCCTCGGCCCCAGGATGCTCCGGCTCGCCCGGGACCGGGCGGCCGGCGCGATCCCGTACCTGGTCACGCCGGACCACACCGCGCAGGCCCGCGAGATCCTGGGCGGGACGACGCTGCTGGCACCGGAGTTCAAGGTCGTCCTGGAGACCGACCCGGCCCGCGCCCGCGCCGTGGCCCGCGAGTACCTCGCCCCCTATCTGGAGCTGCCGAACTACACCGACAACTTCCTGCGCCTCGGCTTCACCGACTCCGACGTCACCGGCGGCGGCAGCGACCGCCTGATCGACGCGGTGTTCGCCTGGGGCGAGGAGTCCCGGATCCGCGAGCGGATCGAGGCGTTCCACGCGGCAGGCGCCGACCACGTGGCACTCCAGGTGGTCGCCGACGGCCCGCGCGAGGCCCTGCCGCGGGAGGAGTGGCGCAGGCTGGCCTCCCTGCTGAAGTGAGCGGACCGGGCCACGGGGCACGGGGCTGTGCCGATAGTGCCGATATGCGGCTCCGCCGCGCGGGCACGGCGAGCCACGACGGCGCCGCGGGCCCGAAACCGTCCCCGGTTTGCCGACTTTGCCGACGGGCGCGGTTTCCCGGCCCCGCCGACGGACGCGGTTTCCCGGCCCCGCCGGCGGAGCGCCTACGCGTCCTTGAGCTCCTGCCGCTGCCGGCCCAGCCCCTCGATCTCCAGCTCGACCACGTCCCCGGCCCGCAGGTACGGCTTCGGCTCGGGCTGTCCCAGGGCCACCCCGGCCGGCGTACCGGTGTTGATGACGTCACCGGGGTACAGGGTCATGAACTGGCTGACGTAGCACACGACTTCGGCGACGGGGAAGATCTGGTCGGCGGTCGTCCCGTTCTGCTTCAGCTCGCCGTTGACCCACAGGCGCAGCGGCAGCGCCTGCGGGTCGGGGACCTCGTCGGCGGTGACCAGCCAGGGCCCGAACGGGTTGAACGTCTCGCAGTTCTTGCCCTTGTCCCAGGTACCGCCGCGCTCGTTCTGGAACTCCCGCTCGGAGACGTCGTGCGCCACCGCGTACCCGGCGACGTGCGCGAGCGCCTCCTCATGGGACTCCAGGTAGCGGGCCGTACGGCCGATGACGACCGCCAGCTCCACCTCCCAGTCGGTCTTGGCGGCGCCGCGCGGCACGAGCACGGTGTCGTTCGGCCCGACGACGGTGTCCGGCGCCTTGAGGAAGATCACCGGCTCGGCGGGCGGCTCGGCGCCGGTCTCGCGGGCGTGGTCGTGGTAGTTCAGCCCGATGCACACGATCTTGCCGATCCGCGCGAGCGGCGGCCCGATCCGCGACGCGGCCGCGTCCGACCCGGCCCCCTCCAGCGCGGGCAGTTCCCCCGCGGCGGCGGCGTCCCGGATCCGGCCGAGTGCCGCGTCGTCGGCGAGCAGAGCGCCGTCGATGTCCGGGACGATGCCCGACAGGTCCCGCAGGACCCCGGTCGCGTCCAGCAGCGCGGGCCGCTCCGCACCCGCCGTACCGACTCGCAGCAGCTTCATGTGTCAACTCCCTCGATCGCGGGCGCCCGGCCGATGAGGGCGACCTGGGTGCGGCAGACGCAACCATCGGAGGACTGGTCGATCGTCCAAGGTCAACCTCCACTCCGCAAGAGCGCGTTCACGTACTGGACCGTAGGCCCGCCCGGCAGGACGGCCGCTCCCGCGCGCTCACCGGTACAGCAGGACCCGCTCGGCCGCGCTCCACGCCGTGCTGGTCACCACGTACAGCGCGGCGGCCAGCGGCACCACCGCCACGGTGACCAGGGTGAAGAAGGACATGTACGGCATGGCCTTGCCGACCGCGCCCGCGGCGCCGCCGCTCAGGCCTGCCATATCGGTCGTGTCCAGGGACTTCTTCGCCCGGAGGAAGTTGAACGCGGCGATGACGGCCACCACCGCGAACAGCCCCAGATACACCGCCCCGGCCGCCCCGAACACACCGTCCCCGGCCAGGGCGTCGGCCCACCGCCCGCCGAGCGGCGCGGCCAGCAGCCGGTGGCCGAGCAGCCCGTCGCCGTCCGCGGCCGGTGTCGAGAACAGGTGGTACAGCAGGAAGAAGGCGGGCATCTGCAGCAGGCTGGGCAGGCAGCCCGACAGCGGCGACACCTTCTCCTCGGCGTGCAGCTCCAGCACGGCCTTCTGCAGCTTCTCGGGGTCCTTCCGGTACTTCTTCCGCAACTCGCCGATCCGCGGCTGCAACGCGGACCGCGCCTTCTGCCCGCGCGCGGCGGCCCGGGACAGGGGGTGGAGGAGGAGTCGTACGAGCGCGGTGAACAGGACGATCGCGGCGGCGGCCGCGGAGGCGTGGAACAGCGGCTGGAGCAGGTCGGCGAGCCGCTCGACCAGGCCGGCGAAAACGGACATGGGTGAGCCCTCCGGGGGTCTCGTCGTGCCAGGCGTACGGGAATGGCGTACGGGGATGACGGCATGACGACCCGCGCAGGGTCACGTAGCGAGGTGTGCGGTGCCCTACACGGTGGTCGCCGGAAGGGCGCGCCCGGGTGCCCGGGGCCGCGGCCGGCCCGCGGCGTCGGGATCGCGCTGCGGCAGGAAGGCCGTACGGCGGTCCCGGTCCCGGATGGCCGTACGCACCCGGGTGGGCGGCACGGCGGGCGCGCATCGGGAGGCGAGCACCGCGCAGGCGACGAGCGCGGAACCGGCCGCCGCGGTCGCGGCGAGCGCGACGGCCACGGCCCCGGGCAGACCGCCGGTGTCGAACAGGACGACCGGAAGCAGCAGGAGGGGCAGGGGGAGGGACAGGAGCAGCGGCACGGCGGCGGGGCGCGTGGTGACGCGACTGCGGATCACGCCGACTCCCTCCCCGTGAGCGTGCGTTGCGGTGCTCTGGTGCCGGTTGCCGGTCAACGGTTACCGACGGGCTGCGGGCGGCATCCGGCTCACCATGGCGGCGTAGAGCCCGTTATACAGGATCGATCTCGAGCGGTTGCAGCAGCCGCCTCGGCTTGAGCAGTGCCCGGCTGACCGGATCCGCCGGGTCCCTATCGAGTCCGGGTCCCGGTTCCATGAGGACGTCCTCGACCGGTACGACGGTTGCGCAGGAGGGGCATTCGCCGTACGGCCCGAGTTCGGTGCCGCACTCCGCGTGCCGGAAGTAGCGCAGCCGGACCTCGGCGAAGTGCTCGCGCCCCCACAGGCCGAGCGCCCGCAGGGTCGGCCACAGTGCGATCCCGCGCTCGGTGACGACGTACTCGTACCGGGGCGGCGAGTCCTGGTACCGCCGCTTCTCCAGGATCCCCTCCGCCGTCAGCGCCTGGAGGCGGGCGGCGAGGACCGCGCGGGGGATGCCGAGGTGGACCAGGAAGTCGTTGTAGCGCCGGACGCCGTAGAGCGCGTCGCGGACGACCAGCAGCGTCCAGCGCTCCCCGATGATCTCGAGCGCGCGGGCGATCGAGCATTCCTGCGTCGCGTAGTCCTTGCCCAGTGCCATGCCGTCCACTGTAGCCACTTTCCGAGAACTTGGTTCAATGAACGAACTCAGGGTGTTACGGTTCGGGAGCAGGTAGGTTCAATGAACGAACCTACATGAGATTCTTCTCCGCCCAGCCCCCGGAAGGACGGGCCCATGACCGGGCTGAACTCCCCCACGGCCTCCACCGCGACCTCCACCTCAGCGGTCACCGCCCGCACCGCCGCACCGCGCCCCAGGCGCCGGGACGGGCCCCCGAACCCCCGGGCCACCCTGGCCGTGACCAGCGCGGCCACCACCGTGGCCCTGATGACGTACACGGCGCCGATCATCACCCTCCCCGGCACCGCGGCCGCCCTGCACACCCCCCTCTCCGCCCAGGCATGGCTGCTCAACGGCACCCCGCTGGGCCTGGCCGCCCTCCTCCTGATCGCCGGCAGCCTGGCCGACGACTACGGGCGCCGCCGCGTCTTCCTCGCCGGCACCCTGACCCTGGGCCTGACCACCGTGCTGGGCGCCCTGGCGACGACGACCTGGCAGTTCACGCTGGCCCGCATCGCCCAGGGCGCGGCCAGCGCGGCCCTGCTGGCCAGCAGCCTGGGCCTGCTCGTGCACGCCTTCCCCACCCCGCGCGGGCGGCTCCACGCGACCGGCGTCTGGGGCGCCTTCGTGAGCGGCGGCATAGCGGTCGGCCCGCTGGTCACGGGCGCCCTGCCGAACTGGCGGGCGGCCTACGCCGTCCTCGGCGCCGCCGCCCTGGTCGCGGCCGCGCTCGGCACCCGAGCCCTGTCGGAGTCCCGCGCGCCGAGGGGCGGCCGGCCGGACATCCTCGGCGCGCTGACCTTCGGGCCGGCCCTGGTGGCCCTCGTGGCCGCCCTGACCCTCGGCCGGGACGGCTGGCTGCGGGCGCCCGTGGGGCTGCTGCTCGCGGCGGCCGTGGCGCTGCTCGGAGTCTTCGCGCTGCTGGAGCGCCGTGCCGGCACACCGATGATCGACCTGTCCCTGCTGCGCCGCCCCCGCTTCCTGGCCTCCTCGGCGGGCGGCCTGTTCACCGGCCTGGCGGTGATCGGCCTCTTCAGCTTCCTGCCCGCACTGCTCCAGCAGACGCTGGAAATGTCGCCGATGACCACCGCCTGGCTGTTGCTGCTCTGGTCCGGCACGGGCTTCACGGTCGCCCTCCAGGCCAAGCGCCTGGCGGGACGGGTCACGCCGCGCCGGCAACTGGTCCTGGGCTTCGTCCTCCACGCGGCCGGCGTCCTCACGATGCTCGGCGCGATCGGCTCCGGCTCCTGGCTCCGGATGCTGCCGGGCCTGCTGGTGAGCGGCGTGGGCAGCGGCCTGCTGAACGCCGCGCTGCCCCTGCTGTCGGTGGAGTCGGTCCCGCCGGACCGCGCCGCGATGGGATCCGGCGCCCAGCAGACACTCCGTTACATCGGCTCCTGCGCCGGAGTCGCCCTGACCATCGCCCTCGCGACCTCGACGGGCAGCCTGGCACGGGGCGCCGACGTGGCGATGGCGGTCTCGGCGGGGCTGGCGCTGGTGGGCGCGGTGAGCGTGGGGGTGTCGCGGGAGCGGGGGTGAGGGCGCGGGGTGAGGGCGCGGGAACGGGGGTGCGGGCACAGGGCGGGGCGTACGGACGAGGGCCGGCCCCTGGGGGTGGGGTCCCCCGGCTCCGCTGGGTCCCCTGGGTCCGCTGGCCTGCAGATACCTCACCTTTGTCACCGTCCGGCAGTACGGTGTCCCCCATGCGCCCCGCCACGCCCGCCGAAGACGCCGACCACGCCACCGAAGCGGCCCGCCTCGAGCGGACCGCAGATCTGTACCCCGAGGACGCCGAGGCCCTCCTCCTCCAGGCCGCGGCCCACCGGGAACTGTCCGGCGACCGCCCTGCCGCGACGACCCTCTACGACCGCCTGCTGTCCTCCCCCGCCGACCTGGAGAACCCTCACCTGGTCCGGGCCCTCAAAGCCGCCAACCTCTGGGAGTACGGCCACGAGGCGGAGGCGAGAGCGATCATCGAGGGCGTCCGTTCCGCGGCGCCCCGCGACCCGGCCCCCTGGGTGATCGTCGCGGAGTCCCTGGAGGCGCACGACGAACTCGAAGCAGCGCACGAGACGTTCACCCAGGGCGTGGAACTGCTTCTCGCGGAGGCCCAGGAGCCCCCGCACGCCACCCACCCCCTCCTCTTCGGCCGCCACCGCGTCCGCCGCATGCTGGGCGCGGCCCACGACGACTGGGACATGCTGGCCGACACCCTTCACACCTCCCCGGTCCCCCTGGACGAGCTCCACGACCCGAAACGCGTCTGGTCCCTCGGCTCGGAGAACCCGGCCGAACTGCAAGCGGAGATCACCCGCCTCCGCGCCGAACTCGGCGCCTACCGCGCGGCCCTCTCCCGCCCCTTCCCGGTGGCGGTCCTGCACTGGCCGGCGGAAGAACTGTCGGAACTCCTCACGGCCTACGCCGGCCTCACGTCCGAATACCCCTCCCACGAGACCCACTTGGCGACGATAGAGGCGTCCCTGCGCGAACTGTCCTCCTCCGGCACCCCCAACCTGGGCATCGTCACGGGCACGGTCCCCTCCTACGAGGCCTTCGCCGCCTCGGAGGCCGCCTCCCCGTCCGACCCGACCCTGCTGCCCCAGTACGCGACGACCCTGGCGGCCCGGGGCCGCGCGGTGACCTGGCCACCGCAGCGGGGGGCGCTGTGCTGGTGCGGGTCGGGGCAGGCGTACGGGGAGTGCCATGGGGTGACCAAACCCGCCGAACCCGCCGAACCCGCCGAGCCCGCCGAGCCCGCCGAGCCCGCCGAACCCGCCGGAACCGTCTGAGCGGGCGCGAAGCGAGCGGATCCAGTCCCGTTCGTGGGCGTCCGCCTCAGCCGCCCGGTACTTCGTGGGCGTCCGCCTCAGCCGCCCGGTAATCGGCTTGGGCGGGACGACTCGCGCCGAAGGCTGTCACGAGCCGGTCGAGCAGGGGCGCTGAGCAAGGGTGCGGGTCGCGGCGCGGAGTGATCGTGTGGATGCCGCGGGCCGGGGGATCCACGAGGGCCACCGCGGTGACGTCGGTCCGCAGCGCGCCGGCCAGCACCCCGGGTATCAGCGCGATGGCGTGGCCGGTCGCGACCAGAGCCAGCTTGCCGGGCAGATCGGCCGCGGCGAGGTCGATGCGGGCGGTCACTCCGGCGCGGGCGGCGTGCTGGCGCAACAACGCCGCCGAACCCTCGTTGTCCTCCACCCAGGTCTGGTCGGCCAGCGCCTGAACAGGTACCGGACCACACCCGGCCAGCGGGTGGCCGACGGGCAGCACGACGACCATCTCGTCCATGCCCAGGAACCGCCGTTCGAGACGCGGGTCGTTGGGCAGCCCCGGTGGCGCGTCGGTGACCACGGCGACGTCCAGGTCGCCCGCGACCACACGGTCGTACAGCTCCAGGCTCAGTCCGGGCGACAGGCTCCACCGGACGGGTCCGGCCGTGTCCAGCAGGCGGCGTATCGCCACGGGCACGATCCCGGCGGCCAGGGACGGCGTCGCACCGACGGCCAGTGGCCGGCCCGGCGCACCGTCACGCAGGTCCCGCACGGCACGAACCGCCCGGTCGGCCTCGGTGAGCGCGGCCGTCGCGTGAGGGCGGAACACCTCTCCGGCGGGCGTCGGACGCACGCCACGCGCATGCCGTTCCAGCAGCGGCACCCCGAACTCGCGCTCCAGCCTGGCGATCTGCCGGGAGACGGCCGACTGCGTGTAGCCGAGCTCGTCGGCCGCCGCGGACAACGACCCGAGCCGGCACACCGTCACGAAGGTCCGCCATGAAGTGAGCGCCATGGCCCGCAAGTATGCCCGCCGATATGCGGATCCGGCAGGGCACCCCTGCCAGATCTGCGCTTGTCGCACCCCTCCCGATGCCCCACGCTCGGACGCATGACCACACCGCACACCGTCGCCGTGCTCGGCCTGGGCCGCATGGGCGCCGCGATCGCGACCCGACTCGCCGACCTCGACTGGGACGTCGTCGGCTGGACACGGTCCGGTCGTCATGTCGCGGACGCCGTCGAGACGACCCACGACCCGAACGACGCCGTGGCGAAGGCGGACATCGCACTCCTGGCACTGTTCGACGGCCCGGCGTGCCGGCAGGTCCTCGACCGCATCCGCCCCTCACTGCGACCGGACACGGTCGTGCTGAACACCAGCACCATCGCCCCCGCCGAGGCCTCGGCACTGGCCCGCCGGCTCGGCCCGTCCTACGTCCACGCACCCGTGCTCGGCTCCGTACCGGCCGTCACCGCGGGCACCCTGCGGATCCTCGCCGCGGGCGACCGGGAGGCCCTCGACCGGGTCCAATCGGTACTGCGAGCGCTCGGCACCGTGCTCCCCGTCGACAACGCCGCCACGGCCGCCGCGCTCAAGCTGGTCGCGAACAGCGGCCTCGCCGGCGCCGTCCTCGCCCTGCGCGACTCACTGCGGCAGGCCGACGCCCTGAACCTGCCTCGTGCCCAGGCGCTGGACGTCCTCGAACTCGGCCAACTCGGCGGGCTCGTCGGTCGCAAGCGATCCTTCCTCCTTGCTGACGTGTCGACCCCGGCCCCGGCCGAGTTCACGATCGGCGCACTGGCCAAGGACATGGCGCTGCTGGCCGATGCGTCGAGCAGCCCCCTGCCCAGCGCGGCCGACCTGGCCGGCACCCCTGCCGACCCGGAGGCCGACATCGCCGTGGCCGCCACGGTCCCCGCCGCTGACGACGCCGTGCTCGAACCACTGCGCCTCTACATCCACGGCCACGCCACCGGCGACCCCACCCAATTCCGCGCCGCGTTCCTGCCCACCGCCCACATCGAGGGCATCCGGGACGGCGCGTTCGTGTCATGGCGCCTGGACGAGTACTGCGCGCTCTTCAACGGCCGCCCGGCCGCCGACGAACCCACCCGCACCCGCCGCATCGACACCATCGACGTCCACGGCACCGTCGCCACCGCGTCCATGACCCTCCGGCACGGCCCGGACACCTTCACCGACGTCTTCCTGCTGGTCCAGGCCGAGGGCGGGTGGCGCATCGCCAACAAGGCGTATCACCGAAGGTGACCGTCGGCGTGAAGCATCCTCGCCGAGTACGCCCACGAACGCGCCGGTCCGGGTCCCGCCTCGATCCGCTTTCCCAACGGCCCTGACGACCGCCCCTGATCACAGCCTCCGCAACACGCCTTAAGGTGCTGCTTGTTGGTCGACTCATCGGATCGAGGGATCCGGGGATCGGGGGGACGACGGCCGATGAACAATGCGGGCGCGACTGAGGTGTTCCAGCCGCTGCAACCGGACGACCCTCCCCTGGTGGCCGGTTACCGCCTCGCCGCCCGGCTCGGCGCGGGTGGCATGGGCCGGGTCTACCTGTCGCACACGCAGGGCGGCCGCCCGGTGGCGATCAAGGTGGTCCACCCGGAACTGGCCGACAACCCGGCCTTCCGGCGACGGTTCCGAAGGGAGATAGCCGCCGCCCGACGGGTCCGTGGCGCGTACACCGCCGAGCTGATCGACGCCGACGCGGACGGCGTACCGCCCTGGCTGGCCACGCTGTACGTACCCGGCCCGTCCCTCACCGAAGCCGTCGCCCGGCGCGGGCCACTGCCGGTTCCGGCGGTGCTGTGGCTGATGGCGGGGGTGGCCGAGGCACTGCGGGCCATTCACGACGCGGGAATCGTGCACCGGGACCTGAAGCCGTCGAACGTGCTGCTGGCCGCCGACGGCCCGCGCGTGATCGATTTCGGCATCTCGCTGGCCTCGGACGTCACCTCGCACACCACCACGGGCGCCGCCATCGGCACACCGTCGTTCATGGCTCCCGAACAGGCGTCCGCGGGCGAGCTCACGGCGGCGACCGACGTCTTCGCACTCGGCCAGACGGCGGCGTTCGCGGCCCTGGGCGAGCCGCTGTACGGGGACGGCCCGGCGGTCAGCGTGCTGTACCGGATCGTCAACGAGGAACCCGACCTCTCCCTCCTGCCCGAGGAGCTCCGTCCGCTGCTCGCCCGGTGCCTGGCCACCGAGCCGGAGGAACGCCCCACCCCGGCGGAGGTCGTCGAATGGTGCCGCCAACGGCTGGGCAAGGACGCCGACGCGGGCGGCGGACCGGCCGTCTGGCGGGAGACAGCGGGACCGGAAGTGACGGTCCCGCCCCCGATCCCCAACCCCACCCAGGGATACACGCTGCCTTCGGCCGGCTGGCCGCAGCCGGCCGTCCCGGCCCCACAGCCCGCATGGCCGCGGCCGACGATGCCTCTCAACCCGGAAGAACAACGCGCCCGCAGACGCCGCACCGCCCTGATCGCGATCGCATCCGTGACGGCGGGCGCGCTACTGCTGGCCGGCCTGACCTGGACGGCCATGAACACGGTGAACCGGCTCCGCGACTGGGAGACGGCCGCGTCCTCGACGCCCCCTCCGAAAACGTCCGCACACTCCTCGGCGTCCGCACCGGCAGCCACGCCGGCCTCCGAGGCTGGTGGCCGGACACCAGAGGCGTCGCGCCCCTCCACCGTGCCCGAGCTACCGCAAGCCGTCCCGTACCCCCTCCAGTGGCTGGACAAGAAGAACTCACTGGACATCAAGGATCCGGTCGAGCGCGACGACCGCAAGGGGGACATCCGCTTCGTCTGCAAGGACACCTGCGCACTGGAGAGCGACACCAGCGTGTTCTCCATCCTGTACGGCAAGCCGGGGGCCACCTTCGATTCGTGCCGTCTCGCCCTCACCGAACCCGAAGGTCACCGCCTCCCGCTGGCCGCGGCGGCGGCCGGCAGTGAGATCTGCGTCAAGCACCCCTCCGGGGACATCGCGCTGCTCGTGATCCAGGTGAAGTCGACCGCGCTGCCGGAGATCGGCTTCGTGACCGCGGACATGACGGTTTGGCGGGCGGCCTAGCCAGGCCGGCACCATCAAGAGCGGCACCGTTTCCTACCGCTTCGCGACCGCCCGTGCACGGGCCGAGCAGCCGGCTGGCCGGCTCTGCAGGGGCTGCCAGTGGAGGTACGGCTGGGAAGCCCCATAGGGATCGGTGGCGAGCGGGCCCGGCACCGCGGGCACTACGTCCCTCTGGCGAACGGATTGCCGTGCCCGGGAAGCTGCCCGTCCGGCGGCACATACCGCAGCCGCCCGTTCGGGTCGGTCACCGCTGTGTACCCGGCAGCTTGCAGGAGGGCGACGTACTTGGCTCTGTAGCGTCGGTTGACGGCGAGTCCGAGGGGCACGAGGGCCATCACTGCGGCCCAGACGATGCCGGTCAGGACAACGGCAGTGGTGCCCGTGCCGATCTCGAAGCCGACGAGCAGAGCCAACGGAACGGCGCCGGCGGCCGCGAGCAGCACCCGTTGCTTGTCGGTGAACTTGGCGGTGATATCGAAAGTGATGCGGGCCTTCAGGAGCTCGACCTCATCGGGCACGAGGGTCGGCAGCGGGCCCCCGTCGCTCGCGTCCGGGTACCGCGCCCAGTTCTGCGCGGCCCGCACGCGGGCCTGCGGGCTGGGGTCGGGGGTTCCTCACTTGTCAGTAGTCCCTGTTACAACAGAGCCACTCATGACGTGATCGAGGGGGGCTTGGTGACGGAAGCGCAGGGTGCGGGCCAGCCGGTCGCCGGCGTGTACGAACGGCTGATCACCCAGGACGTGCACGATGAGCTGGGACAGTTCGAGGCCATGGGGTGGAAGGCCATCGACGCCGAGGTCAGTAAGGAGTCCTCGCCTCACGTTCTCGCCCGGCATGTCGGTGAGGTGGTCGCCCGCACGCTCAGCCAGCTCCCCTCCGATCAGCGAGTCCCCTTCGTCAACAAGGTCCTGGAATCTCTGGCCACCGGCACCACCGGCCAAACCGACAGCGAGCCCATAAGCACGGTCGTCGAGGGCCCCCGCCAGTTGCTCGCCCTCGCCGAGCAGGAGGCGCCGGGCGCCTACGCAATCCGCCCCCTCACTCCGCTGTCCGAGACCTCGCTGCTCACGAACTCGCCGGAGGACCTCAGCCTGGGTGCCGAGTTGCGGGCCGAGCTCGCGACCGCGGACCGTATCGACCTGCTCTGCGCGTTCGTGAAGTGGTACGGCATCCGGGTCCTGGAGGACGCTCTTCGCTCCGCCAAGGAGCGCGGCGTACAGATTCGGGTCATCACGACCACGTACATGGGGGCCACCGACCGTCACGCACTCGACCGGCTGGTGCGGGACTTCGGCGCGACCGTCAAGGTCAACTACGAGATCCGCTCCACCCGCCTACACGCCAAAGCCTGGCTGTTCCGGCGCAAGACGGGCTTCGACACCGCCTACGTCGGCAGCTCGAACCTGTCCAGGGCCGCACTGCTCGACGGCTTGGAGTGGAACGTACGGCTGTCGTCCGTCGCCACCCCCGCGGTACTGGACAAGTTCGAGGCGACCTTCGACGCGTACTGGAACGACACCGCCTTCGAGACCTACGACCCAGACCTGCACGGTGAGCGCCTCGACGGAGCGCTGGCCCAGGCGAGCGGCACCAGTTCCACCACCGACCTGAAGATCAACCTTTCCGGCCTTCAAGTACGCCCCTTCCCACACCAGCGGGACATGCTGGAGCGGCTCCGCGTTGAGCGAGAGATCCGCGGGCGTCACCACAACCTGCTGGTCGCTGCCACCGGCACGGGGAAGACCGTGATGGCCGCCCTCGACTACCGCGGCATGTGCCAGTCGGACAACGAACGGCCCAGGCTCCTGTTCGTGGCGCACCGCAAGGAGATCCTCAACCAGTCCCTGCGCACGTACCGGGAAGTCCTCGACGACGCCTCGTTCGGCGAGCTGCTCCACGCGGGACAGGATCCGCGTGAGTGGAACCACGTCTTCGCAAGCGTCCAGTCGCTCAATGTGCGGCGGCTGGAGCAACTGGCCTCCGATCACTTCGATGTCATCGTCATCGACGAGTTCCACCACGCCACCGCGACCACGTACCGGCGGGTGATCGACCACTTCGCACCGAAGGAGTTGCTGGGTCTGACGGCAACCCCCGAGCGGATGGACGGGCGCAACGTCCAGGACGAGTTCTTCGAGGGACGCATCGCCGCCGAAATGCGCCTGTGGGAGGCCCTGGAGAACGACCTGCTCTGCCCCTTCCACTACTTCGGCATCCCGGACGGCACGGATCTGAGGAACCTGGGCTGGCAGAAGGGCACATACACCGATCAGGAGCTCGACAACCTCTACACGGGCAATGATGCACGCGCCCGGATCGTGGTGAAGCAGATCCGCGACAAGGTCTCCAACCCCGGAACCATGCGGGCACTAGGCTTCTGTGTGAGCAAGGCGCACGCCCATTTCATGGCCGACTTCTTCCGCAAGACAGGCTTTCAGGCCGTCGCGCTCGATAGCGACTCGCCCGCGGACGTGCGCGCCCAGGCACTGCGCGATCTACGCGACCGCAAGCTCCAGGTGATCTTCTCCGTCGACCTGTTCAACGAGGGACTCGACATCCCCGACGTCGACACTCTGCTCCTCCTCCGCCCCACCAACAGTGCCACGATCTTCCTCCAGCAACTGGGGCGGGGACTTAGGCGTACCGAGACGAAGCCGGTGCTCACGGTTCTCGACTTCATCGGGCAGCACCGGGCGGAGTTCCGCTTCGAGGAGCAGTTCCGGGCTCTGACCAACCTGTCGAGGAACCGGCTCGTCGAGCACATCGAGCACGACTTCCCCCAGCTGCCGTCCGGCTGCCAGATCATCCTTGAGGGCAAGTCCAAGGACCTCGTCCTCGACAACATCCGTACCCAAGTGAACGCCACGGTCAAGACGTTGGTGAAGGAGGTCCAGGCCTACAGCACGCCACGACTCGCCGACTATCTTCGGGAGAGCCGCCGGGAGATCAAGGAGCTCTACAAGAGCAACAACTCGTGGACGACGGTATTGCGCCGTGCTGGCCTGATCGACGAGACCGCCCCGGCAGAAGAGGCTGCTCTACTCAAGCGCGTCCACGCGTTTCTCCACGTTGACGACCCCGAGCGCGCTGAGGTATACCGCCGTCTCCTCGAGGACGGTAGCCCGCCGTACGAGGCCCTGAGTCCCCGCGATCAGTCCTACGCCCGTATGTTGTTCTTCAACCTCTGGGACAACGCAGGTGGCTTCACCAGCTTCCAGGCAGGCCTGGAATCCCTCCGCTCTCAGCCGGCGTTCCGTGACGAGCTCAGGCAACTGCTCTCCTACGTGATCGAACAGGCCGACCACTTCCCCCTGCCTCTGTCCGGCCCGCTCAGCCACGTCCCGTTGAAGGTCCACAGCGCCTATAACCGGTCCGAGATCCTCGCGGCACTCGGTGTGGCACGCTTCGGCGGTCAGATGCCCCGGTCCTTCGCACAGGGCGTGCAGTGGGTCGAGGACCTTCAGACGGACGCCTTGCTCATCACCTTGGAGAAGAATGAGAAGGACTTCTCACCCACCATCCGATACAGGGACTACGCGCTGAGCCCCGCGCTCTTCCACTGGGAGTCGCAGAACTCGACGGCAGCCAACTCTCCTACCGGCATGCGCTACCAGCAACATGCCGAGCGCGGCAGCCACGTCCTGCTGTTCGTACGGCGCTACAAGAACACCGACATAGGCAAGTCCCAGCCATGGATGCTCCTCGGCCCGGCGACCTACCAGACCCACACCGGGAGCAAGCCGATGGCCATCACCTGGCACCTGAAGCACGACCTCCCGGCTGACGTGTGGACATACTCAGCCATCTCTGCGAGCTGATCCACAGGAGCGCTAGCAGTCAGCGGGTTCAGACTCGGCCTGGAAGTGGGCTTGGGCTCGTTCCAATACCTCGTCCGGGTCCCGGCCATGAGCGCCGAGCCAGTGAAGGAGATCGGCGATCACGTTGATCGCCGCCTCCTCCGCCACTGCGGTCCCCAGCCGAGTGAGCCGGGAGCCTTGCGGCAGCTTCGCCACCTCGGGATAGAGCCCGAGCACGTGCGCGGCTCGTGCCATACGAGGCCCTGTGATGTGCCCGTCGTCCGCAGAGAGACTCGTGCGCAGCTCACACCACGTGGCCTTGCGCCCGGCTGTGAGGTCGACGCCCCAACGGTCGGTGATGGCGTCAATGAGAGCGACACCTCGTCCCGTCTCAGCGTTTGAGTCCGCGTCCGCCAGGACTGGGAGGGCTCGGGGGTCGGGATCATGGACTTCGATGCGCAAGTGGGTGCCGTTCATGAAGACGGCGAGCGTGGTCGGGGTGGCGGGCCCTACGTGCTTAATGACGTTGGCGACGAGCTCGCTCACGCACAGCTGGGCAGCTTCGCTGACTTCCTGCAGGCCCCAAAGCTCCAAGTGGAGCCGCAACATGTGCCGCAAGGCCGCAACTTCTTCCGCCTCGGCTAGAAACGGCAGCTCCCACGCCTTCCTCGGCATACATCCGGTGCACTCCATGACGTACTCCGCCTCTTCACTCACACTGTCGATGGCGCCCGGCGCGCTCAGTGACAACATGACAACCAAGAGTCGCAGTGAGAGTTACGAAATGGAACTCTCATCTCCGGCGAGGAGGAGCACGACGGCGCGCAACGCGCCCCGGCGCACACCACCTTGCCGTCTCTCCTGAGGGCCGACAACGATCTACCGCAGCAACAGGAAAGGGCCGCGAGCATGGCAGTTGGACCAACTACCCGTAGGCGCCAACTGGGAGCCGACCTACGTCGACTCCGAGAGCTGAAGGGACTGACACTGGAGGAGGCAGGCGCTCGCGTCGGCATCTCGAAGGCGACACTCAGCCGCTACGAAACGAAGGAAGGGACGGTGAAATGGCCGGCCGTTGACGCCCTTTGCCGTGAGTACGGTGCCACGGACGAGGAACGTGCGGCTCTGGTGGAGCTGGCCAAAGGCGCCAAGATCCAGGGGTGGTGGCGGTCTCTAGCCGACCCCATCCCCGAGTCAATGAACCTCATGCTCACCCTGGAAGACGAGGTCGTACGCGAAGATCACTACGCCTGTATGTACGTGCCTGGCCTGTTGCAAACACGCGCATATGCCGAAGCCGTACACCGCGCTTCTGAAGTGCAATGCGAAGATCGCGAGGTGCAGCACATGGTGGACATCCGCATGAAGCGCCAGGAGTTGCTGGACCGTGACGCGCCTCCTCACGTCTGGTGTGTGATCGACGAAGCGGCGATCCGACGGCTGGTGGGCGGCCGAGACGTGATGCGGCAGCAGTTGGAACACCTGATCGCCGCGTCCCAACGACCGCACGTCACCGTCCAGGTGCTGCCGTTCGAACGCGGTGCGCACGCAGCAGCGGTCGGCAGCTTCGCTGTCCTGCGCGGGCAGGCTCCCGAACTGGACGTGGTGTACGTGGACCTGATCGGCGGCGGCCTCTTCATGGAGAAGCCGCAGGAACTGGAGCGTTATAGGTTGGCGTTCGAATACCTCAGCGCCCAGGCACTCGACTTCGAGTCCTCTGCTGAGCTCATCGACCGGATGATCAGGGAGCCTTGATGGCGACGTCGGCAGAAGTGCGCTGGTTCAGGTCCTCTTACAGTGGCGGCAGCGGAACCGAGTGTGTGGAGGCCGCCTTCGTCCCGCATGGCGTGCTCGTACGGGACTCCAAGCGCCCCGAGCATCCTCACCTCACCGTGTCAGCGCAGGCATGGGTGGGTTTCTTGGCTGGTGCACGCCGTGCTCAACTCGCGTCGGGGAACGGCTTTTCGACGCCCTGAGAGACAGTCCCACGCACTTGGTCATCGCAACGCCCCGATACCCACGCCAAGTGGAGGATTTTGGCCACCGCGCACTGACACGACCAGGCATTTCCCAGGTCGCGGGGTGGCCCAAATCCTCCACTTCCGTCTGCGGGAGCCGCGCCTGTCGCCCAGTGCAGCGTCGTGACGCGGCTGGGCCTACCCGACCAGTGCCGAACCGTCGTCGCCCGCGACGACAAACGCGGTTGTGTCTTCCGGTCATCACTGCCACCACAGTCCTCGTCATCCGTATCCGGAAAAGCCCCGGTCGCGCTCCGGCGTACCGCCGCACTCCGGAGCACGACCGCGGGCCGCGGTCACCTATGCGAAGAGGGCTAATGCTGGAGCTTTGAGGTGAGTTTTGCCTGCATCTTCTGTGTCGCCTCGCGCAGGGCTTGAGTGAATGCCGTCTCGGGCGGGGTGCAGGGGTTTTCGAGTGTGAAGCAAAGACGTGGTTGCGGCCCTGAGATGGTGATGGCAATGGGGGGATACCCCGGCGGGGTGGGGAGAGTCTGCGCGAGTGCCGCGATGCCGGGTTCGGTTTCCTCGATGTTGCGCGCGTAACCGCGCTGCCTGACGTTCTCGAGTTCGGTTTCGAGGGCCGTGCGGGTCGGGGTGATGGTCCTCGCCGCGTGCGGGAGGGGCTCGTTCGGGTAGATCCGGTGGAGTTCGTCGGTCGTGAGGGTCGCGAGCAGAGCTCGTCCGCAGGCCGTGATGTGTGCGGGAAGGATCGTTCCCGCCCTGGCGTCGATGCGCATGTGGTGCTGTGAGGCGATGCCGTAGATGTAGCGGACCGCTTGCCCCTCGAGGACGGCGAACTCCACGGTCTCGCCGGTTGCCGCCTGAAGCTCGAGCAGGTCGTCCTGGATCAAGTGGGTGAAGTCCGTGTCGGCATGGGCGGGGCGGAAGCCGGTCATGGCCGGGCCGAGGCGGTAGCCGGGGCCGTCGAGCGAGCGGCGCATGAAGCCGTTGGCCTCAAGGGTGGCCAGGAGCCGATGGGCGACGGAGGTTCCCACGCCCAGTTCACCGGCGGCACGGGCAAGGGTGATGACTGGCTCCTGCTGGGCCAGTTTGAGCAGGCGAAGTGCTCTGTCCACGGTTTGCAGAGTGTTCACCCCTCAATGGTCCCACATACAGGGAATGATTGACTGTTCACTCCCTCATATTGGATGCTCTCGACGTCCGCGGGTGAACGCACACTCGAACGAGCGTCTCTTGCGTGGCGCGGACTGCTGGGCGCGAGATCACCCCTCTGCGTGCCCGTGGCGTAAGTGGCCGTGAAGGCGTGAACCGCCTGTGAGTCCGTGTGACGTGCCGTGCAGTGAGGACACCCAAGGAGAGCGAAGCGATGAGAGTCAGTGGGCTGGATGCGCAGGTCGAAGCAGGCCGGCCGGTCGTGGCGTCGGGGAGTGCAGAGGCCGGTAGCGGGACCCCCACCGCCCGGCGAGCGGTCATCAGTGGCGCGTTGGGTTCCGCGCTGGAGTGGTTCGACTTCTCCGTGTACGGCGCGTTGTCGGCCACGGTGTTCCCGCAGTTGTTCTTCCCCGACCTGGCGCCGGGTGCCGCGCTGCTGGCGTCGTTCGCGACCTTCGGGGTCGGGCTGGTGGCGCGGCCACTGGGCGGCCTCGTGTTCGGCATGCTGGGTGACAGGTTCGGCCGCCGGAACATACTGATGTTCACGCTGCTGCTCATGGGCGCGGCGTCGGTGCTGATCGGTGTGCTTCCGACCTACGCCCGCGTGGGAATCGCGGCTCCGGCTGCGCTGGTGCTACTGCGCTTCCTGCAGGGCTTTGCCCTGGGGGGCGAGCTGACCGGGTCGCAGCTCATGGTGATGGAGCACTCGCCGAACCGGCGCCGTGGTATCGCGGGTGCCCTGATGTCGGTGGGATCGCCGATCAGTCAGGTACTCGCCACGCTCACCCTGACAGGGCTCGCCGCGTGGCTCACTGAGGACCAGTTCGCCGGCTGGGGCTGGCGGGTGCCCTTTTTGATGAGTGTGGCACTCATCGCTGTCGGCTACTACATCCGGCACCGCGTCGAGGAGACTCCGGCCTTCCTCGCCAGCGAGGGCAAGAGCGAGCAGGCCACACGCGGGCTGCTGAGGCAGCACTGGAAGACGGTGACGCTGCTGGTGCTCGCGTGGGCTGCGCCGGGGGCGCTCTACTACATCACGGTTACTTTCGCCACCAGCTACCTCACGGGCCAGCTCGGATTCGACAAGAGCTCCACGTTCGGGTTGATGGTCGTCGCGAATTCGATTTCCATCGCGGCAAGCCTGCTCGGCGGCTGGTCCAGCGACCGGATCGGCCGAAAGCGCGTCCTTTTCACAGGCCTCGCAGTGCTGCTGGCCTTCCTCGTCCCGTTCTTCCTGATCCTTGACACGGGCAACTGGTGGATGGCCGCGCTCGCCATCACGGGTGCGCTGTGCGGTGTGCAGTTCATGACAGGGTGCCAGGGAGCTTTCTACGCCGAGGCGCTGCCGACCCCGGTCCGGTACACCGGATCGGCTCTCGGACTCACCGGCGGAAACATGGTGTTCGCCGCGCCGGCGCCATTCCTCGCGACGTGGCTGATGCAGATCTCGGGGAACGGAACCCTGCTGGTCACCGGCTACGGGCTCCTCACGATCCTGGTGTCCGCCTTCGCGATCCGCCTGCTCCCGGACCGTACCGGCCGGCAACTCGAGGTGTGACAGGGACCGCACTCTGCCGTACCTGCTCCTACATGCCTGAATCCTCACCCGAGGGAGAGAAACAATGACTGACGACACAGCTCGCGCCGACAGCGTGGTGGCCGAGGAAGATCTTCGTTTTCTTCGGGACCTGAAGGTGAAGGACCGGCTGCACGATCTCGAAGTCGCTTACTGCCGCGGGATCGACCGGCGTGACCCCCAGCTGCTGAAATCGATCTTCTTCGAGGACGCCTTCGTTCGCCTGGGCAACATGAAGGAAGGTGGAGTGGACGAGTGGGTGGACTGGATCATCGATGATTTCAAGCCCCGGTTCGAGAACACCACTCATTACTTGCTGAATGAGTGGTACAAGGTGGATGGAAAATCCGCCGAGGGGGAGACACATCGCCTCTCGTACCATCGGTTCGGGGATCCAGCACGCGAGTTGATCGCTGCCAGCCGCACTTTCAATCGGTACGAGGAACGCGACGGCGTATGGAAGATCACTTTCCGCGAGGTGATCCGGGACTGGATCCATGAGCGCCCTGTCGACCAGGAACTGTTCACCGGTGGGTTTGCGATGGAGCTGAGCAAGCCCGGCCCCACGGACAAGAGTTACGAGGTGCTCTCGATGTTCGGCCGTGGTCCGCTGCGGCCCGAATGACTGCCCCGCCCCGTGATTCGCGCAGTCGTCTTCGACGTCGGTGCTTGTGCGCGCAGTGGACCTGCGCGGGCCCGGCCCGGATCGGATGATCCCGGGCCGGGCTCGGTGCGCTCCCCGATCAGCTGAACGCGGCGGCGAACATGCCGTCAGTTCGGGCAGGACAGCGGATCCGCCGGGGCCGGTCCGTAACGGACCGGCCCCGGCGGTGCCCCCTCCCCGGCCGTCCCCTGACGGGGAGGGGCAGTCCCCTCTCCTGCCCGTCCCCGAGCGGAGAGAGGAGGCGGTGGGCCGTCAGCTGCCGGCTGGGGCCTTCTCGGTGGCCCCCTGGTCGTCCTGGGCTGCTCCGGGCTTGCCGGAGGGGTCGGCGGGGGCCGGTGCCTCGAAGCCCCGCAGCGGCACCTGGCGGATGAGCACGGCGATCAGCAGGCCCGCGCCGGCCACCACCGCGCCCCAGGTGAAGACGGAGCTGACGCCTTCGGTGACGGCCTGCTGGAACACCTGCCGGGCTGCCTCGGGCAGGTTCTTGAGAGCCTCCGGAGTCATCTGCGACACCGCGGCCGAGCCGCCGGAGCCGGTCGCCATACCGCCGTGGGAGGCGACGGAGTCGGTGAGGGTGGAGGCGTAGACCGAGCCCAGCAGGGAGACGCCCAGGGAGCCGCCCATGTTGCGGAGGAAGGTCGCGGCACCGGTGGCGGCGCCCATGTCCTTCAGCGGGGCGTTGTTCTGGGCGATCAGCATGGTGGTCTGCATCAGGCAGCCCATGCCGGCGCCGAGCACGACCATGTACAGCGAGGTGACGGTGCGGGAGGTGCCGGTGTCCATGGTGGCGAACAGGGCCAGTCCGGCGGCCATCAGGACAGTGCCGGCGATCGGCCAGGCGCGGTAGCGGCCGGTCCGGCTGATCATGGCGCCGCCGGCCAGCGAGAGCGCCATCGAGGCGAGCATCATCGGCATCAGCAGCAGGCCGCTGTTGGTGGCGGAGGAGCCCTGCACGAACTGCTGGAACTGCGGCAGGAAGGTCACTCCGCCGAAGAGGGCGAAGCCGACGATGAAGCTGAGCGCCCCGGCCAGGGAGAAGTCACGGTTGCCGAAGACCGACAGCGGCATGATCGGCTCGACGGCGCGGCGTTCGACGAACACGAAGGCGACGAAGGCCGCCACGGTCACCACCGCCAGGCCGATGATCGTCGCCGAGGACCAGTCGTACTCGTTGCCGCCCCAGCTGGTGATCAGGACCAGCGCGGTGATCCAGACGGTGAGCAGGGCCGCCCCGGTCCAGTCGATGCGCACCCGGCCGGTGCCACGCGGCAGCTTGGCCAGGGTGAACCAGCACACCACCAGGGCGACGACGCCCAGCGGCAGGTTGACGTAGAAGGCCCAGCGCCAGCTGAGGTGGTCGGTGATGAAGCCGCCGGCCAGCGGCCCGCCGATCATGGCGACCGGCATCACGGCCATCATCACGCCCTGGTACTTGCCGCGTTCACGCGGCGGCACGATCTCGGCCACCACCGCCATGACGCCCACCATCAGGCCGCCGGCACCGAGGCCCTGCAGAGCGCGGAAGCCGACCAGCTCGCCCATGTTCTGCGACATGCCGCACAGCACCGAGCCGAGCAGGAAGATCACGATGGAGGACAGGAAGGTGATCCTCCGGCCGAGCAGGTCACCGAGCTTGCCCCAGATCGGGGTGGCGACGGTGGAGGCCAGAACGTAGCCGGTGGTCACCCAGGCCAGGTGGTTGAGCCCGCCCAGATCGCCCACGATCGTGGGCAGGGCGGGAGCCACGATCATGTTGTCGAGCATGGCCAGCAGCAGCGCGATGACCAGGCCGCTCATCGTCACCATGATCTCGCGGTGGGTGAACCGGGGCGGTGACCCCTGGTCGGGATTGGCTGCGGTCGACGCCATGGGCAGTGCCTTTCTTGGGAACGGGAGTGCTGGCGGGTAGCGGACCGCACGTGGCACACCCGTCCCGCAGCGCCTGCGCGGACGGACGGTACACGGGGAGAAACCTGCTTCGACGTCACGGCGTCACCTACCGGCCGTTAGGTAACTTACTTGCCGGGCGGTAAGCTTGCAAGCGAGACCCCCGGCGACGAAGATCGGTCGGATGTCGGACGCGGCACCACCGGAAGAAGGCGGATGAAGATGGCGGGCGCAGGACACCGGCGAGGCAGCGACACCAAGGCCGAGATCCGCAAGGTGGCCCTGGAACTGTTCGCCGCACAAGGCTACGAGGCCACCTCCCTGCGAGAGATCGCCGAGCGCCTGGGCATCACCAAGGCAGCCCTGTACTACCACTTCAACGGCAAGGAAGACATCGTCCGCTCGCTGTTCACCGAGCACCTGGCGGCCCTGGACGAACTCGTCGACTGGGCCCGTACGCAGCCTCCCGGCCCTCGACTGCGCGCGCAGACCATCGACCGGATGATCGACCTGGTCTCTCAGCAGGGCCTGCAGGCGGTGCGGTTCGCCTTCGCCAACCAGCACGTCGTCAAGGAACTGCATCCCGGCCGGGAGAACGTCTTCGAGCGGCTGACCGCCCTCTTCGACGCCCTCACCGGCCCGAACGCCTCCGTGGAGGAGGCACTGCGCATCCGCATGGCCCTGTTCAGCATCAACCTCGCCTTCTTCGCGGCCCAGGGCTTGGAGGCGAGCAATGAGCAGGTCGTCGCCGCCGCCCGCGACATCGCCCAACTGCTGAACCCGCCGGCCGAGTGCGACGCAGAGCCTGCTCCGGACGCCTTGAGGCGGACGTAACATCGCAACGGACCGGCCCCCTCCGGCGATCGGGCCGCTGCTCTCAACGCGAATCGCACTGATACCTGACTCCCCCCACGCCCCTCCCACCACACCACACCTGATCTGCACCTTCCCGCCTTACGGCCTTGCGCGGGGGCGACCGTGGCGCGAACCTGGAACCCACCTGTTGGGGGCTGGGGCAACGGGCGTGGGGGGAACACGGCTGTCTGTGCCGAGCTGTTGATTCGAGTCGGTCGGCGTCCTGGCCACGGCCGGCTTACGGCCAGTACGGACAGATCCAAGGGGGAGTGGCCATGCCGGCTTCGATCACCGGGCGTGTGGGGCCCCTGGCCGGGCGGCGGTTCTCTGTCGGCGCCGCTCCGGTCACCTTCGGCCGCAGCGGTGACAGCAGTGTCGTGATCGCCAGTGGGCGGGCCTCGCGTCTGCACGCGGAGGTGCTGCGGGAGGCCGACCGGTACGTCCTGTACGACCGGGGAAGCCGGAACGGGACGCTGGTCAACGGGAGGCAGGTGACGTCCCACGTCCTCGCTTCCGGGGACGAGATCACGATCGGCGACGAGGTCTTCTGCTTCGAGATCCCCGAGGCGATGGAGACGATCACGGATGTCCCGAACCCGCTCGCGGCCGCCGCGCCGGGCCCGGTCCTGAACGTCACCGTCTCGGGCGGCGGTCCCGTGGGGCTGAGCTTCGCCCTGCTGCTGGAGCACCTGATCGGGCGGCGCGTGGCCATCACCGTCTACGACGGCCGCTGGACCCAGGACGGCTCGCGGGTCGTCTGGAAGAACGAGACACAGGGCAACGTCCGGCGGCAGCAGGTCGTGACCGTCCAGAGCCGCCAGTACCTGAACCTCCCCGAGAAGGTCCAGGAGCGCCTGTTCGGCGCCGGCGCGTACACCGAGATGTGGCCGGCCGGACCGGACTCCGTACAGGGCTACGGCCCGCGGAACATCCGGATCGCCTACGTCGAGGACGTACTCCTGGAGATGGCGAACGAGAAATCCGACCGGATCCGGCTCGTTCCCACCCGCTTCGACGCGGCCGAGCAGCGCGAGACGGTGGTCAAGGACCATGTGCTCGCCATCTGCGAGGGCGGCCGCTCACGGACCCGGGATCACCTCAGCGACAAGTTCGGCGCCCCCGACGCGTCGATCTACTCCCTGAAGGGGCAGCACGTCCAGGACGTCGTGCTGGGGCTGCGGGTGAAGTCCGATCTGCCGGACCCCATGGCCGTCCTGCTGACGGTGGCGCAGAACCGCTTCCTTCTGAACTCCCTGCGCGGCGAGGGCTTCCTGAACATGCGCCTCACTGACGCCGAGGCCCAGGAGGTGATCGGGGTCGACCCCGTCCGGCACGTGTTCGAGCAGTGTGTCGCTTCACGGCCCTGTCTCATGGGCCGCAACGAGGAAGGGGACTTCCGCTGCTCGACGCACGGCACGCTGTTCCTGCCCGCCCTGGTCAAGGGTTCGGCCCTGTGGAAGCGCGTGCTGGAGGGCCTCGTCCTCTTCGGCGTCACCGAGAAGAACCTGAGCGCCGTCACCGGGTTCCGCCTGGACATGGTGCAGCGGCCGCGCTTCACCGCCCGGCTCCACTCCGCGACGCCCGCCACCCCGGGAACGTACGGCTTCCTGCTCGGGGATGCCGCCAACGCGATCCACTTCTGGCCGGGGCGCGGGCTCAACAGCGGACTCGCGTCGGCCATTTCGCTCGCACGCTCCCTCAGCAACGCCTGGCGGGGGAAGGCCTTCCGCGACGCCGACTTCGTCCGTCACGAGGCGGCGATGTCGATGCTCCAGTACCGGCACAAGAGCCGTGCCTGGAACGCGATGGTGACCACCGACGAACACGGCGACACCTGTGCGATCAAGGACACGATCGCGCAGAGCATCGAGGCGGCCGTCCCGGAGGATCCGGACGGCGGGGCGGACAGGGCGAACGAGGCGGACATCGACGCGTTCATGGAACGGCTGCGGGAGATCCGCGACCGCCTCTCACCGCGGGTCCCGGGCATGCCGGACGACGCGACCCTCCGCGACCACCTGCGGAAACTGAAGCCCGAAACCGTCCGCACCCTGCTCGCGAGCGGAGCCTGGGACACCCTGACCGTCGGCGGCGAAGAGGTGGACATCGACATCTTCTACCGACAGGTCCCCTCGCTGACACCCGTCACGAAGCAGCCCGATCCCCGCCTGAAGACCTGAGGACCCGGGGGGCTTGAAGGCTGAAGGACTGACGCTGGGCCAGGGAATGCCCAGGAGATCTAGTGCCGTTGCCTGTCGGGGCACTGGTGCTGTGACCGGAAAGGTTTGCCGGGAAGCTCGCGGCGTCCGGTGCGGTGCATCGCAAGGCGGAGCATGACTCGCGTGCTGGATGTACTCGGGTGATGCGACAACGCGGCGAGGTGCCGTGCCGGGCGTCGCGAGCCGGTGAACCTTTCCGGTCACAGCACTAGTAGGGCTTGGTCAGGTCGGGTGTGGTGGTGCGTGTCCTTCTGGGCCGGTGTGGCGTTGGGAGTGTGTGACTCCGGACGAGGTTGCTGTGGT